>CAZMEO010000051.1:0-11318 GCA_964565315.1 uncultured Candidatus Moduliflexus sp. | reverse complement strand
GAAGGAAAACGGCCTTTAAAATGGTGGAGATAACGAGATTCGAACTCGTGACCCCCTGACTGCCAGTCAGGTGCGCTCCCAGCTGCGCTATATCCCCACGCGCATCTTGTATGATTTCCCTTTATGAAATCCTCAGATTTTTTGTCAAGCAAAAACTTCTTGTTCACGCAAATTTTCAAGAAATCTTGTCGTGTTTTTGCACGTTTTTGCTGACAGGTGAACTCATACTGGCCAATAGCCTTGTTTGCTGTGTTTACTATATTCGCCTTTTATTTTCTTTTATTTTTCATTTTACGCTTGACAGATCGCCCGCATCAAAAAATAATGAAGACATCATCAGCGAAATCAATCCACTATTTCATCAAATCTGAGGAGGTGGCTGTTATGAGCATTCAACGTCTCTCCGGCCTGATCCTGCTCTTCGTAATTATCATCACCGCCGTCATCATTCACGCCAATCAGCAGCGGTCGCTTTCGCGCTCCCCTCTTGTGCGAGAGGCGCAAGAACACGTGCTGATTGAACGGTTTGAATTGCAGCGCCGAACATTACAACGAAACGATGCGTTAAAATTTTATGGAACGCTGAGCATGATTGGCTCAATCAATCTCGCGTTGCTGATTCTGGCGACCGGAATTGCTCGTTCTAAAGTCAAAGCCGCGTCGGTCTTCACGTTGCGGATCGGCGAGCAGAGCGCGATTCCGGTTCGATATCAGGATTTGCCGCGCATCTATCCGATTGCGCTCAATTTGTCGCTCGCCGAAATCGAAGGCGCGGCCAGCGATTCGCACGAAAAAGCCTACCAGATTTCACGCCAGATGCTTGAAGATGCCGCGAACTACACGCGAGCGCTTGCGCATAATGGCGCGGGCGGGCGATTCTGGCGCGGCGAACCGCAGCAGACGCTTCCGGCTGCGATTTCAGCGGCGATCACGCCAACATTTGCGGAATTGCTTGCCAACGGGACGATTGCGCCTGGCAAGCCGCTGCTGCTCGGATATGCTGATGGACAGGCGCAAACGCGGGAGCTGCGCGATTTGAAATCGTTGGCGATTGCGGGCTGGCAGGGAAGCGGCAAAACTTCGTCCACAGCGTATTTGATCGCGTCCAGTGTCTTCGCATACAGCGTTCACGCGTACATCCTCGATCCGCACCAGCAGCACCCGGAAAGCCTTTCGGCGCTTATCCGCCCGCTGACCGCGACAGGCCGCGTGCATCTCGTCAATCCGTTCGAGACGCCGACGCTGATTCGAAACCTGACACAGCGGCTTGACCGGCGATTAGCAGGCGAAGAGCCGAGCGAACCGGGCATCTTGTTCGTGATTGATGAATTGGCGCGATTTGCGAAAATGGATTGTTTCGGCGAACTCATCCGCCTGTTAGAGCGCTGCACCGAAGAAACGCGCAAAGCCAATATCACCTTTTTCGGCAGTTCGCCGAAATGGACGGCGCGGTATTTCAAAGGCCGGGCGGACATTCGCAGTTGCATGAATTCGATGCTGATTCACAAAACCAGGCCGTCGCAGGCCGAATTGCTGCTGGAAGACCGCCAGGAAAAGCAATTGGTGAAGGCATTGCAGCAGCCCGGCGACGCGATTCTCGCCACCGATTTTTCGCCGCCGCAGCGCGTGACGATCCCGCGCTGCGCCAAATCCGACATGGAAACAATTGTGCGACTCATGTGCCAATCGGGGCAAGAGCCGGACATCGCCATCAGTGAGCCGCCGAACGAGGAAGCACACGCGCCGCAGCCTGCGCCGGAAGTCATTTCATTCGCCGAACATCGCCGCAAAGCCGCGCATCTTGCGTTCAAAGGGCTGCGCCCGCAAGACCTGACTACAGCGATGATTCGCGAACAATTCGCTCTGCGCAAACAGGAGCAGCCTGGCCTGACGCAGGCCGAAATCGCAGCGCAAGCGGGCATTTCCGCAAGCGTGTTCAGCAAAATCCTGAACGACAAACAGGCGTTGACCGATGAACAGCGGCAGCGGCTCTACGCCGCGCTCTTTGCCGACACGCAGGAACACCGCCAGTTTGCGTGAGCAGCGGTCAAAAATCCTTCCAGAATAACGTGTCAGACGCTTAGGAAGTGCCTGACACGTCAGACGGTCTATTTTCTTGACATTCTCCCGATGAAAGAGTAATCTTCTTTTGATGGGATGGAAAAGTCTTGACGAAATCATCACGCTCTCATTTTGTAGATTGAAATTCTTGGCTTATGTTAAACACGTTTTCTTCTGGGAGACATGACGGCTGTGAAGGACAGCAGATTGTAAGGAATACCGCATGAAACGTTGCCTGAAACATGTTGCGAGCCTGACGACGTGGTGGATCGTCTTTTTGCTGGCTTCCTGCGCCACCATTGAACACCCCGATATTCTGAATACGCCGGAAGACATCCAGACAGAAGACGCAGACGACGTGATCGACATTCTGCCAAGCCAGATTGCCACGCCGACCGCCTATTTTTATTATCAATTAGGCAATTTAGCGATTGATTCGAATTTTTTCGACGAGGCTGTCGGATTTTATCAACGCGCGCTGCAAATCGATCCCACCTCGCAATTCTTGCGAATCGAGCTTGCCAGGCTCTTTCTCAGCAACGGCCAGGAACAGGACGCCGAAACGCTGGCTCAAGAGGTGCTGGCGCAGCAGCCCGCTTCCATTGATGCGTTGATGATTTTAGGAAGCATTCAAACCATCCAGAAAAAATATGAGGACGCCGCCGCAACCTATCAAAAAGTCATCGAAACCGACCCGCAAGAACTCGATGGATACGTCTTTTTAGCCGACATTTACAGCCGCCTGGAAGATAAGCAGCGCGTGCTGGATACGCTGCAAAAACTCCTCGCCGCGCAACCAAATTCCGTCAGCGCCATCTATCATATCGGCAAGGTGTATTTGGAACTGAAGGAGTATCAAAAGGCGGTCGAGTACTTTCAGCGGGCATTGGAATTCAACCCGGAAGATTATCAAACTTACGCTGGATTAGCCTTAGCCTACGAGTTGCAGCAAGATTACGCCAACGCGCTGAACACATACAAAATCATGTTGAGCATGAATCCTGACGAAGACCGGCTCATCGAACAAATCTTCAAAATTCACCTTTACTTAGAACAGTATGAAGACGCGTCGCAGTATGTCGAGATGCTGCGGGAGCGCGACCCCGGCAACGACCGCTACGATTTGCAGGCAGCGATTCTTCGCTATGAATTGAAGCAATACGACGAAGTGATCACGATTCTTCGCCCATACATCGACACGCATCCGAAAAGCATTGACGCGCTGACCTATCTTGCGTTGAGCCTTGAACGCACTGAACAATACGAAGAGGCGTTAAGTTGCTGGCGCACGGTCTTCGAACTTGATTCTAAATCGTATGAAGCGCGAATGCGGATCGGCCTGCTGCTCGACCGTTTAGACTATAATGACGAGGCGCTTCGCGTGTTTCAGGAAAATCGCGAGATGTTCCCGGATGAACCGGAAGTGTACCTCTTTTTGGGCTTTGCGTATAATGAACGCAAAGATTATCGTTCCGCATTGACCGCATTCGAAGAAGGCTTGCAAAAAGACGCGACGCATGTGGCGCTCAATTTTTATCGCGGCGCGGCCTTAGAGCGGCTGGGCGAATTCGATCAGGCGCTCGCCGCGTTTCAGCACGTCATCGAATTGCAGGAAGACTACGCCAACGCTTACAATTACATCGGCTACATGCTGGCCGAAAAGGGGATTCGCCTGGATGAGGCGCTGAACATGGTACAGAAAGCGCTCTCGTTCGAGCCGGAGAATGGCGCGTTCGTGGATAGCCTCGGCTGGGTCTATTATCAAAAAGGCATGCTTGACGACGCGATTCGGGAATTGGAACGCGCCGCCACGCTGTTAGCCAGCGATCCGACGATTCACGAGCATTTAGGCGACGCCTACAGCAAAAAAGAAGATTTCGAAAAAGCGGCAGAACATTATCAAAAATCGTTGGAATTAGAGAAAAAAGACGAGGTGCAGAAGAAACTGGAGGAGGTCAATTCTAAGATAAAATCCGCCAGCAATCACCATCCGTCGAATTCGCAGCCAACGCAGCAGAACGGTCAATAACCCTGAGTTTTTAGGAGTGCGAAATTTTGGTTGCGCCTGTCAAATCAAGATTTGACACTCCTATTAGGTATATTACATGAAAAAATTTTATCGTTCGTTGTTGTTCGTTTATGTGATATTTATCTTGAGCGGCTGCGCGAAGCCGCCGAAACTCCCTGACATGTTACAGCCTGTTGGCGCGGAGTTTACCACGATGACCGCCGAACAGGTGTCTCAGGCGATTGCAGAGCGGACGGCGCATTTTCAATCGTTGTCCGGTCTCGGCAAAGTGCAGATCGAAAACTGGGAGGAGCGCTATAAATTTACGCAAGCGTTCGTCGTCGAAACACCGGATAGATTCCGGCTTGAAATTTTAGGGCCGTTCGATCAACCCGCGATTTTTTTCACCTCCGACGCGCAAATGCTTTCGCTCTACGCGAAAAAGCAGAATCTTGAATATCGCGGCGTGGCCTCGCGTGAAAACCTTTTCAAATTAGGCGGAGTCAATCTGTCGGTCGAAGATTTCCTGCTCGTGCTTTCCGGCAATCCGCCGAAACTCGATGATGTCACGTCCGAATGGGGCGTCGCCATTCAGGAAGGCCGCTATCACTACCTTGAGCGGATGTCGTTCCAGAAAAACGTTGTCCAGCGCATCTGGTACGATACGCAATATCGCATGGTGTCGCAGGTGCAGGAATACATGCTGACAAACGGCGAAATGGTGCTGAACGTGCGCTTCGACGACTATCGCGGCGAGCAGGGCGGCTATCCGCTCCCGGCGAAGATTGACATCGAGCGCCCGATTGATAAGGTGCGCGTTTCTATTGCCTATCGCGAGATGGACGTCAATCAGGCAATTGATTCGACGCTCTTCACGTTTGCGCCGCCGACAGATGCGAAAATTTTCCATATTGACGACACGACCAATCAGGAATTAGGGCGATTAGCGCCATTCGAGGATTTCCGCGTGCAAAAAGGGGAACACGCGGAAGACGAGCAATCCGACGCTCAAAAATAGCGTTTTATGGCAAAACAGGACAAACAAGAAAAAAAAGACAAGAAACCGCCGTCTTCGAAATCGCCGCAGACCAAACCGCGCCGCGTCTCCCGCATAATCGAACGCGCAATGGGATCGGCGAAAGAGAAAAAAACGCCGCGTGCCGCTGATGCCGACATGGCGGCGCTGCCTCCTGTCAATGCCCATTATAAGATTCAGGGGATTCTTTTCGGAGCGCTGACGCTGTTTCTGTTAGTCAGTTTATTGACGTATCAGGGGGACGACGCATCTTCGCTCTCAGATCAGGGCGCGACGCAAAATATCGCTGGAGTCGTCGGCGCGATGCTTGCCAGCGTACTGCTGCGATTTTTCGGCGTGGTGGCGTACATGTTTCCGCTGCTGACGCTGCTTATCAGCATTGACCGCTTCCAGCCGACGCCGCGAGCGGCAAGCTATGGCAATCTGGCGGGCGTTTCGCTTAGCGTGCTTTGTTTATGCGGCCTCTTCAGCCTGCCGACGCTTGGCGCGGCGACTGAATTTTCGCCCGGCGGATTTCTTGGCGCGGCGCTTGCATCGCTGCTATTAGGCTATTTGAAGGTATTCGGCAGCATCACAGTCCTGATTACCGGCTTGATTATCGCCGGATTCCTGCTCAATATCCACTTTCTCCGCCATCTTTTACTTCCTGAAAAGCCGGAGATTCCAATGCTTGATGAGCAGCCGACAACGGTACGCATGCCGGAAATCATTACGCCGCAGTCCAATCCGTCGCAAGAAAAAAAGGAACTCCCGCTCCCGGCCAAACGCAAGTCGCTGCCGAACCTGTTTCGCAAAAAATTGACAGAATCCAACGCCGAGCCTGAACAAGAGGCGCTGCCACTTGGACAGAAATTGGTCTATCAGTTGCCGCCAGCCTCGCTTTTAGATTCACCGCCAGCGGAAAAACAACATGCTGGAACGAAACAAAGCCTGCTGACAAACTCGAAAGTGTTAGAAGAAAAGCTCGCGGACTTCGGCATCGAAGGCCAGGTCGTCGGCGTCATGCCGGGGCCGGTCATCACGCGCTATGAAGTGCAGCCCGCGCCCGGCGTGAAAGTCAGCCGCATCGTCAATCTCTCCGACGATTTGGCCTTAGGCTTGAAAGCCGAATCGATCCGCATTGTCGCGCCTGTGCCGGGCAAAGACGTGGTGGGGATCGAAGTGCCGAACAAAACCCGCGAAACGGTCTATTTGCGCGACCTGATTGAAACCAATACCTTTGCGAATCATCCGTCGAAATTGGTGTTAGCGGTCGGCAAAGACATTGGCGGGCATCCATATTTCGCCGATCTGGGAAAGATGCCGCATTTGTTGATTGCCGGGGCAACCGGTTCGGGCAAAAGCGTTTGCCTCAATGCGCTCATTTGCAGCATTCTCTTTCATTCGACGCCGGAAGAAGTCCGCTTCATCATGGTTGACCCGAAAATGCTGGAACTCGGCGTCTATGACACGATTCCGCATTTGCTGATTCCGGTGGTGAAAGACCCGCAGCTTGCGTCGAATGCGCTCGGCTGGGCGACCGAAGAAATGACGCGGCGCTATGGCATTCTCGCGCAAAAAGGCGTGCGAAACATCGCGCAATATAACGAAGCGATTCGCGACGGACAAAAAAGCAAAGACGCGGGTGCGAAAACAGAAGCTCCGCTGCCGTATATCGTGATTATTGTTGATGAATTAGCGGATTTGATGATGGTGGCTTCCGGCGTCGAAAAGCCGATTACGCGGTTGGCGCAGATGGCGCGCGCGGTCGGAATTCACCTGATTTTAGCCACGCAGCGCCCGTCGGTGGATGTCATCACTGGCGTGATCAAAGCCAATTTCCCGGCGCGGATGTCGTTTCGCGTGTCCTCAAAAGTGGATTCCCGCACGATTTTAGACGCCAACGGCGCGGAACTGCTGTTAGGCGACGGCGATATGCTCTTTTTGCTCCCTGGTACATCATTTTTGCGGCGGCTGCATGGAGCGTTTTTAACAGAAAAAGAAATCAAGCGCTTGACCACGTATTTGAAAAAGATGGGGAAACCCAATTACGATCAAACGGTGTTGAATTTTCATGCCGAGGGGGACGCCCCGGAAGAGGATGACGCCGAATTGTATAAAAAAGCGGCCTATATCGTCGTCAAAAACGGCGAAGCCTCGATTTCGTTGCTGCGCCGGTCATTCAAAATCGGCCACAGCAAGGCGGCGCGAATGATTGATTTGATGGAGCGGGACGGCATTATCAGCACGTTCAAAGGAAGCCGCCCGCGCGATATTTTAGTCACGACGGCGCAATTAGACGAACGATTCAGGACAGGACAGGAATAGCAATCTACTACTGGGAGGACATTATGCAACGATTCAGATGGTCGAAGATGAGAACAATAGCTGCGGCGCTCGGCCTTGCGCTCGCGATTTCCTCAAACGCATGGGCGGAACAGGTGCTGACACTTGCGTTGGAAAGCAACCCCACGAACATCGATCCGCGACTGGGAACGGATGTCAACTCGTTCAGAGCGTATCAACTGGCAACGAACGGACTGGTCAAGAAAGACACGCTTTCAAACCTGATCCCAGATTTAGCCGAAAAATGGGAGACACCAGACGATACAACCTACGTCTTTTCGCTCCGCAAAGGGGTCAAATTTCACGATGGCTCGGAGTTCACCGCCGAAGATGTCAAATTCACCATCGAATCCATTATGAATCCCGACTTGAAATCTCCAAAAGCGGCGGCTTACGAAAAAGTCAAACGCATCGAAATTCTTGATCCTTATACGATCAAATTCACGCTCAAAGAAGTCTATTCGCCGTTTTTGGTGGAAATGACGCAGCCGATTCTTTCGAAAAAAGCGACGGAAGCGCAGGAAGGCAAGCAATTTACCTCCTCGCTCATCGGGACGGGCGCATTCAAATTGACGGAATGGATGCCGGATCAGCAGATGGTCTTTGAAGCGAATCCCGACTATTTCGAAGGTGCTCCGAAACTCAAAAAAGTCGTGTTAAAGATCATTCCTGACGACACCGTGCGCTTTTTGGAATTGAAGCAGGGCGGGATTGATTTGGTGCAGAACGCCATTCAGCCGGATATGGTGGCGGTTGCCGAAAAAACGAAAGGCTTGAAGGTCGTGCAGAGCGAAAGCAGCGTGATTTATTACCTCGGTTTCAACCTGAAAGACCCAATTTTAAGCAACGTCAAGGTGCGTCAGGCGATTGCGCACGCGATTGATCGCACCACGATTGTGGAACATCTGCTGAAAGCGCAAGCCTCATTAGCGACCGGCCTGCTTTCGCCTTCAAACTGGGCATACGAGCCGAATGTCACGACCTACGATTACAATGTCGAAAAAGCGAAAGCGCTGTTAGATGAAGCCGGGTATCCCGATCCTGACGGCGACGGGCCGCAGCCGCGCTTTAAAATTTCCTATAAGACTTCGACTGCCGGGCTGCGCATCCATTTAGGCGAAGTGCTGCAAGATCAATTCAAGCAGATCGGCGTGGAGATTTCCGAAATTCAAACGTATGAATGGGCAAAATTTTACGAAGACATCAAAGCCGGAAATTTCCAGATATTCACGCTGCGTTGGGTCGGCATCACGGAACCGGATATTCTGTATTCAATCTTCCACTCCCAGATGATGCCGCCGGACGGACGCAATCGCGGGTACTACAAGAACCCGAAAGTTGACGAGATCTTAGAGCAGGGACGGCACGAAGTAACGGTGGAAGGCCGCAAGAAAATTTACAGTGAGTTGCAAAAGATTCTGGCAGACGATCTGCCTTATATTTATTTGTGGTATCCGCATAATATTATTGTCATGAACGAGCGTGTCCAGGATTTTGTTGTCTATCCTGACGGCGATTTTGCGTCCGTCAAAAATGTCTGGATACAAGAATAGCTGATAACAGCGGCCTTGCGGAGGTTGTGAACTTTCACAAGGCATTCATCTTGAAACATGCGAAAAGAACTCTTATGGATGGCCTTTTCATCATTTTTCGGTAAACATGCCCATGCACAAAAATCCGCCAGTAAAACTCATATACATCCTTCCGAATTTGTTCACGCTCGGAAATATTTTTTTTGGATTCGTTTCAATCATCCTGTCGATTGACGGTGAATACGTGAAAGCAGCGTCGCTGATTTTCGTCGCCGCATTTTTCGATATGTTCGACGGAAAAGTCGCCCGCGCCACCAACTCCACCAGTCGCTTCGGCGTCGAATTCGACTCGCTGGCGGACTTGATTTCGTTCGGCCTCGCGCCGGGACTGCTGATGTATCTCTGGATATTGAAGCCATTGGAACGGCTCGGCTGGTTAGGCGCATTTCTGTTCGTCGTCTGCGGCGCATTGCGATTAGCGCGATTCAACGTGCTGGTTGACGTGGTCAGCAGCGACCGGTTTATCGGCCTGCCAATTCCCTGTGCCGCCGGGATGGCTGCGGCAACAGTCGTTTTTGTCGAACACTTTTCAAACGTCGCAGAAATCAAAGAACACTATTTGCCGTTAATCACGCTTCTCGTCTATCTGTTGGGCATTCTCATGGTCAGCAATATTCAGTATCGCAGCGCGAAGCATGTTACACTGAAAGGCAAAAGTCCGTTCAAACTCATGGTTGGGGCGTCGCTGCTGCTGATTATTATCGTGTTGAATCACGAAATCGCGTTTTTTACAATAGGATTGGCGTATATTCTATTTGGCTTGCTGGAAGCGATCCCGGATGTCAGAAAACGCCTGGAGCACTTTCAGAAAGATCATCCGTCGAACCGATGAAAGAAGCGATGTTGTATCGCAAAGAAGGGAACGCCGCCGTTGCCTGCCAACTCTGCGCCCACCGCTGCGTCATTTCTGATGGCAGCGCAGGCGTCTGCGGCGTCCGTGTCAACGAAAATGGCACGCTCTACACGCTTGTGTACGATAAGATCGTCGCCCAGCATGTTGATCCCATCGAAAAAAAACCGCTCTATCACGTGCTGCCCGGCTCGCTGTCGTATTCAATTGCAACGGTCGGGTGTAATTTCCACTGTCTGAACTGCCAGAACCACGAGATTTCGCAGATTCCCAAAAGACATTCGCGCGCGATTTCCGGCGTTCCGGTTACGCCGGAAGAGATTGTGACCGCCGCTCTCAGAAATCGCTGCCAGTCTATCGCCTACACCTATACCGAGCCGACGATTTACTTCGAACTCGCGTATGAGACGGCGCAGCTTGCCCGGAAAAAAGGATTGAAAAATGTCTTTGTCACGAATGGGTATATGACAGCGGAAGCGCTGGATGCGATTCGCCCGTATCTTGACGCTGCCAACGTGGATTTGAAAGGCTATAACGAAGCGAAATATCGTAAAGTCTGCGGCGGCAAATTAGAGCCGGTCAAAGAGACAATCCGCCGGATGAATGAGATTGGCGTCTGGGTTGAAGTCACAACGCTGATCATTCCGACCCACAATGACTCAGAAACCGAACTTCGCGCCATTGCCGAATTTCTTGTCAGCGTCAACCCCGCGATTCCCTGGCATGTCAGCGCGTTTTATCCTCAATATAAAATGGCGCACTTGCCGTCAACCTCGCCGGGCATCATCTACCGCGCCGTTGACATTGGCAAAGAAGTCGGCCTGCATCATGTGTATAGCGGCAACCTTCGCAGCGATTCCACGTCCGCGACCATCTGCCACGCCTGCGGAGCGCATCTGATTCAGCGCTCCGGCTTTTTCGTGTTGGAAAATCTGATGGCGCAGGGCAAATGCCCAAGCTGCGACGCGCCTGTTGCCGGGCTGTTTGCATAAATCGGCGTATCAATAGCTCTGATTTCACGCTCCCGCAAGCAGCCACTCGAACAATTTCGTTTGCTCTCCATATAGATTATATGATCGACATGATGAACCGCCCTTATACCGAATTTGACCATACTGCCGATATTGGCATGAATATTTACGGCGCGACGCTGGAAGAACTCTTTTGCAACGCCGCTTACGCGCTGTTTGATTCCATTGTTGACATTGCGCGGGTTCAACCGATTCAGGAACGCGAATTGTCTATTGTGGGCGATGATGACGAACTCCTTCTGATGAACTGGCTGCGCGGCTTGCTCTATCTCTGCGCCGTCGAGGGCGAAGTCTATCGCGAGTTCGACATCCGTTCTTTGGAAACCGGCAAGCTGAATGCCGTAATTCGCGGCGAACCGCTCGACAAACAGCGGCATGATTTCAAAACCGAACTAAAAGCGGTGACATATCATCA
>CAZMEO010000050.1:0-16737 GCA_964565315.1 uncultured Candidatus Moduliflexus sp. | reverse complement strand
ATTTATAATATATCACGATATGAATATGTTAATATGATGATATTATAAAAAGAATGCTGCTGCAAAAAACGCTGACTTCTCACCTGCGCCGATTGATAAATGTTGACAAATTTCACGGCGTATGCAACGCTTTATTGCGATAATGACGCCAGAAAAACTCAACGTAACGCCTGTCGCTGGCAAAAAATTGTGATGATGGAGAGAATCTTATGGCAAAATCGGTGCTGATTGTGGATGATTCCGCAGTCATTCGAAACTCGTTATGCTTTTTGTTAGAAACGGAAGGGTTTGAGGTGCAAACCGCCGGAAATGGGGTGGAAGGACTGGAAAAAGTCGAGGCGCATCAATTCGATACGATTATTGCGGATATTAACATGCCGAGAATGCACGGCTATGACTTAATCAGAGAAATTCGAAAAAAAGAGAATTATCGAGACGTGCCGATTATTATTATTACGACTGAGGAAGAAGCCGCTGATAAGAAAAAAGGGTTTGAGGCGGGGGCCAATCTGTTTTTGATTAAGCCGACAGAACCCAAAAAAATGGTCAAATATGTTAAAATGTTCCTGAATACATAGAAATGAGTGGAACTATGGAGAAACATGATGTACACGCGCTCATTCGCCAGATGCGCGATGTGGATGTGGATACGCGCCGTCAGAGCATTCTTGCCCTGAAAGACGCCGAGATGCCATCAGAACGGCGCGAAGTCGTGGACGCGCTGATTGCCGCGCTGGATGACGCGCATATTGCGGTCAGAGAAGCGGCGGAAGCCACGCTGATTTCGCTTGGCGGCGCAGATGTTGTGGCGGCCTTGATTCCCTGCCTGTCGCATGAATCGCCAACCGTGCTGAATTATGCGATTGAAATTTTGAGCCGCATCGGCCTTGACGCCGTCGAATATATCCTGCCATTGCTGGAAAGCCGCGATCATGATATTCGCAAATTTGCGTGTGATATTCTTGGACGATTGCAGTACGCCGACGCGATTTACGATCTTATCGATTTGCTGAAAGACCCGCATGTGAATGTCGCGATTTCTGCCGGAGAAGCCCTGGGAAATATCGGCAATCCCGAAGCTGTCCCCTATCTGATCCGCTCGCTGCATCACCCTGATACTTGGATGAAGTGTATCGCCGCCGAAGCGCTTGGGAAAATCGGCGATGCGCGGGCAGTTGAGCCGTTCATTCATTTTCCCGAAACCGAAGACCCCATCGTGTTATATACGCTGATCAAAGCGATGGGAAATTTTGACGACGAGCGCGTACTGCCATATATTCTTTCGATCTTGCGCTCCAACCCGATGTTTGCCTCGTCAGCCGCGCAAGCGATTGTTCTCTTAGCCGAGAAACAGGGCGAACAGGTCTATCAAGAGGTGAGCGCTGCCGGCGTCGGAGAACTGTTTATCCGCCTCCTCTCTAACGATAATCTTGATGTCGTGCGCAGCGCGATTTCATTAGTCGGCCATTTGCGGTTAGCCGCCGCTGTTCCGCATCTGCGTGGCCTGCTTGAGCATCACGACGCGAAAATTATCGCCAAATCCGCGTCAGCGTTAGTCCGAATCGGCGAGCCGGGCGTGCAAGCGCTATCCCAGATGTTTGCGCGGCTGCTCCCGTCATTCCAGCGCGACGTGGCGGAATATGACGAGCAGCTTTCGCTGGCCAGGCTGCCGATGCTCCGCATGTTAGGCGAATCGAAATCTGAATATGCGCTGGATGGACTGACTCAAGCGCTTGACGAACAAATTGCGGATGAAATCCGCGCGGAAGCCGCCATTGCGATTGGCAAAATTTTAGGGGCGCTGCCCGATATGGCGGCAACGCTTCAATCTGACGATGAGCGCGGTCGCCTGTGCGCGTTCGCGATTCAGCGGCTTGCTGACGGAGTGGATGATCCGAGCGACGCCTGCCGCATGAGCGCCGCCGAAGCATTAGGCGAAACCGGCGCGCCAATGGCGTATGATGCGCTGCTGCGATTAGTGCAGGATGACGCAATGGCGGTTTCGGAAGCCGCGTCCGCCGCCTTAATCAAACTGCGCGGCGTATCGGCAGCGACCAAATCTGCCGCGCTGCGCGACCTGCTGAATGTGCCGACGCAGGGCGCGATCCCGGATACGGCGCGCGCGTCTGTGCTGCGAACCCTGTATCGCATTGCCGGAGAGCGGGAAATCGCCTTGTATATGCGTTTTCTGGCAGACTCATCTGCGGCGGTGCGCGTGGCGGCGCTCGAAGCGCTGCGCACCTGCCCGGTCTCTGCTGCGTGTGATGAGCAGATTTCGGTCGCGTTAGCGCGGGCGATTCATGATGAAGATGTGCAGGTGCGGATTGCGGCGATCCAATCGTTTGTCTCCTGGGCGAATCGTCACCGCGATGCTGAAACGAGTGCGTTGCCGGAACAGGTGATGTCGGCGCTGATTGATGCCCTGCTGCCGCTGCTGAATGATCCGCATCAGCGCGTTCAATACGTGACGTGCCAGCATATCGCCGAACTGATCCCGTCGCTGCCCGGACATCCTGAAGTCGGCGCGGCTGTGGTCGAAAGCCTGATTCATTTGCTTGCCGATGACGATACGATGGTCAAAATTGCGGCAATCGAAGCGTTGGCTGCCATTTCGCCGCATGTGCCTGCCGTCGCCGCCGCGCTGCCGATTTTGCGCGAGCTTTCGCAACATGCCGCCGATCAAGAGCTGCAAGCGTCGTTACAACATGCGTTAGATTTCTTATAGGAATATGGAACAGCACGAGCAGTACGATTTCGAATTATTGCGCGATTTGATCTGGGAAAAAAGCGGGATGTATTTCGAATCCACGAAACGCCAGTATTTTTCCCGCCGGTTGAATGCTCGCATGAATTTGCTGGGATGCCAGCAGGTCAAAGATTATTATCGGCTGCTGCGCTATGACCGCAGTAACGCGGAATTGACTGAATTGCTGAATTTGCTGACCACCACCGAAACCTATTTTTTCAGAAACGCGCCGCAGCTCCGATCATTCGAAGAAGAAATCATTCCCACCTTGATGAAGCAGAAGCAGGCGGCGGGACAAATGCACTTGCAAATCTGGAGCGCCGGCTGTTCTTCGGGCGAAGAGGCATACACGATTGCCATGCAGTTGTTAGAGATGCACCCCTCCGTCGAACGCTGGAAAATTTTGATTGTCGGCACGGATGTCAATACGCAGATGCTTGCCAAAGCCCGCGAGGGACTCTATACGCCGCGCTCGCTGCGCGATACGCCGGAAAAATACGTGCAGAAATATTTTACCCGCGAAGGCGACAATTACCGCCTGAACGAGCGCGTCAGGAAAATGGTCAATTTTCGGCAGGGCAATCTGATAGAGCAGCACGACGCCTCGCTCTTTCAGAACGTGGACTGCATTTTCTGCCGAAATGTGCTGATTTATTTTAACGTGGAATCGTGCAAAAAGGCGATCAACATTTTTTATGACAGCCTGATGAAAGGCGGCTATCTGCTGTTAGGGCATTCAGAATCGCTGTATCGGATTTCTCAAATTTTCAAATTAGTCAAACTGCAACATTCGTTAGTGTATTATAAAGAATAAATGTGCGATAGACAGGGCAAAGCGGCCTGTTCTACCGCGCATGACATCGTTGTGAGCGTATGCAAACACATAATGACTATTTCAGCTACCATACCGGAGAACGCCAGCAGGAGGATTCCGGCGAGATTCAACTCGTCAGTTTTTTTATCGGAGAAGAAGAATTCGGCGCGGATATTTTGATGGTGCAGGAGATTATCCGCATGCAGCCGATTACGCGCGTGCCGAATGCGCCGCATTTTGTCGAAGGGGTCATCAACCTGCGCGGCAAGGTGATTCCGATTGTGGATTTGCGCAAGCGCATGCATGTCAAAGGCACGGATGATCCGCGCAAAATTCGGATTATTGTCGTGGATGTCTCCGGCAAGATTACCGGCTTTATCGTGGATGCCGTCTCGCAGGTCTTGCGGATTTCCCAGAACACGATTGAACCGGCGCCGTCCATTATCACAGGGGAAATTGATGCCGATTACATTACCGGCGTGAGCAAATTAGGCGATAAGTTGTTGATTTTGCTCGATTTTAACAATATTCTCAACAAAACCGAACAAACGAAGCTACAAGAGGTTTGACGTGTGACCTTCCGAGCCAAACTGACCTGGAGCAGCATTCTCATCGTGTGTCTGACATCGCTGCTTTCGTCCCTCGCAGTTGCCATTGTGCTGCTGTCAAAAGCAGGCTATCATGCCAACACCCTGCTTGAGCAGGCTTCAAAATTTATTTACGCCGAACTGTTTGCCGAAGAGGCGCGATATGCCGAGCGCGTTGGGCAAGTGGTGCAGCATACGCCTGAATTCGCCCAGGAACTCTGGTTCTTAGGGCGCTATAAATCTGAAGCGTCGGCGTTAGGCGTGACCTATCTGACCGCGCTTCAACAATTAGCCAAACGATTAGGCGCTGATGCCGATCTTGCGGTATTCGATCATATTTTCGCCTTTGACCTTGAGGGGGAACTCATTGCCGTTGCGCATCAATCTGGCGCAGGAGACTCGCGAAATATCGTCATCCGTCACAAACCGCCGCTTGCCGCCGCGAATCCTCTCGAATGGCTCTCCGCCACGTTTTCCGAAAGCCGCGCGCTCGATTGGCAGATGACCTTGCCCGCCGACGAAATGACGCAGCGCATCGCCTCCGCGTCGAGATTGGCAAGCGATATGGTCAGAGAAGCGCTCAGAAACGGGGAGACGCAATTGCGCGTGAATTACGTCTATCAGGAACAGCGGCTTGGCTTGCAAGCGTTCGCGCCGGTCATGCATGTTGACGCGCAATTGTCGCGCCCGGTAGTGGTCGGCTTCCTCGCCTTTACCCGATATATCAGCAATGAACATATAAACAAGCTCTCTTTGATGGGGCACATTTCGTTAGATATTCGGATCGGGCAGCAGTCGCTTTTCGGCGTC
Source organism: uncultured Candidatus Moduliflexus sp. (assembly GCA_964565315.1). Taxonomy (GTDB): domain Bacteria; phylum Moduliflexota; class Moduliflexia; order Moduliflexales; family Moduliflexaceae; genus Moduliflexus. The sequence continues at coordinate 11,780 of CAZMEO010000050.1, read as the reverse complement.
CCTCCCTTAAACCAGACCGCAGAATTCGCTTCCGCCGCCGCGCAGGAAAGCATGATTCTTTCCTTTTCCTCCACTCCGCTTCGCACGGCGCGAACCCGCGAATTGTACGTGGCAGAAATGGATTTGTTAAACAACGAGAACGCTCCTGTCGGCGTCGTCACGTTCGGATTGCCGAAAACGACGATGAATGCGCCGATCATGGATATTGTGATCTGGCTGCTGTTTGTCGGGATCAGCATCGTCATGATTGTGACGCCGATCCTCTCGTCGCACGTCGGAAGGAAATTTGCCGCCCCGCTCGTGAATTTTACGAGCATGGTAAAAGGGATTGTCGAAGGCGGCGGCAATCTCACCCACCGACTGGATATAGATGCGTCAGGAGAAATCGGAGAATTAGCCGCCAGCCTGAATCTGTTTTTGAGCAAACTTCAAGAGATGATCGTCGGCATCATGACCTCGACGGAGTATGTCAGCACCTCATCGAAAGCGCTCCGGGAAACGGCGGAAACGATGTCCGCGAATATTCAGCAGCAGACCGAAACCATCCGCACCGTTGCCGATGTGATGACGATGATTTCTCAGGCGGCGGAAGAAAATCGCGTGTTCGCAAACGAGCAGGCGGCGTTGGTGGCGGAAACATCGCGGCATTCGGAAGAATTGGTGAATTCGATTCAGAAAAATACCGATAAAGCGGAGATGCAGTTGCGAGGCGCTCGCAACGCGCATCGCATCGTCAAGAAGCTCAGCGAAATCTCGAAACAGGTGTCTCAGCATTCGCTCACCACGTCGTCGTTAGTCGTGGATGTCAGTTCGGCGGTTACGGAAATGAGCCATTCCGCCCGCGAAGTGGCGCAAACGACGCATGATCAAGTCGAATCCACCCGAAAAGCGGTCGGACTGGTCATGAATATGGCGCAGATTTCCTCGAACGCCAGGAAAAAGGCGCAGGAAGCCGTGGTGCTTGCGGAAGAAGCGCTTGTCGCCGCCTCGAACGGGCAGCAAGCCGCGAATCAGACCGTTGACGGCATGAAGGCGATTACGGAAAGCTCCGAACAGATTTCCGATATTATCGAGGTCATCAGCGACATCGCCGAGCAGACCGATCTGTTAGCGTTAAATGCCGCCATTGAAGCCGCTCGCGCCGGAGAACACGGGCGCGGGTTTGCGGTGGTGGCCGATGAAATCCGCCAGTTGGCAGAGCGCGTCGGACATTCTTCGAAAGCAATTACCAAACATATTCACAATAACGCGAAACGCATTCAGCAAGGGGCGTTTTTGGTGAATGAAGCCAATGTCGCTTTAGAAACGATTGTCAAAAACGTGAGCAGGACGGTGGAACAAATCAAAGAGCTCGCCTTTGCGAACGAGGAACAGGAAACGCATAGCGGCATGGTCGCCCAGAATATTGCCACCGTCGAAGACCTTGCAACGGTTATCGAACACGCCAGCACGCAGCAAGTTGTGGCAGTCGAGGCGATTCTCAAAAACGTGGAAACCCTGACCTCCCTTGCAGAGGAGATTACGTCGCAGACCGATGCGCAAGTTCGAGATGAAAATGTCGTCGAGATGATTATGAATGAACTTGCCGATCTGAGCGCGCATATCCATTCGCTGACCTTCGAGCAGGTATCGGGCATGTCGTCGGCGCGAGAATTGATTCTTGGCATTGCGGAAAAAGCCGAAAAAATTGTCGAAAAAACCACCACGCAGCACGCCAGAAGCCAGGACGTGTTCGATGAAATTCGTCGGTTAGAAGGCGTGTCAGAAGGAAATTCGATGAAGCTTGACGAGATGCAGCACGCCACCGTCGCTCTTATGGATTCGGTCGAACAACTTCGCCACCTTGTCAGGAGGTTTCAAGTGTAACATGCAGAACGCATCTTGCATAGCGCAATCATTTGCCGTTCGCCTGCTGGCGAGCATCAGCGCAGTTGTCTTTGCGGCGACTGGCGCGAAAATCTTGTTGCTTTCACAGGTTCTTCGCGAAGACGCCGCGCTGCTGATGCCCCGCGCCGTGCTGTATGCTGGGATCATTGTTGCAGATGGCCTCATGCTGGCCGGGATTGGCGTGTTGCTCTGGAAACGATACGAGACGGCGGTTCGAATTCCGCTGTCAGATATTGCAGATCGGATTCGCGTCATGCAAAGCGCGTCAGCGCACATTGGGCAGAGCGACCTCACCGAGGATTGTCAGGACGTGAACGCGCTCTGCGTGGCAGCGACAGCAATGCTGCGCCGCCTGACCGTGTTAAAACATCAATTGTTTGAGGCGAAACAGCAAATCGTTGCTGCGTCCAGCAGCGCATTTTCCGCGTCGAAAACGCAATCGAATGTGTTGGCGTCTCATGTGCTCTCCTCGCAGGAAATGGGGAGAGCGGTGCGCGAATTAGTGACGACGGTGCAGCAGATCAATCAAAATGTCAGCGCAGTGGTGAAGATTGCGAATCAGACGTTGCAGACGACGGAGCAAGGGCAGGCGGCGGTGCTGGATGTGGTGAAAAGCATGACGGATATTCAGCATTCCGCCCAGGTGAGCGCCAATACGATTATGGCGCTGAATAAGCAATCGACTCACATTACAGATGTCATCAAGACGATTGATCAGATTATCGAAGATACCAAACTCATCGCCTTTAACGCCACCATCGAAGCGGCGCGCTCCAAAGAAGACGGGAAAGGTTTCGGCGTGGTTGCGCTGGAAATTAAGCGTTTAGCGGAAGAGGTCTTCGAATCGACCGAAGACATTAAAGAGGTGATCCAGGACATTCAAGGCATGTCCCGCGCCTTAGTGCTGGCGACGGAAGAGGAAATGAAAACGGTGTCGCACGGGATGGATTTGGCGCAACAGGCCGGAGTCGCGTTACAGCAGATTTTTGATATGGTGCAATTAACCACTGAATCCGCGCAACGGATTGCCACTGCCACGCAGCAGCAGCAGGGCGCGAGCGAACAAGTCTTGCACTCGGTTGAACTGGCGAATGACGCGATGATCCAATTTTCGCAGCAATCGAAACAATTAGCCGTGATTACCGCTGAATTGAGCATTCAGGCCGAAGGTTTGGGACAGATTGTCTCTGCGTTCGGTTCGGAGGCGAATCAGGGAGAAGGGGCGCAGCGGAATGGTGGAAGAACATCTGATTCGTGAGTTTATTGCGGAGGCCGAAGAACATGTGCTGGCGTTAGAGCCGAATCTGCTCCGTCTGGAAAAAGAGCCGGAAAATCTTGAATTGGTCAATGAGATTTTTATCGCGACGCACAGCATCAAAGGCACGGCCTCGTACGTCGGCCTGAATCATATCAGCAGTTTCACTCATTCGCTCGAATCGCTGCTGGATCGCCTTCGCAAGCAGCAGATACAGGCGACGCCCGCCCTGATTGACATTCTGCTGCAAGGCGTGGACACCGTGAAATTGCTCGTGCAGCATATCAGTTCCGGCAAGCCCGCGCCCGACACATCTGCGATTGAAACGCGCCTGCTCGAATGGGAAGCGCAGCATGAACCGGAAGAACGCCCTCAGCATGAGCCTCAACCGCCCGCGCCGCCCGTAATCACCCTGTTTGGCGCGTCGGTTGACCCGGAAGACGCCGAAGTTTTTGCGGATATTGTCGCGCAGCAGACTGAATTCCTGAGCCTGTCGCTTGAGAAACTGCGGTCGCAGCTTGCGGCAAATCCGGCGGAGGTGCACGCTGCCCTTGCGCCGATGGTGAAGGCCGTTGCAACGGTGCAATCTTCAGCCGAACTGCTCGATATTGAAGACCTCAGCAACTTGATCGGCAAGCACCACAAGTATCTGATCTCATTGGAAAGCCCTGAATATGAAATCAATCCGGCTGATCTTGAAGAGATTTCCAGCATGATTCAGGCGTTTCGCACCATCAGTTCCGTCCTGACCTCCACAACGCAGCAACAGCCTGCAACTCCGACGCCAAAAGCGATTGTTGACCGCGCCGCGCCGCTGCCGCAGGCTGAGGCCGCGTATGGTCAGCATGTCTTGCGCGTGAACGCCGAGCGAGTGGACGCGCTCATGAGTTTTGTCGGCGAGTTAGTCATCAACCGGGCAAGATTCGCTCAGATCGGGCAGGAAATTAAAACGATTTATGATGACTTGCGTTCAGGCGCGGGGTGGTTTACGGCCTCGTCTCCCGCCGACCAGAAAGCATATACGCGGCGCTTTAAAAAACTCAAAGACCTATTCGACGTTGCCACGCTTGATTTAGGACGACTCACCGGACAAATGCAAGAAGGGACGATGCGCATCCGCATGGTACCGGTCGCCCAGATCGTCAATCGTTTTCCCCGCATGGCGCGCGACCTGTCGAGACAGGCGGGAAAAGAGGTGGAGGTGCAAATTTCTGGCGCAGACACCGAATTAGACAAAACGGTCGTGGATGTTCTCTCCGAACCACTGATTCATCTGATTCGCAATGCGATTGATCACGGGATCGAGCCGCCGCAAGAACGCCTCAATTTCGGCAAGCCGCGTCAGGGCATCATCTCGATTACCGCGTATCATGAAGGCAATCAGGTCATCATCGAAATTCAAGACGATGGGCGCGGGATTGATGCGGAGCGCGTGAAACAACGCGCTATCCAGCAGCGGTTGATTTCTGAGAAGGACGGAGAGAATTTAAGTGAGCGTGACATCATCGGCCTGATTTTTCACACGGGATTCAGCACGGTCGAAACCGTCAGCAATCTGTCTGGACGGGGGGTCGGGCTGAATGTCGTGAAGCGCTCGCTTGAAAAAATCAACGGAGCTGTCGAGGTTGCGTCTTCGCCGCAAAAAGGATGCCGTTTTATGATTAAGCTTCCGTTAACGCTTGCGATTATTTCCGTGCTGATTGTCAATATCCGGCAGAATATCTTTGCTATTCCGCTTGTGGCGGTCGAAGAGGCAATTCGCATTACGCCGCAGCACATCAGGACGATCAAATCGCAACCCGTGATTTCCTGGCGAGAGCATACAGTCTCATTGTTCGATCTGTCGGAGTTATTTGATAATTATTTTTCGGAACTCCGCGTCCATTCTGACTCAGAAGCCGCCAATCAGGAGGCGATCTACTGGTATATCGTGATTCTGACGGATGGATATCGCAGAATTGGCGTGATCGTGGATGGGTTGATTGGCGAAGATGACATCGTGTTGAAGCCGTTGACTGGCGAGCAAACCACTGTGTCAGGGATCGCCGGGGCATATATTCGCGGCGACGGCGAAGTGTCGTTAGTCATTGATGCCGCGACGCTGATTAATTTGGCGGAGCGCGGCGAACAGCGGACGCGCCGGATTCCCGGCGTATCCGCGCCACGCACTCACGCGCTTACAGCACCTCGCCCCAGAGTCGGATTTCAATCAGCGGAAAGGACGGCAAATCCGTCTGAATGGTGAGCCAACCGGATACCAGCCCTTTCGGCGTATCGGGGAGGAGCGACACCTTGACGGTGACCTCTCCGTTGGCCGGAATGAGCATGGATGAAATGGCCGCTGTCACCTGCGGATTCGACGACACCACGCTGCCTAATTGCACTGGAGACGCTGAATAATTTTTCAGCGTAACCGACGGTGCCTCGGCGCCGTCCTGCTGATTGCCGAGACGGAGAATCGGCTTCGGCAGCACTTCTAAGTCAGCCTGTACGGTCGCCGTCAGCGTGAGTTGAAATTGTGCCTGTTTCGGATCATTCGTCGTCACATTGACGGCCTGACGAATTGCCCGGCGCTGATTGCCGGATTTTAAATTCACTGCGACTTTTCCCTCGCCACCGGCGGGGATTTCGTTGCCTGTCAGCAACTTGGCGTTGCAGCCTCAGCCGCCTTTAACTTGTTCGATCACAAGCACACTGTCTCCGGTATTTTTGAACACAAATTCGTGCGTCAACTGCTGATTCGGCTGCACGTTGCCGAAGTCAAACGTCGTTCCGCCAAGGACTTCCAGCATGGGCGCTGCTTGAACGGGGGCGCTCAGCGCGAAACCGATGCAGATGAGAAAGATTCCCATCAAAATACTTGATTTTTTCATCACCTGATGTTACTCCTATTCGTAAGGATTTCAACAGGGCGATATGGCGCAAACTGCGCTATATCGCCGCAAATGGCAACAAAGGTTATTGTAGAAACGCCACGCAAAAAGTCAATAGGGATGATCAAAATTATTTTGTTAACGTGAATTTTTAAGAGTATCCAATACCGCCGACGCCTTCGTTGGCGGTACGAAGTTCTCTTAAAAACGAATGAATCAATGAAGCGACAAGGACAAGGAGGAATGCATGGTTGATAAAGAGGAATTGAAACGAGATTTGTCTGACCTGGATCGCGTCAGATGCGAGTTGATTATGGCAAATTACCGGTATGAAGAAGCGCTGGAAAAGTTTGATCATAAGTATGGCGATGGATTAGGACAGAAGGCCATCCGCGTCCTGCGCAACCGGTTTTTGCTGAAAAAATTGATCCTGCCGCCAGAAGCCATCGAAGAAGTGGCGGTCGAACTTTTCTCAAGTTTACGAGAAGATTAGACGCAAGCTGTCAGACACCTTCAAGCTGCCTGACAGCTACAGAAACGAGGAGATGATGTGGCAGCGTGATGGTTTGAAAACGCGAGCGATTCCCTGCCGGATGCTGTCATGAAAGTGCGTGAATTTTTCTGGAAAAACGCTCTCAGTCTGTCTGATTCTGCTTGTCGTCCTGACGGGAACATGGTTTCTGCTCGGCATGTTCAGCGGGACGCGGCCTTTTTTTGAACGCGAACCCGATCCATCCGCCTTTCCCGAACGGAGCGCGGCGCACTTGAATCGCATGCTTATCGAAGTGTTGAACGCGCAAATGCCCCCGGCGCAGTTCGACGCGCGAACGCTGGAAAAAGAGCGGCAGCGCGGCAAGACATGGACAACGTATGAATATCATGCGCGTCTCAGCGATCAGGCCGCGCTCGCTCCATTGCTCCAGCGCATCTCGGACGTCATCGAAACCAGCGGCGGCGAGATTTTTCAAACCTATTCCCAGCCGGACGAACGCCGAACCACGCTCGTCATCGGCATCGGCACGTTGATCACGCATACGGTCGTCATCTCCTGGCCGGAACTCAAAACGCCTGCTGTTCAGGAACCGCAGGCGTTCCGGGCCGCGATTATCATTGATGACATCGGGGATAATCTGGCAAAAGTTGAACGGTTGCTTGCGTTAAACGAACAGTTGACATTTTCGATTTTGCCACATCAGAAGGTATCAACAGAAATCGCCGAATTTTTGCATCAGCGCCAGCGAACGTTTTTGCTGCATCTGCCGATGGAACCGGATAATCCTGCCAATCGCCCTGGAAAAGGAGCGATTTTATCGAAGATGACCGCCGAGCAGATTCAGCGTCAGATTCAGAGCGCGTTAGCGTCCGTGCCGTTTGTCGTCGGCGTGAACAATCACATGGGATCGCTCGTAACCACCCAGACAGACATCATGCAAGCCGTGTTCACGGAATTGCAGCGGCGGCAGTTATTTTTTGTAGATAGCCGCACGACCGACAAAACAATCGCGTTCAAATTGGCGCAGCAAATCGGCCTGAAATCGGGCGAACGCAAGATCTTTCTCGACGCCAACCCCGGCGTGGAATTTGCGCGAAATCAGTTGCTCCGCCTCGCTGAACTCGCGGAGCAGGGACAGCCCGCCATCGCCATCGGCCACCCCAAAGAGGCGACATTGAGAGCGCTGGAAGAGATGCTGCCGGAATTTCAACGGCGCAATATCAACATCGTCAGCGTCGCGGAATTGCTGCAATAATGGAGTTATTGGGAATCGAATGAACCTGACAGCATAAGGCGATCACCTGTTTTTTGTCATGCGGCGATTTTTCCAATTGTACCTCATTGCAGCGCTGCTCGGCCTGCTTGGCTGGCTGTTCGGCGTCTGGTCATTCGGCGAGATGATGGATGCCCATCTATCGCTGCTTGGTCTGGCCTTCGCATTCGTCGTTTTGCTTGTTCTTCTCGGCGCGATCATCACGGCGGCGACCGACACGCAGAATGTCGAAATTCTGCGAAAACGCCTGCACAGCCGCATCCCGCTCTGGAATATCTGGCTGCGGCGGCGGGCGGCGCGTTCTGCAATCTTCCTGTTGAATCTTCAACCAACGCCGCATGCTGCTGGATTAGTGGCCGAAACGCGCTGTTGCTCCCTGCTTGGAAAGCGGCTGCGCCGCGAGATTGACAACGCGCTGGAATCGCTTCACGTGCAAGCCTGTCGCGACGCCGTCGTCGGCGTTTGGCTGGATACGCGCCACCGCAAATTAGCGGAATTTCTCGCGCAGCGCCGCTGGGTCGCCGCCGCGCCAATCACGGCGCGAGTCGTCAGCGCGTTGCAAATCGGCGAACTCGAATTACTGCGCCAGGAAGAAGCCGTGATTGTTGAAGGCTTGATTCCAGCCTGCGCCGACCGCGATCCGGCGATTGCCGCTGCTGCTCGCGAGATGCTGTTCCATCTTCAGCGCGACGATGCGAAAGAAGCGTTGTGCCGCGTCGTCATCGAAGCCGACTCTGCGCTCGCCCGCGAAGCCGCATTTGCCTTGAAATACCTGCCGCGCAATCCCGGGCAACGCGCCCTGTTTCTGTTTCTGACGGAGCAATGGGAACAGTACGAGGCGCTCGATTTCGACCAGCAATTGTTGAGCGCTGCGCATCGCACCGCCGCGCCGGAATTGCGGCAGCGCATTGCCGAAATGCTGCGCAAATCCGGACGCGCCGATTTTCTGACCGTCCTGGTCGGCGCGGATTACGTCTCTCGCGCCGGAGATATGACCGACGCCGAGGCTGAGATCATGATCCAGATGCTTGCGGCGCAGCAACAGTGGCCACGCCTCTGGAAACTCGCGTTCGAAATCTCGTTTATGCGTAGCATCGAGGTTGTCCGCCTGCTTGCCGCGAATGCGTGGACGCCGGAACATGGCGACGAGCGCGGCCTGTTCGAAGAATTGCGCGAGTTAGCGAACGCGGAAATTGCTGACGCGCCGGAAGAGGCTCGCAGCGTTTTGCCGCTTGCGCTGCCGGAAGCGACGATTTGCGTGCATGGGCGCATCAATGATTTCGCGTTTTCGCCGACGCAGCCGGTGTTAGCGTTCGGCACGGGCAATCGCAAAGCCGCGCTCTGGAATTTTCAGCGCGGCGCGATGGAACAGGTGATCAGCGGCTTCGCGCATTCCGTCGGATTAGTCGCGTTTGCGCCCAATGGCGAACTCTTTTGCGCCGAGCGCTCGAACGCGGTCGAGACGCCGTGTCGTCTTTATCGCTGTCAAAATGGCGCAATACAGCCTGTCGGCCAACATGCCGGTTCGGTCACGTCCATCGCAATTTTGAGCGAGGAACAGGCGCTTTCTACCGGGCGCGACGAACGCATCGCGCTCTGGAATTGCCAGCAGCCCGCCTGCATCCGCGAGCAGAACCTGACCTTCTGGCCGCGAGCGGCGGCAGTGTCGCCGGATGCGCGGCAGATCGTCTTGCTGCACGAACATGTGGCGCTGTTCGATATTGATGATTTTCAGCGGCGCTGGCAATGGTGGGGCGACAGCGTGGGGCGCTGCGCGGTTTTCCTTCCCGGCGCGGATAGCTTCGTCGTGGGAAAAAATAACGGCAGCGTGCAGGCGTATCGTTTTGCGCCGCCGCAGGATGAAGCGCAGCCGCGCCTGTTTCAAGCGCACAGCGAGCGGGTGCAAGGCGCGGCGATTCATGCCGCGTCGAATACACTCATTACCGCCGGAGCGGAAGGAACGTTGCATTTTTCGGACTGGTCAAGCCATCAGTTTTTGAGCAGCCTTACGCATCAGGAGAAAAAATTTACCGCGCTGTACGCCTCGCCGGATGGCGCGTTTTTGGCGACCGGCCATCATGATAATTCGATGACGCTCTGGGATATTCGCGTCCTTGACGTGCCGCGCCTGTTTGCAATGCCGTTTGCTGCCGCGTCGCCCGACCAGTTGATGGCGATTCAGGAATTGGCCGTCCATGCCGATATTCCGCCGCGCGTTCAGCGCTCGCTCCTGTTCATGCTGCGCGTTCTGCAATATCGCTTCCGGTTCGACATCGAAATCGGCGATTTGCCGTCCATCAAAGTCGGCGAATTCGATATCGAAATCGAATAAATTGTCACATTTTTTAACGCAAAAGGCGCAATAGCCGCAAAGGACGCAAACGTAAAAAACTGACACTTGCGTCTCTTGCGCCATTCGCGTCGTTTGCGTTCATTTTCTTCTCAAGGAATTTTATGGAAAATCAGATTCAGATTGACGGGTCATTCGGCGAAGGGGGCGGGCAGATTCTCCGCACGTCGCTCGCGTTATCATTGGTGACGGGGAAGCCGTTTCGCATGGAGCGGATTCGCGCCAATCGAAAAAATCCGGGATTAGCGCGGCAGCATTTGACGGCGGTCAATGCGGCGGCGGCTATCGGCAGCGCGGAAGTCTGCGGCAACGCGCTCGGCTCGCAAACGCTGACGTTCGCGCCGCAGCAGGTCGTTCCGGGCGACTATCATTTTGCGGTCGGCACGGCGGGAAGCTGCACGCTCGTCTTGCAAACCGTCTTGCCCGCATTACTGACGATAAAAGGAGAATCGCGCCTCGTGCTGGAAGGCGGCACGCATAACCCGCTTGCGCCGAGTTTCGACTTTTTGGAGGCGGTCTTTCTCCCGCTGCTGAATCGCATGGGAACGCAAATTTCCGCCAAACTCGACCGCCCTGGCTTTTATCCGGCGGGCGGCGGCAAAATGCGCGTCAGTATTGCGTCGTTGGGAACGCTGAAGCCGTTGGAACTGCTGGAAGGCGGCGCGATTGTGTCGCAGCATGCGACGGCGCTGCTGTCGGAATTGCCCGCGCATATCGGCGAACGGGAATTAAAAGTCGTGAAGCAGCGGCTCGGCTGGCCGTCGCGGAATTTGCGCCTTGAGGAAATCGCGAACCCGGTCGGGCCGGGCAATGCCTTGACCTTGACCATCGCCAGCGAGCAGATCACCGAACTGTTTGCTGGATTCGGCGAACGCGGCGTTCGAGCCGAAACCGTCGCCGAGCGCGTCGTCAATGAGGCGCAGGCATATCTTGACGCCGGCGTTCCTGTCGGAGCGCATCTTGCGGATCAACTCCTGATTCCGTTCGCGCTCGCGGGCGGCGGCAGATTTCGCACTGTCGCGCCGACGCTGCATACCACGACGAATATTGAGATTTTGAAGCATTTTCTTGACATTGACATGCAGGTCGTGCAAGTTGATGAACTGGTTTGGGAAATCACATTACATGGTAAAAAAATCGTTCGCGATGGAAACCTCACATCTTGAAGCCTGTGAGGGGTGAGATAACGTTTCTTATAGATGTGATTGCGTCTATAATATTACGAAGAAGGAGAAAAAATGAATGTTGTTTGCTCAGATATAACAGATTTTGATGGATGGATTGCGCTTGCAAGAGAAGTTGAGCCGCTATTTGGCCCAATGGCAGATGAAACGGCTTTTCACGAAGGATTACAACACGCAATTTCTCAAAAGACGGCGTTTTGCATTCGTTCCGATTCAGATGAAAACGATCAACGCTTAAAGGGTGGAATTGTGATTTCGAAAGAGTCGAATGAAATCGCCTGGCTCGTTGTTTCGAGATACTATCGGAAAATGGGCTATGGGCGAGACTTGCTTCAATTCGCGATTCGTCAACTCAATCCTCAAAAAGATATGTTTGTTCAAACATTTCACGAGTCAATCGTTGACGGATCAGCCGCGAGGAAGTTATATCTCGACGCAGGTTTTTCCGATTATAAAGACGGAGGA
>CAZMEO010000049.1:0-16766 GCA_964565315.1 uncultured Candidatus Moduliflexus sp. | reverse complement strand
GCCATGTCACCGCTTTCTTTGAGGTACGCCGTCACCGCGAGAATGATCCAGAGATGGTCGTCGCCATAGAATTTCGGGCGATCCGGCATTTCGTGGGAATCGCCGACCGTCGCGACCATTGTCGAGGGGAAAAACTGGTGCATCGCCGAACCGTCGCGCTTCTGGACGTGCAGGAGTTTCGTCATCAGCGCTTTGCCGTCTTCGGGCGCGTTCGCGAGAATCCCCATCGAGTCCTGCGAGCTGTCGCGGAAGCCCATGCCGCGCCCGCCGAAACCGAGTTGATAGAGCGACAAATCCCGCGACCAGTTTTTTGTGGTGCTGCACTGGCGCGGATTGTGGACGTTGAGCATCGAATTCATGGCGGCGTCGGGCGTGTTGACTTGAAATTTCGAGAGATAGGCGTTCCATGAATCGGCAAGCTGCTTGAAAGCGGCGTCCACCTGTGCGCCATCGCGGAAGCGCCGAATCGCCGGCAGCGCGGCGGGAATGTTTGCGGCCTGGCCTAATTGCGTAATCAGGCGCCTGGTTTCGTTCGGCGCGAACATGCCGAGATGGTGCATCAACGCGCCGATATTATCGCCGCGCAGCGCCTCGTAATTGCCGAGTTCGGCCTGTTCCAACGCTTTCGGCGCGCGCCACGTGCCATATTCGTTGTCGCCCAAAAAGCGCTTGCGGTCGGATTCGAACGACGACACCGGCCAATTCGAGGTCAGATAATTGACCGCCGTGTCTTTTTTCATGAAGGCGTATTGCTGCAAAATCACCAGGCCGTTGTCGTCGCGGAACGCCTCGCTCTGCATGGTTTGCGGCACCCAGTCGGCGTTCGTGAATTGTTTCAGCGCGTCGAAATGCGTGTATTCGACAACCGGAATCGCGTCAATTTCTACTGGAGCGCCGGTCAAATTCGTGATTTTGATGTCGCGAATCACGCGATCTTCGCCGACCGGCACGAAGACGGTAATGTCGGCGCGGATGCCGTAAAATTCCGTCACATAGCGCGAATAACCTAACCCGACGCGGCATTCGAAACGGTCATACGGGTCTAAGGTGGGAACGAAATAGGGGGAAAAGAGGCGAACGTTTGCGCCCTGTTTCAGGCGGATATACAGGGTTTCGCCTTTAAAATCCGACGCCGGAAGCTGCGGAATATATTTGACGATGCGGTTCAAGGCCGGATCGCCTTTGCAAATCAGCGAGCCGCCAGTGTGATCTATAATTCCGCCAAACGCAAGCCCGCCGACGTAATTCACCCATTTTACAGGGGTTTTGGGATTCGTAATCACATACTCCCGCGCCCCGTCATCAAAATAACCGTATATCATGACATGACTCCCCCTTTTCAGACTGATCTTAAAGTTGTTGGTATGAATTTGTAAATTTTATCGCCGATTGATCCGATAAGTTCATTTCGGTCAATAAGAAAGTTCTAAAAATTACAAAAAGAAGGATAACATATCAAAGACCATAACGCAAGGAATATATTCGGATTCTGCGAAAACGCCGCGCTATTGGAACGGTCATTTTTGCGAAGATTTACAACCGTTGCACGGATGGGCTGGCAACGTTCTACCGTTCGCGTTTCGCATTTTTCGTGGCATGCCAGGCCATGAAGAGTTCCACGCTTTCTTCCGTCAGTTGCGTGCCGCGCACGTCTTGAATGATTTGCAGCACTTTTTCTTCCGGCATCGGGTCCTGATAGGGGCGTTTACTGCGCAGCGCGGAATAAATATCGGCCACCGACACGAGGCTAGCCCAGAACGGCACAGACGTCAGCCCATACGGATAGCCGCGCCCGTCGGGGCGTTCATGGTGGTACAACACCATGGAAACCACATCAGACAAACTGGTAATCGGTTTGAGGATATTCGCGCCGATAATGGGATGTTGTTTGATCATTTCAAACTCCTGGGGGGTGAGTCCGCCGGGCTTGAATAAAATGTCGTCGCGAATGCCGATTTTGCCGATGTCATGCAGCCGCCCGCCAATCGTCGCCAATTCGATTTCTTCATAGCTCGCGTTCATCAATGTCGCCATGCCGGACACGATTTCCGCCACGGTTTCGGAATGGCCGCGCGTATAAGAATCGCGCGCCTCAAGCGCGGAAATCAGGCTGGCGATGCTGCCTAACATCAACGAGCGTTCAGATTCCAGGCGCTCGCGCTCTTTTAATAAAATTTGGAATTGGTCGGACAGAAGGCGCTCCACCAGCACGACCATCTGATCCATGTTAAATGGCTTGACAATGTAGGACACCGCGCCGCGCCGAATGATCCGCTTGATATGGGCGCGGTCGCTGATCGTGCTCATGACGACGAATGGGATTGTGGAATGTTCCGGGGAGGCTTGCAGCGTATCGCATAACTCGAACCCATTCATGACGGGCATGTCGAGGTCGCTGAGAATGAGATCGGGTTTGCGCTGCGTGATCAATTCATGCGCAATGCGCCCGTTTTTCGCGGTCACGACTTGAAAACCGGCGCGTTCCAGCCCTTCTCTGACCATGCGGCAGACGAGGCGCGAATCATCCACGACCATAATCAAGCGTTCGCGGTGAAAGCTGAATTTCGAGAGTACTTCTTCAATTGTTTTTAATAATTCGGCATGCGCTTCCCGCTTGGAGACATACGCCCACGCGCCAGCCTGAAAGCCTAAATCAACGTCGCCATCAGAATCGAACGCGCTGACGATAATGACCGGAATGCCGCGCGTGCTGGGATTGCTCTGAAGATGCTGACACAGTTCCAATCCGTCCATTCCGGGCATGTCCATATCGGTGATAATCAGATCGAGATGCTGAGATTCCGCGATTGCGAATCCTTCGTTGCCGTCGCCCGCTTCCTGAATGTCGGCGCGTAACGGCTGAAGCAATTCAATAAGTCCCCGACGAGTCGAGGGGCTGTCATCAATCACCAGAATATGGAGGTTGCCCATGCTGCGTTCTCCTCACAACCCATAGCGCACAATATCGTGCAGCCGCACCAGCCCAAGGCACATTCCGTTGTTATTCACGACAGGCAGCACGCTGATTTGCGAAGGCCGATTTTCCATCAATTGCAGCGCGTCGTAGGCTAATTGTTGGGGAAATACGACCACAGGATGAGGCGTCATAATCGTTTGCGCCGTCAAGGTTTCCAGGTCTGACGGATTGGTTTTTTGTATCCAGCGCCGCAAATCGCCGTCAGTAATCAATCCGGCTAAGCGTCCGGACGCATCCACGATATTGACCGCCCCCATGCCGCCGCGCGTGATGGCGCTGATCACGTCAATCCAGAGCGCCTGCGGCGGCAGAGTCGGATGCTCGGCATCCGTGTGCATTACGTCGCTGACCGTGACGGTTAATCGTTTGCCTAAGCGGCCTCCGGGATGATTGCTGGCAAAATCTTCGGGCTTTACTTGCTTGAGTTCCATCAATGTCATTGCAAGCGCGTCCCCTAAGGCGAGCGCGACGGTCGTGCTGGCGGTCGGCGCTAAATTTAACGGACAGATTTCGCGGTCAATCGTGACATTCAGGATGACATCAGCCTGATGCGCTAAGGTCGAATCGAGATTGCCGACAATCGCAATCATCGGGACATGGCGATGTTTGAGATGCGGCAGCAGCGCGACAATTTCATCGGATTCTCCACTCGCGCTTAATAGCAGGGCGACATCCCCTTCCTGCACCACGCCGAGATCGCCATGCAGGGCGTCGCCGGGGTGCAGCGCAACCGCGACTGTGCCGATGCTGCAAATTGTGGCCGCGATTTTCTGGGCAATGATGCCGGATTTGCCCACGCCGATCACCACGATTTTCTGTTGGCATTCCGCCAGCAGCATCAGAGCGCGGTCAATCTGAGCAGGCTCTAACTGCGTGACCACTTTATCAATCGCGTCTGCTTCGGCTTCCAAAAATTCGCCAATTCGCAATGCCAGAGTCTTTGGGATCATAAAACTCCCCCACTTTTGAGAAAATGAACGTTTCCATGATGTTCGATGAGAATGGTGATGAGATTCTGTTCGCATGAATGCTGTATCCGTCTGCTCTCTGAGGGTTTTCATGTTGTGAGAAAAAGCGTGTGCAATTCTTCCGGCCAAAATGGTCGCCCTCGCTCATTCATAGCGGTCACGAGAATCCGCGCATGTGCGATCAGCGTGTCTTGTTCAGGATCATACCCGTCGCGTTCACTCGTATTTTTTCGATTCGGGCGATAGATGGTATGCTGAAAGGCCAGCCTGATGCGTGAAACGCGCTCAAGATTCGTGCCGACGACAAACGTGTCGCCGCTGCGCAGCGGGTGTTTA
Organism: uncultured Candidatus Moduliflexus sp.; assembly: GCA_964565315.1. GTDB lineage: Bacteria > Moduliflexota > Moduliflexia > Moduliflexales > Moduliflexaceae > Moduliflexus. The sequence continues at coordinate 12,485 of CAZMEO010000049.1, read as the reverse complement.
TAATCGAGTTCGGCGCGAATCACGACTAAATTGATTCCCTGTTTCGCAAGCGCGACCACGTCCAACCCGATCCGTTTGGCATACTCATGGCGGCAATGTTCGACATAATGCAAATACATCGCATTATTGACAATTCCCTGAAAATCGCATTCATAATCGCGGACATGAAACGTCAGCGGAAATTGAAAATATTCCATGTTGTTACCCGCCATATCAGGCAGTTCGTGTTCGTTTCAACGTGAAAACCTCAGCAGGACTCTTGTTCTTCGAATAACCCGTTCTGCGTCAAGCTACTGCAAATTGTCAAGAGAGAAAACGACTTCCCACCAAAATAAGCTTGACGATTCATGCAATTTCTCTCATACCTGCTCATTCATATAATACCAAGTGTGTGTAAAAAGATCGTCTATTCCGTAGAGACGCACGACCGTGTGTCTCTACGTCGGCAAGGCAAATATGATCGTATTTAATCAAAGATAAAGAAAGGACGCGATGGCAGCATTAGACATTCAACAGATTGCAGGGAACACGTATTTCATTCCGGCCCCGGCCAATATCGGCATATACGAGCGCGATGGGCGGGTCATTGTGATTGACAGCGGCAACGATAAAGAGGCGGGACGGCAGATTCTCAAACTCCTGACGGCGCGGCACTGGACGCTCGACATGATTATCAACACGCATTCGAACGGCGACCATATCGGCGGCAACGCCTTCTTGCAGCAGAAAACGAACTGCCGGATTGCCGCCACTTCGCTTGAAGCGACCTTCATTCAGCATCCGATTTTAGAACCGGCGTTTCTGTTCGGCGGCTTTCCGATGAGTGCGCTGCGGAATAAATTTCTCATGGCTGCGCCTTCGTCCGTGACCGACGTGATTCCCGCGTCCGGTGCGATTCTTCAGACTGGCCTTGAAGCAATTCCGATTCCCGGTCATTTTTTCGACATGATTGCCGTCCGAACGCCGGATAACGTAATTTTTCTTGCAGATTGTCTGTTTCCTGACGCGATTCTGCAAAAATACCATATTTTCTTTCTGTATGATATTCAGGCGCATTTCGAGACGTTAGAACGGCTTCAGGTGCTTCAGGCCGCGCATTACGCCCCCGGACACGGCGACCTGCTCACGGACATCGCGCCGCTGATCGAGCGGAATCGGCAGCAGGTTCAGGAGATTCTTGACAAGCTCTCTGCCTGCTGCGATCATGCCGTTTCATTTGATGAGATATTGGCGCGAGTTTGTCAGGAGTATGACATTGCGTTGAATGCCAATCAATACGTGCTGATCGGCAGCACGCTCCGCTCGTGTCTGGCGTATCTGGTTGACACAGGAATCATCGAACTCGATTTTTCAACGCAGGGCGCTCGCTGGTGGCGAACGTCGCATGATGCGGCGTGATCGGGCTGACCTGCCAGACGCTTGAACGGCGTCTGACAGGCGCGTTTCACGTCGATGTAAGTGACTGATGATGCGATGGATCGTGACGTTTGCGTATTGCATGATGTGTTTCGGGCGGATCGCGATTGCGGCCATGCCGTCAACCGGAGCAATTGCTCCGGCTGGCGTGCGCGTTCTTCTGACCGATACGGCGCAGACCTCTCCGATTGGCCGGTTTGTAGAAATTTTCGAAGATCAGACAGGCGACTTGACGTTCAATGACGTGAGTTCCTCCGCATCGTCAGCGGCGGCGTTTGTTCGCAGCGCTCACAATATCCCCAATTTCGGATTTTCTCCGTCGGCGTACTGGGTGCGTTTTACCGCGCAGAATCAGACGCCGCACGCCGCCACATGGCTGATGGAAATCGGCAATCCGTTCATCGATGTCATTCAAGTGTATGAATGTCGCGGCGGGGCGCTCATTGTTGAAAAACAGGTGGGCGATACGATTCCGTTTCATCAGCGTGATGTCCCGCACCGGAATTTTATTTTTCCATTCAACCTGGCGGCACAGGAAGAAATCACCTATTATATTCGCTTTCAAAACAAAGGCCGCATGACGATTGCCCTCACGCTCTGGCAGCCGTTGGCGTTTACGATCCACGAATATCATCAGCAATTCGGCTCCGGCCTCTTTTACGGCGCGGTGCTGATTATGCTTGGGTATAACACGCTGCTTTTTTTGCTGCTGAAAGAGCCGATTTACGGGGAATATGTGCTGCTGCTGGCGTCTGTGGCGGTGATGGTCTCGAGCAACGAAGGGTTTGCGTATCAATATCTCTGGCCAGCCTTTCCCTGGTGGAATGACGTGTCGCTGAACGCCTTTGTCGGCGTCACCTCGATCCTGTCGCTCTGGTTCAGCGCGCAATTTTTGAGATTGTCGGCGTATTCTCGCCCGCTGTATCTGGCTACCGTCGCCTTGCGCTGGGGCTGGGGCATATTGACCGTTCTGTTTGTCGTGACGCGCCATTCCGCGCTGCCGCCGCTGATTATCGGGGGCGCGCTTCCCGGCCCGTTGCTGCTAATTGCGTCGGCGTTTGCTGTCTGGCGCAAAGGCTATCAACCGGCGCGCTACTATCTGCTGTCGTGGGGCATCTTTTTTGCGGGCGCGTTCGTCGAAGTGCTTGGCATGTATAACCTGATTCCCGTCGAATGGTTCAACGGGCGCGGCCTTCGCTTTGGGGTCGTGCTGGCGTTAGCCTTCATTTCGTTAGCCTTGTCGGATCGAATCAATCTGCTGAAATCCGAAAAAGCCGACGCACAGGCCAAAGCGCTGCTTGCGGCTCAGGAAAACGAACGCCTGATTCGAGAACAAAATCTGTTGTTGGAACACAAGGTGGCCGAGCGCACGGTGGAATTGCGCACCTCGAACGAACAACTGCATCAGGAAGTGGCGGAACGGAAACGCGCGGAATTGGCGCTGCGGGCGGCGCATAGCGAATTGCAGCAAAAAAATCAAGAGCTTCAGGAAGCCAACGCCAGTAAAGATAAATTCTTTTCGATTATCTCGCATGATCTCCGCAGCCCGCTCAGCGTGATTCTCGGCATGACGGAATTGCTGCGGGAAAATTTCGACCATTATACGCCAGACCGCGCGAAAGAATTGCTGACTCGCATGAATGCCGCCGCCGAACGCCTGCACATGCTGTTGGAAAACCTGCTGACCTGGTCGCGGCTTCAACGCGGCGTCATGGAATATCGGCCTGAAAAGATTGACCTGCGCGCGATTGCCGAGGAAAACCGCAATTTGCTGCTCGCGAAAGCGGAACAAAAGGACGTGGTGTTGGCGAACGTCATTCCGCCGAACACGTCCGCGTTTGCCGATTACGACATGATCAATACGGTCATCCGCAATTTGGTATCGAATGCCTTGAAATTCACGACCGCAGGAGATCGAATAAAGTTGTCCGCGTCTCGCAGCGATACTATCGCCGAAGTCAGCGTCTGCGATACGGGGACAGGCATGTCGCCAGAAGACCTTGCGCGGCTGTTTCGGATTGACGTGCAGCATAGCAGCATCGACACGGCAGGGGAACGCGGCACGGGCCTCGGATTGATCCTGTGTCAGGAATTGGTCGAGCGCAATGGCGGAACGATCTGGGCGGACAGTCGGCTTGGAGAAGGCACAACTTTCAGATTCACGCTGCCCGCGCGAAAAAAATAATGCCGGAAGATCATAAATCGTAAATTGTTTTGCGTTTAAACAGATATAGAAGATTCCGCTCTAATCTGAAAATAACCACGAATACGAGAACGGAACAAATCAGGAGGGCGCGAGACCGCTTAAATTCGTTCCCTTCTTTCATTCGATGTCGTGTTTGTCAGGTACGAACGTCATGGCAGTTTATAGATGCGAGCATTGAACATTCATCTTGCGTCACTCGCAGACCTCGCAGGTTTTCAAAACCTGTGAAGTCTTATTAACCAATCAAGGCTCGCATCTATAATCTCAGGAGAACACGTATGCGGCGTGATGATGATATTCATCTCTCAGTCCTGTTATTGGTGACAGATAATCCAATAAACCTGGTCCCGTTTGCTGATTATCTTCGGCTTCGCGGCCTCTCCGTCCTGATTCTGAATAATGGACAGGAGGCCATGCAATACGCCAGAGAAAAACGGGCGGATTTGATGCTGTTGGATGTCTTTCTGCCCGGAATGGATGGATTCGACATCTGCCGCCACCTCAAAGACATGCCGGAAACCAGCGATATTCCGGTCATGTTCATGAGCGCGCTGACGGAAACGGTGGATAAAGTCAAAGGGTTCGAGGTCGGCGGCGTGGATTATATTACCCGGCCATTTCAATATGAAGAAGCCTTCGCCCGCATTTCGACGCATCTGCGGATCAGAAGCTTGCAGAAACGCTTGCAAGAACAGAATGACCGCCTGCAACAGGAAGTCGCCAAACGCGAACGCATGGAACATGCCCTGCGGGAAAGCGAAGAGCGCTTCAAAATGCTGGCGGAAGCGACGTTTGAGGGCGTGATCGTGCATGACAAAGGGGAGATTCTGGAAGTCAATCAGGTGATGGAAAGCGTCTTCGGCTATCAACGCGACGAATTGATCGGTCATAACGCCTTAGATTTGATGATGGCGGAGTTCGAACATGGCATCCTGAGCAATATCCGCACCCAATTCGAGAACCTCACCGAAGGCGAAGGCGTCCGCAAAGACGGCAGCACGTTTCCGGTCGAAATTCAGACCAAAGCCATGCCCTATCAGGGGCGGAACGTGCGAGTGGCCGCGATTCGCGACGTGACCTGGCGCAAGCAGGCGGAAAAAGCCGTGTTCGAATCGCAGAAATACGCCCGCAGCGTCATCGAATGCTCGCTGGACATGATTATCACCGTCAACAAAGAGCGGCGGATTGTCGAATTCAATAGGGCGGCGACTCAGGTGTTCGGCTACGAGGCTGACGAAGTCGTCGGGCAAAGCATCGGCATGCTGTATGCGTCGCCCGAAGAATCTCTTGAAATCCAACGCCTGATGCAGCAGCACGGGAAGTTGGTGCGGGAAGTGATGAACCGGCGCAAAAACGGCGACCTCTTCCCCTGTCTGCTTTCGGCGTCAACGCTGTATGATGCCGACGGAAAAGTGGTCGGCGTGATGGGCATTTCAAGAGATATTACCGACGTGAAAAAGGCGCAGGCCGAACTCCTCGCCGCGCATCATGAATTGAAAGAAAAAAATGCGCAGTTGCGCGAACTGAATGCCAGCAAAGACCGCTTCTTTTCGATTATTTCGCACGATTTGAAAAATCCGTTCAGCGTGCTGTTGGGGTTTGCCGAACTGCTTGCGATGAATATCGACCGCTACGACAAGGAACGCATCAAAGGTCTGGCGCAGCGGCTGTTTTCGTCGGCAAACCGCCTGTACGCGCTGCTGGAAAACCTCTTGACCTGGTCGAAAATTCAGCGCGGCTTGATGGAATGCCTGCCGAAACCGCTGCGACTGCACGAGCTTGCGGCGGAAAATGTCGAACTCTTCTTGCCGCAGGCGGAAAAGAAATTGATTTCGCTTCACAGCGACATTTCGGAACAGATTATCGCTTACGCCGATGAGAGCATGGTGAATACGATTTTCCGCAACCTGATTTCGAATGCGATCAAATTTACCGCCGCCGGGGGCAGCGTAACGGTGTCAAGCATTCCTCAGCGCGAGGGAGGCGTTGAAGTCATTGTCTCGGATACCGGCGTCGGCATTCCGGCGGAAATGATTCCCCGCCTGTTGCAATTAGACGCCCAATATACGCATATCGGCACGGCAGGCGAAGAAGGGACGGGATTGGGGCTGATTCTCTGCCGCGAATTAGTCGAACAAAACGGCGGGAAAATCTGGGTGGAAAGCCAGCCGGGGAAAGGCACGATGTTTCATTTTACGCTGCCCCGCTATGCTGGAAAAGACCTCACCGGCCTTGAAAACCTGTAACGTCTCTCAGGGCGAAGCGGCGCACTCAATGCGGATAAATCAGCAAGAGCGCCGACAACGCTAAGGCAATGAAGATGTAATTCGCGCGGGTCAGCCGTTCTTTCCAGAAAAAGATGCTGGTAATCGTGGAGGCGAGAATGATGCCGATGCCGTTAATCGGATAGACGACAATGCCAGGAAAGACTTGCAGCGCCCGCATAAAAAAATAGCTGGCGAACAGATTGATCACGCCAAGCACGCTGCCGAGCCGCAGCACATCGCGATAAATCGAGAGTTTTTGCCGGAACGCCATCGTCAGCGAGACGAGAAACGCCGTAGGAAAGACAATCACGAGAAAATGCGCGGGATTGGAAACCAAAAAAAATTCGCGCTGGATTTTGAAGCCGAAATTTGTGATGCCATACACGACAAAAAGCATCAAGCCCCACGCTAAGCCGTTATGGAAGATTTTCGACCAGTTGGTCAGCAGCAGCCGTTCTTGCGTGGCAAACGCCAGCGAGATAAACACAATGATAATTCCGGCGATTTGCAGCGGCTGCGGAATTTCCGCAAAGAACAGAATCGAGGCGAACGTCGGAATCACGGCAGACAGACGCATCAATGAGACCGGAATAATCACGCCCACCCGCTTGATCGCCTGCGCCATCAGCACGTAGCTGCCCACGAACAACACGCCCTGCGCCACGCCCAACAACAAAAGATTCGGCGAGATTAACGTCCAGACCCGCCACGTTTCGCATCCTGAAAACGCCACGACCGAACCGATGCCATAATTGACGGCAAACAGGGCAAACATCGGAATCTGTTTTTCAGCAGCGTATTTGAAGATATGCGCGATGGTGACAGAACAGGCGATTGAAAGCAATAAAAATATCATAGCGTTCGAAGACGTTGGTGAATGAACGTTCTGGCGTGTTGACAAGAACCGCAAGGCTTCTCTCCTCTGTTGTGAGAAACCGATTTGTTCTTGTCAAGATTTTTGGATTTGTTCTTACATGTTTTCCATGCGCATCGCGGGGGGACATCCTGAGAACACCGTTCAAACTCGGTGAATTTGAGCGGCATGAGATGGGGCAATAATTTCCTGGCGGGCAACGCGGCAGCAACGCAACCGGGGCGGCTGGCGCGAACACGACCGCTGTCAGAGGATAGAACCACGCCTGACCGCGTTGCGTGAACGTCCTCTCCTGGTCGAAACGGCACATTCTTTAGCGTCATGGTGCCGACGGTGTGAATGCAATACGCTTGCATAACGCCCGTAAAAATTCATATTTCAGCGTTGTCGCGCAAATTTCGTCATCACTGATGTTACGACCCACCCTTACTGCATACTCAACACATCTTGAGGAATGCGACGCCATCGCACTCCTTTTGAAATTAAAACGATTCAATAATTCGTATAGCATATTTTTAAGTTTTTTTCAAAAATCTTTAAGAATAACATATTATTATTCAATAAGTTAAATTATTAAAAGTCTTAATTTATTTTTTAGAAAAATTTTCCTTGACAAATTGAATAATGTTTTAGATTTCATTGTTTGAAATTGAAATGATTCAATTTTTAAAACATGCAAACTTGAATATATTGCATAGCGTGGACGAATTGTTTCAGATAGCGTGTGTGTCTTTGCGCGATATGTCTCTAATAAATGGCGTTTCTTGTTGTTATGGCGCATAGGGTTTCTTTCGTTTGAGTTTGTCGCGTGGTTTTATTGCAACGTATTATTAAATCGATTCATTTTTAATGTTATGGCAACAACAGTCCATGATGTCGCTCAAAAAGCCAATGTGTCAGTCGGCACGGTGTCACGCTATCTGAACGGGTATCAGTTGCGGGAGTCGAATCGGACGCGCGTCGAACGCGCGATTGCCGACTTAGGATTCAAAGGCAACATTTTCGCACGCGGCCTGAAACGCAAACGCTCAATGGCGATTGCTGTTGTCACGCCAGATTTCGATATTTTTTCGACCTCGATCACGACTGAGGTCGAACAAATTCTGGAGCAAGAACGTTACAGTCTGATTATTTGCGATTATCAGGGCAGCAAAGAGGCGCTGCGACGCAAATTGATGTTTTTGCAGGATCGCTATATTGATGGCGTGATCTTGTTCCCGTCGAACCTCGCAGCATCGAGCAAAGATGTTATTCAGAAATATTTAGCCAAAAAAATCCCGATTGTGCTGGTTGATCATACCATTCCAGGCATCGAAACCGACACTGTGATTATTGATAACGTGAATGCGTCGTTTCGCGCGGTGGAAGAATTGATTCGCCATCATCACCGCCGCATCGCGATTATTAACGGGCGGAAAGATTCATTCGTCAGCCAGGAACGCTTGCAGGGGTATTACAATGCCATGCAGACCTATGGCCTTCCCGTTCAGGAGGAATGGCTGGTATGGGGCGAATTTACGCAAGCCGGCGGGTACCATGCCGTGAAGACGCTCATGGCGCTGCCGGAACGCCCGACAGCCATCTATGCCACAAACTACACGATGACCGTCGGCGCGGTGCTGGCACTTCAAGAAAGGCATATCGCGATCCCGGAACAAATTTCGTTCGTCGGGTTCGACCGTTTCGAATCCGTTGAAATCATCGAACCTCCGCTGACAATGGTCGAACAGCCGCTCAACCTCATCGCGCAGAATGCGGCCAATCTCATCTTAAAGCGCATTCGCGGCGAATACAACGATTTCGCCACAACCGTCAAATTGAACACCAAAATGGTGATCGGGCATTCTGTGAAACATCTCGTTTTGCCGTAATCGTCCTGCTGTCTGAGGTTCGTTCCTCAGCAGAATTCTCGAAATTCAACGACCACGCACAAGGGAGGTGATCGCCGGGCGAGGACACGCAGCATTGATCTCGCCTGCAAAACAGGCCAGACCGCGTGAACAGTCGCATGATGCCAGGCATTCACGCACAAAGGAAGAGTTGTTCGAATACCAGTGAAATACTAACAATTTCAGGAGGAATATCCAATATGAAACGCATGTTTTTGGCCGTGTTACTGTGCGGCATGATGATGTTTGCCGCTGCTGCTCAGGCAGAAGATGTCACAATTCAATTCTGGACGCAGGAAGGCGAAAGCGACGGCGGCTTTCAATTTGTTAAAAAATTAGCCGATGGCTTCATGGCGCAGAACCCGAACATTAAAATCGAATTAGTCACGAAAGGCACTGAAGAATTGCGCGAAGATTATCAAACCTCCAGTTTAGCGGGCAATGCGCCTGACTTGCTCTGGACGGTCAGCGACCAGGTTGGGCCATACACCAAAGCGGGCTTGATTCAGCCGATTGACGATCTGTTCGATCTGAGCGTGTTCGTGGATTCTGCTGTCGCAGGCATCAAATTAGACGGCAAAACCTGGGGCGTGCCGGTGGCGAATGGCAACCATCTGATGCTGATGTATAACACCAGCCTGATCGCCGAAGCGCCGAAAACGACGGATGAATTGATTGCAAAAGGCAAAGAGTTGAGCAAAGATGGACAATACGGTATCGTCTGGAATCAGATGGAACCGTTCTGGATGGTGCCATGGTTAGGCGGATTCGGCGGCAAAGTGTTTGCGGAAGACGGCAAAACCCCGACCCTCAACACCCCGGAAATGCTCGCGACCTTAAAATTTATCATGCAGTTGAAATCGGAAAACATTTTCCCGAAAGAAAGCGATTATGCCGGCGCGGATACGCTCTTTAAAGAAGGCAAAGCCGCGATGTTAGTCAACGGTGACTGGTCGCTCGGCGATTACAAAAAGGTGTTAGGCGACAAATTCGCGACTGCCGCCATGCCGATGGTCTCCTCGACGCAGAAATATCCGGCCCCGTTCACCAGCGGCAAATATTTCATGATCAGCGCGGGCGTGGTTGACGCCAAGTTAGAAGCCGTCATGGCCTTTGTGGATTATGCCACGAACCTTGAAAATCAGGTGGACATGATTAAAACGCTGTCGCGCCTCCCTGCTCGCAAGGAAGCGCTGGAAAACGAAGCCGTAAAAAGCGATCCGATTCTGAGCGGATCGGCGGCGCAGATGTTGAATGGCACGCCGATGCCGGTTGTGTTGGAAATGCGCTGTAACTGGGATGCCATGAAGCCGGAATTGAACGCCGTGCTGTCAGGCCAAAAAACCCCGGAAGATGCTGTCGTTGCCATGCAGCAGGCTGCTGAATCATGTAACAAAACGCTGGAATAACACATGCGTGTTATGAACAAATCCGTCGAGACGCACAGCCGTGCGTCTCGACCAGAGGAGAAAAATTATGGGTTCTCTTACGCCGCAAGTCATGGTTGACAGCTTGAAACAAGTCGGGGGCGTCGTGCTGATCATTATTGCGCTCGCCGTGCTGCTGGAACTGGCCTTATATTATATTTTCGAAAAAACCCTGAAGCACAAATATGCCATGCCGATCATGCTGCTAAGCCCGGCGGTCATCGGCCTGACGTTACTCTTTATTTATCCGATTTTGTACGAATTCCGGCTTGCGTTCAGCAATATGAGCCTGGAAAATTTCAAGCGCAGTTATAGCATTACAGAACCTGTGGTCGCCAAACTTCAAGAAGCGGGCATGCCTGCCGACGCGATCATGGAAATGAAAGGCTTGACCGATCAGGTGTTTACTTCTGAAGATGACCTGCTGCAAGAACTGACTGCCGCCCTCGGCGCAGACGTTGTTCAGCAGCATAAAGACACATTTCTCCAACACGCAGATCGTAAAGATGGGGCGCTGCGCATTACGAAACGGACGTTGTTTACGTTAAAAAAATTGCTCCCGGAAGAAATCATTCGCAAGCTTCAGGAAAATAAAGGGTTATTGAATGCGATTTATACCTCGGAACGCCAATTTTTGCAGGATGCCGAACGAGCGTTAGGCAGCGAATTGTTTGCTACATATCGTCCATTATTGCTGGAACACGCGCTCGCCAATGCCGGGCCGTCATTTGGGTTGCAGCAAGGACTGAATAACTTTCGTGAAATTTTTACCAGACCTGTATTAAAACAAATTCATTTCATGCCATTATTGCAGCGCACGATTCTCTGGACAGCGATTCAGGTTGTTTTTCATACCACGCTCGGCTTAGGGTTAGCGATGCTGATGAACAATGACATTAAATTCAAAGGGCTGTACCGCACGCTGATTATTATTCCCTGGGCGGTGCCCCAGATTATCGCGGTCTTGGCCTGGCGCGGCGAATTCCATTCGCAATACGGCTTCATCAATATCATGCTCGGCTACCTCGGCATTCCGGGCATCGAGTGGAAATCCGATCCGTTCTGGAATTACGTCGCCATCAATATCGTCAATATCTGGCTCGGCGTGCCGTTTATGATGGTGATTCTGTTAGGCGGCCTGCAAAGCATTCCGATTACGTATTACGAAGCGGCGGAAGTTGATGGCGCGTCGCGGCTGCATAAATTCTGGAATATCACGCTCCCGCTGATTCAGCCGGTCATGACGCCCGCCGTGATTCTCGGCGTCATCTGGACGTTTAACAACTTTAACGTGCCGTTCATGATTAACGAATATGAGTTGGAAACCTCGGACATCTTAGTCACGGCGCTGTTCCGTTCGGCGTTCGAATATAACCGTTACGGCTTTGCCGCCGCCTTTGCGCTGATTATCTTTCTCATCCTGTTAGCGTTCTGCATGGTCTATATGCGAATCGTGAAACTCGATTTAGGATTAGGCGGCAAAAAGAAAAAAGCGGCAGCGTAATATAAAGGAGCTATTTTTTACCTCACCCCAACCCCTCTCCCTATTGGGGAGGGGTTGGGGGCGGGGTTTTACAGGAGCAATTACATGAAACAACAATCATTTTCAGAATGGTTTTTTAAAAGCCGGTTGCAACAGCGCAGCCCACTCGAACGTATCCTCATTCACGGCGTGCTGATCATGACCTGCATCATCGCGCTGTATCCGGCGCTGCGCGTTCTGACGATTTCGCTGCGTCCGGGAGATCGCGCCCTTTCGACCACATTGGAGATTATTCCGCCGGATGCCACGCTGAAGAATTATACGGCAGTGCTGTTCGAAAAGGAATTTATCCGCTGGCTCTGGAACAGTTTCGTAATCACGATGTCCACCGCGACCATCGGCGTGGCCTTGGCGTCAACCTCGGCCTATGCGTTTTCCCGCTGGCAATTTCCGGGGCGCACCGCGGGCTTGATCTTCTTGCTCACCACGCAGATGATCCCCGGCGTCATGCTTTTAGTGCCGATTTACATTCTTGCCGCCAGGCTCGATATTATCAACACCTGGATCGGCTTCGTCGTGACATACAGCGTCACCAGCATCCCGTTCAGCATCTGGATTTTGAAAGGGTATTACGACACGATTCCAGAGGAATTGGAACACGCCGCCATGATTGACGGCACGTCGCAGCTTGGCGCGTTTTACCGCATCATTCTGCCGCTCGCGTCGCCTGCGCTTTCCATCGTTTTTCTGTTCAATTTCATGAGCGCGTGGAACGATTTCGTCCTCGCCCGCGTCATTTTGCAGAAAGAAGCGATGTACACCTGGCCGCTCGGCCTGTTCCGCATGATGCAGCAGTTCCAGACGCAGTGGGGCATGTTCTCCGCCGGGTCGCTGATGGTCACGATTCCGGTCATGACGCTCTT
>CAZMEO010000048.1:0-16887 GCA_964565315.1 uncultured Candidatus Moduliflexus sp. | reverse complement strand
AAGCCGTGACGCTGCGCAGCAAGATGAAAACCCGGCAATTTCAGGATTTGAACCCGTGCGCCACCTGCGATTTATTATACCGGGATTCATTGCTCGGCATTCCAACCTCGCATTTGAAAAATTTCGTGCGTGAAAGTTTAGGGAAATAATTATTCACCACGAAATACACGAAAAACGTATTGATTTTGCTGAACCCTGCCAGGGTTTAAAACCCTGGCAGGGTTGGATGTCGCCCTCTATTTTTCGTGTATTTCGTGTGTTTTGCGGTTTCTTCTATGAAACAATACGAACGAGAACGCCAGGCGGCGGTTGAGGCCGTCATTTCCGCCTGCCGCTTATGTAGTGCCGTGCAGCATCGTCTGGCGGACGAACATAAAATGTCGAAAACCGACACGTCGCCGGTCACGGTCGCGGATTTCGGCTCGCAAGCGTTAATCATTTCACATCTCCGCAAAATGTTTGCGACCGATCCGATGGTGGGCGAAGAGGAAGCGGCGATGTTACGCAAGCCGGAGCAGCAGGCGTTGAAAGATGAAGTGGTTCGCCTTGTCCGTGAGGTTGACCCGGCGATGGATAACGCGCAGATTCTCGCCATGATTGACGAAGGCGTCGGCGCATGCGATTTTACGCAGCGCTACTGGACGCTTGACCCGATTGACGGCACGAAAGGCTTTTTGCGCGGTCAGCAATACGCAGTCGCATTAGCGCTCGTCGAACAGGGCGAACCGGTGCTTGGCGTGTTAGGCTGCCCGAATCTTGCGGTTGATCCGAACGATCCTTCAAAAGGACAGGGCGTGGTGTTTATTGGCGTCAAAGGAGACGGCGCGTTCGCTCGACCGCTCGATCAAGCGCAAGAAACCCGCATTCACGTCTCGATGAAGGCCGATCCATCTCAAACACGCCTTTGCGATTCCATTGAGAAAGAACATTCTTCACACAGCGCCCATGCCAGAATCGCAGAATTGTTAGGGATGACAGCCCCGCCGTATCGGCTTGACAGTCAGGCGAAATACGGCGTGGTGGCGCGTGGCGAGGCGGAGATGTATCTGCGGATTATCGACAACCCGAACTACCATTCCTGCATCTGGGATCATGCTCCTGGCGTGGCGGTCGTTCACGCGGCGGGCGGCAGCGTGACGGACGTGTTCGGTAAACCGCTTGATTTCTCTACCGGGCGGCGGCTGACGAAGAATTCCGGCGTCATCGTCACGAATGGCGCGATTCATGACGCTGTGTTGCAGGCGATCCGCCAGATATTCACCCCGCAGGCATAACAATCACCGAATCTCCCAGAGGTTGAAACCTCTGTCTGTATCCCAACGCCCTTTCAGGGCGAACACCTGTCGCGAAGCGACAAGGGAATAGAGGCGGATGTTTCAACATCTGATAGAACACGATGTGATGCCCTTTCCGTGAAACTCAACAAACTTCGCATCATTCAATTGTTTGAATTTGCCGCCGCAATGATTTTCGCATGGCCGTTGTTGGCGCTACCGATCCGCGTTGCCCTGAAAATCGGCGAATGTATCGGCATCGGCATGTACTGGCTGCTCAAGCGGCGGCGCGACCTCGGTTATCGCAATTTGACAATTGCGTTCGGCGACACCTTAACCGAACAGCAAAAACAGGCGATATTGAAGACGACCTTTCGAAATCTCGGCAAATCTCTTGTCGAAACGCTGCATTTTCCGAACATGAGCAAGGCGTATCTTGCCGAGCATGTCGAAATCGTCGGATTAGAGCATTATCTTGCCGCAAAAGCGAAAGGACGCGGCGTGCTCTGTCTCACAGGGCATGTCGGAAACTGGGAAATGTCGTCGCACGCGCAATCCGCCGCCGGGCATCCGCTCAGCATCGTCGTGCGTCCGCTGGATAACATTTATCTCAATCGCAAAATTGAACGCCTGCGTGCGCTGCATGGCAATAAACTATTAGCGCGGGGACAAAATGGGCTGAAACAGATTTTGACGGCGCTGAAAGCGAACGATATGGTGGGGATTTTAATGGATCAGAATACGCGGCGGAGCAAAGGCATTTTTGTGGATTTTTTCGGCAAGCCGGCCTGCACTGTCCCGGTCATCGCGCTCGTCGCTTTGCGCTATCATGTGCCGGTTATTTCAGCCTTTGTCGTCCGCACCGGCTTCGATACGCACAAATTGATGCTCGGCCCGGAAATCGAGATGGAACGCACCGGCGATACGCAGAAGGACATTGAAACCAATACCGCCAAATTGAACCGCGTCCTTGAAGAGATTATCCGGCAATATCCGGATCAGTGGTTCTGGGTGCATAACCGCTGGAAAACGCAGCCGGTTCAACCCAATCTCACTGGTCTTTGAGACCGGTGAGGTTTATGAATGCGCCTGGATATTTTTTAAGCGTTCCTGCACTTCATCCACCAATTCTTGCCATTCAGGTTCGTTCCCCTGTCGTTCTAAAAAAATATTGTATTGTTCAGTCGCTTCCAAAAATTGACCGCAGAGTTCGTAGGTTTTGCCGAGATTGTAGTAGATAAGCTGAGAGGTTGCGCCAAGTTCGATAGCCTGCTGCCATGAGGAAATCGCTTTGACATAATCGCCGAGCTTGACGTAACAAATTCCGACATGATTGTGAAGCGAGGCATCATCCGGCTCTAATTCGATCAGTTGTTTTAACGTGAACAGGGCTTTCGAAAAGAGTTCTTTGCTGCGATAGGCTTCATATAAATTCCAGAGCGCTTTCATCGGGTCTGTCAGCAACTCCACCGCCTGTTCCAATTTGGCAATCGCTAAATCAATTTTCCCTTGTTTCAAATAGAGCGTGCCGAGGTTGAAATACGCCTTTCCATAATTCGGATCAAGCTCGATGGCGCGTTGATAGGCGTCGGTTGCCTGCGCAATGCGTTCTTGCAGGGTGTAGGCGATTCCAAGATTGAAATAGGTTTCCGCTCGATTCGGGGCAGCATCAACCGCCTGTTCTAAGCTGGCAACGCCATCTTCCAGCCGCCCTTGTTTCACGCAGCGGATGCCCGCTTTCAGGAGTTCGTCCGCCGATGCGCCGTTCTCTGTTTCCACAATCTCTTCCGCGTCCTCAATGCCAGGCTCTTCAGCCTCTTCTTCGCCGACGTCATACGCCTGCGCCATGCCATTAGTATCGGCATCTTCAATATTCTCTTCCTGCTCTAATTCCGCAAACGTCTCATATTGCGGAACGGCATCTGCTCCGTTGCCATTGTTCGAATCGGCATTCTCCATATTCAGTTCTTCCGCAATGTTTTTGCCGCGAATTTCCTGAATAATTTCCAGCATAGATTTTTCTTGCGCGGGCTGCGAAGGCGTTTTGCCGCGAATATCCTGATAAAAGTCGGCAGGCGCTTTTTCTTTCGTTTTGCCTGGAAATTCGACGACATTGGGGTAACGTTCCGAAGGTGTTAGCGCCGCCAATTTCGGCGTTTCTGAGGGAGACGCAGACGATGACTCGACCACGTGCCTCGAACTTTTTTTATTCGGACTGGCATGAGGCGATGGCGCAGCAACCGTCGTCCCGCGCTGTGATGTGGAAAATTTCGCGGCAGCCTTCATCCCTTTGCGGACCAACAGAAACTCGCCAAGAACAACAAGAATGAGCAACACAATCACATAAATCATAACAATATACACATCAACGCCAGCATGCTGACGCAGAATCATCGAAGGTTGACAACAGATCGCATTATGAACGACGAATAAATCACAACAATTGAGCGTTTGGAAGAGTGTACGTAACATTCGGCGTTCTTGTCAACAGTTTTGTGATCGTGCAAGAGAAAAAAATCTTGACTTCATGGGAATTCAATGGCGTTGAATTGCAAAAACATCGCGGCATGATGGGACGCTTCGGATTGGGAGGAAAAATTCAACGAGTGCGTGGTTTTTCCATCTCAGTGACAATATTTCTCTTGACTTGCGTCATGATGCACGCGAAGAGTTGATTGATAATGTGATAAGTTTCTTGCTATTTTGCGCCAAGACGCGAAAGCACGCTGTTTTTCTTGCGTCGGTGTCCTGGCGCGAGACGCTGAAAAGTGAGCAGATGACGTGAGCGACCAGCAACGCTTGAGATTTCGAGAACTTGAATTTTGGCTGCTGATCGGCATTGGCGTCTTGTATTTTTTTCGACCGTTTTTCCTGCAAGAGAGCTTTTTCTTTCGGGATATTTACGATTATTTCATCCCCATTAAGCAATTATTGGTGGATTTTTGGCAAGCGGGTGAACTGCCGCTCTGGGATCCTTACACGCATGGCGGACAGGCGTTTTTGCCGAATATTGCCAACGGCGTCTGTTATCCCCTGAATATCCTCTACCTGTTTCTGCCGTTTTTCTGGACGTTTAATTTTCTGATTATCCTGCATGTCATCGGCGGTGCGGCGGCGACCTATCTTTGCGCCCGCATGATGGGATTCCGCCCGGTCTCCAGCGTGGTCTCCGGCCTGATTTACGGTTTCTGCGGCTGTGCGCTCTCGCTGATCAATCTGACGAATTTTTTATTCGCCATGCCCTACCTTCCGCTGCTTGTCCTGAGTTGGCATCGTTATCTCTGCGACGGAACGCGCCGATGGTTTGGGCTGACCGTCTTGTTCGGCGTCGCGCAAGTGCTGCCGGGCGCACCGGAAGTGAATGTCTTGAGTCTGGTCACGCTCTTCGTCTGGACACTCTGCTATCCCTATCCGTCGCCGTCTGCGTTTCGTCGGCTCTGCCTCTGGACGCTGCTTTCCGGGTTCATTCTCGCCTTGTTAGCGTTCCAACTGCTGCCGACGCTTGAAATCATGCGGCAGTCGTCGCGCGGGCAAGGGCTGTCGCTCGATGCGTCCAGTATATGGCCGATCCAGCCGAAGCGGCTGCTTGAATTTGTATTTCCGCATTTTTTCGGTTATAGCGATACCTATCAGGCTGGAAAATATTACTGGGGACTCCCGATCTTAGAAGGCGCTGCCCCCTATCTGCTCAGCATCTACTACGGCGTTATCACTCTCATGTTGATGATGCTCGGCGGGTGGCATCAGGAATCACGCGACACCTTCCCGCGCCGCCTCCGCCGAGCGCTGTTCGCCATCGGCATTATTTCCGCGCTGCTTGCGCTTGGTCAGGCATTTCCCGTATTCAATCTGCTGATGCGCATTGTGCCGCTGTTGAGAATCTTCCGCTATCCCAGTAAATTTCTGTTGGCGGGAGTGTTCCCCATCGCCCTGCTTGCCGGATATGCGTTGGATGTGTTATTCTGCGAGGTCTTCACGCCGTTTTCGCGCATTTCGCGCCGTTTTTTGGGCGTGTGTTGGGGAATCGGCGCGTTGCTCGTCGCGCTGTCGCTGTTGGTGAATGCCTCTGACAGGGTTATGACATGGGTGGAACGCGACTATTTTGAGCAAATCGCCGACCATGCGATCCTGCGTGCTGAATTGCCGGCATCTCTGCTGCATGTCTGCGGTATCTGGCTGGCGTTTACGCTGCTGTTGCATGTTCGCCGCCGCAATCCGTCTGCATGGCAAGCATGGGCGGCGGCATCCATCGTGATGCTTGACCTGTTTTCCGCCGGAACGCGCCTCAATCCGACTGCACCGAATTCATTTTTTGACGCGCCGCAAGTGGTGAAGGTCGCGCAAGAAGCAATTGGCGAGGGGCGGCTGTGGACGAAAGAAATCGTCGCGTCCGGAATCTCCGGCCCATCCAGTGATGTGTTGTGGCAGTATCGCGATAATATTGAAACGTTGAAAGCCTATCCATCCACGCTGTTTCGGATTCCGGTGATTTTTCATATCGATCTGCTTTTCATGGCGCCGACGCATTTAGCCGCGTTGACGACCCAACTGCAAGCCTTCTCCTGGGCGCAACGGATGCCGCTGCTTGCCGCCGGAAGCGTGACGCTGATTGTCAGCGATGAAGAACTCACGCTGCCCCATCTTCGGCGTTTGCCGAGTTTTCCGCATCACGGACAATCGCCCTATTATCTGTATCGCTTTGAGGCGGCGGCGCGGCGGGTGGAATTCGTGACCGCATGGCGGGAAGCCGTGTCGAATAATGACGCATTCGACGAGATGCTCGCCGACGGCTTCGATCCCCGCTATCATGTCGTGTTGCAGAAAGAAACGTCGTCAAACGACGCTTTTCAGCCCGCGCCACGCGCCTCGAACGCCTGCCCGCCCGCGAACATCGAGCGACGCGCTGGCAAGACTTACGCGGCAGAATATCTCGTAACGAACGAATGCGACGGCTATCTTGTGTTTTCAGAACCGTTCTATCCGGGCTGGCATGCGCGGATTGACGGGCAACCGTCGCTGATTCGGCGGGCGAATATCGCGTTTTCAGCCGTGTTCGTTCCTGCCGGGCAGCATCGCGTTGAACGATTTTACCGACCGAATTCGCTGATCATCGGCGTGTTCATTTCGGGTGCCGCCGCGATTTTTTTATGCCTGCTATCATGGACGGGCTGGCTGATTACCGTTCGCAGAAATGGATAACTTCCCTGTTCCCGATTCTTTCTTCGATAAAAATCTTGACTTGAATTCGCGACACATTCTTGTAACACCACAACAAGAAATACTCATCCTTTCCGCGTTGCGGAAACATTGCTGAAGGTGATTGTCGCATGAAAAAAGTCCATATTATGACATTTGGCTGTCAGATGAACGAACACGATACCGAACAGATTGCCGGATTGCTCGGCGCGATTGGCTACGTCAGAACCGACGCGCCGGAAGAGGCGGACATGATTCTGCTGAATACGTGCAGCATCCGCGAGAAGGCGGAACATAAACTCTATAGTCAATTAGGGCATCTTCGCCCGTTAAAAGAGCAGAACCCGGCGTTGGTGCTTGGCGTCTGCGGCTGCGTCGCACAGCAAGAAGCGGCCAAAATTTTCAAGCGCGTGCCATTCGTTGATCTGGTGCTTGGCACGAAAGCGATTCCGAAATTGCCGATGCTCGTGCAAAACCTGGAAACCCGCCCGCGCGTGCTGGATGTGTCGGATGCCGCGTGGAGCGACGAAAGCGACTACATCGTGCGGGAGCGCAGATTTAATGCCTTTATCACGATTATTCGGGGCTGCGATAATTATTGTTCGTATTGCGTCGTTCCCTATACCAGAGGCCGTGAAGAGAGCCGCCAGTCGGCAGATATTCTGAAAGAAGCCCGCGCGCTTGTTGCCGACGGCGTGATCGAAATCACGCTGTTAGGCCAGAACGTTTCGTCGTATCGAGACGGCGAGCATGGAAAATCCTCGTTTCCGCACCTGCTGCGGCTGCTGAACGACGTGGACGGCCTGAAGCGGATTCGCTTTATTACCGCGCATCCGAAAGACCTGACCGATGAATTGATTGAGACCATGGCGGAACTGCCGAACGTCTGCGAGCATTTCCATCTGCCGGTGCAATCGGGGTCAAGCCATGTGCTGCGCCTGATGAATCGCAAGTACGACCGCGACTGGTATCTAAACCGGATCGCCGCGCTGCGCCGCGCCATGCCGGGCATCGCCATCACCACCGACTTCATCGTCGGCTTTCCCGGCGAGCGCGAGGAGGATTTTCAAGACACGCTTTCTTTGCTGCGCGAAGTGCGCTACGAGGCGATTTTCGGCTTCGAATATTCGACGCGCCCGAACGCGAGATCGGGCAATTTTCCCGATCAAATCGCGAAAGAAGTCAAAGTCGAGCGCTTGCAGCAGGTCTTCGCAGTGCAGCGCGGCATCAGCCTCGATATTCATGCCGGGATGGTCGGCAAAACCTTCGAAGTGCTGATTGAATCTGCGAACCCGCGTTTTCCCGGCACATTGACCGGCAGAACGCGGCATAATCACGCTGTTACGTTTGCAGGCCGGGAAGAGATGGTCGGCAGCCTGGCGTTCGCGAAAATCACTGAAGCTCATCCATACCGGCTTGCGGGGGAATTGATCGCATAACATTTCGCGGGAAAAAATGCGATTTTTTGAGAAAGTTCTTGAATTTTCCGCGAAAAGGTCTTATCGTATCTCCAAAACGGTGCGATGACGCGATCTTGCGCTTGATTTCCCTGCATTGCTGCGAAGGAGGCTTTTGCATGTTTATAGAGATGGTGGTCAAAGGGTTGACATTAGACCCGTTAACCAATATGCCGATTGTGATCTTGAAAGACCTGGATGAAAAACGAGTGCTGCCGATTTGGATTGGTTTGTTTGAGGCCAATGCGATTGCGTTGGAATTGGAAAAAATCACGACGCCCCGCCCGATGACGCACGATTTGATGCGGGATTTGATTGTCGGCTTAGATGCGCAAGTCACGAAAATCGTGGTGAATGATCTGAAAAACAGCACGTTTTATGCCGTGATCCATCTCTCCATGAACGGCAATCAGGTTGTCGTGGATTCGCGCCCCAGCGACGCGATTGCGCTGGCCTTGCGCAGCAACGCGCCGATTTACGTGTCCGCAGAAGTCGTCAATAAAGCCAGAAGCATTGACGTGAGCCAGGAAAACGAAGAAGCGGATCAGTTGAAAGAATGGCTGGAAAACTTGAAGCCGGAAGATTTCGGAAAATATCAGATGTGACAGCAGAACGCATGATAAATAAGACATGTTGCCCCTGAGATATTTTTCAGGGGCTTTTTGTTTATTCGCAACAAAGACCGCAACCTTGACCGTCCAAAATGTCCTCGGAGTCCTTACTCTTTCATATCATAACGCTCATACAGCATTTGCAATGTGCCGTCTTCGCGCATCTGCCGCATGACTTCGTCGAACTTTGGGAGAATTGAGAGATAGGCCGATTTTTTACTGATGAGCAAGCGCATCTCACTCTGATCGAAGATAATTGGCAGGTCGATGATCTTATTCTGTAGCCCTGCCTCCTGAATTTGCAATAATGTCGGTTCGCGCAACGCGATAAATACATCGCCGCGACCTGCTTCTAATTTTTTGAAAACCATGCTGATTTCAGGCGCCCAATCCACTGTTATCCCGCGCTTTTCTAAGTTGCTTTCTCCCCATGAATCGCCGAGATAATCAAGCGCCCGCCAGGCTTTCAAATCCTCGAATGTCTGAATTTTTTTGATCTCTTCCAGTTTCGGATGGTTTGCCCTGGTAAATAAGACGGCGGACGGACGAGATAACAGTTCCTTGCTTGCTTCAGAATAATCAAGCCGTTCAGGAGTACTTATTGTCGCAATAGCGTCCACCTCTCCACTTCTCACATATTCCTGGCAGCGTTTCCAGGGGAGCGTCTCGACTGTGAACGCAATTCCCATTCGTTTAGTCAGCGCTTCTCGCAAAATTTCGAAATAGATTCCCTTATCCTCGCCATCTTCCTGCCAGGCATACGGTTTATAGCCGGAGGTCGCGAATTTGAGCGGTGCTTGTTCTGCCGTTGCGATTGAGGTGCTGACATATCCACACAGCAAAAATGCTCCACAGATGAACCCTGCAATTTTACGTAACATAACCAACTCCTTTTCTTTTGCCATGCCTCACTCAGCGGCCATTGCTGAGGAAATTGGCGTCGGTGGATATCGATGTGCGTCAACGATTCGGTTCGGTACAAAAAAAAATGACGCCGCATTGTGCGGCGTCATTCGCATTGGTTTGACTTACTTCTTCATCATGAATTTCACGAGGTCAACAACGCGGTTGGAATAACCCCATTCGTTGTCATACCAGGAAACGACTTTAAAGAAGCGTTTTTCGCCTTTCAGGTTGTTCTGCAACGTGGCAAGCGAATCATAGATCGAGGAGCGGCTGTCATGGATGAAATCGGTTGACACCACTTCTTCGTCAGCTACGCCGAGAATGTCTTTCAAGTAGGTTTTCGACGCATTTTTCAGCAGACCGTCAATTTCCTCAATCGAGGTATCGCGAGCAGCCGTGAAGGTCAAATCAACCACAGAGACATCCGGGGTCGGCACGCGGAAGGACATGCCGGTCATTTTGCCTTTGGTGGCAGGCAGCACTTCGCCCACCGCTTTGGCTGCGCCGGTCGTGGAAGGAATGATATTGATTGCCGCTGCGCGACCGCCGCGCCAGTCTTTTTTGGACGGGCCGTCAACGGTTTTCTGGGTGGCGGTATAGGCGTGAATCGTCGTCATCAAGCCTCTGTCAATGCCGATGCCTTCTTTCAACAGCACATGCACAACCGGAGCAAGGCAGTTCGTGGTGCAGGACGCATTCGACACGATGTTATGTTTCGCGGCATCGTATTCGTTTTCATTCACGCCCATCACGATGGTTTTCACATCGCCTTTGCCAGGAGCGGAGATGATAACTTTCTTGGCGCCAGCTTCCAAATGGCCTTTGGCTTTTTCGGAATCCGTGAACAATCCGGTCGATTCGATGACGTATTCCACGCCTAATGCTTTCCACGGGAGTTCATTCAGATTTTTCACAGCCGCAACGCATTTGATTTTGTGACCGTTCACCACCAACACGTCATTTTCTGTTTTCGACGCATCGCTTTTTTCCGTTTTCACATCATGTTTGAATTTGCCATGCACGGAATCATATTTCATTTGATAGGCGAAATAATCCGCATCGGTCGAAACATCAACCACCGCCACGACATCAATTTCTTTGCCCAACAATCCCTGATCGCAAACAGCCTGGAACACCATTCTGCCGATCCGGCCAAAACCGTTAATTGCAACTTTTACGCTCATGTATTTGTCCTCCTTAGACTTCGATGAATAACGTGATTTTATGTGCAGTATGTCAAAGACGGGAAACGGCTTTTTTCAGCACATTTCCCCGGTGAAAAAACTCATAATTCTGCCTAATAAGATCGGTTCGAAATCGTCAACAATTTTTTTTTCTTGAAAAGAAAAAGTCTCAAGATCGGCGTTGCGAGAAAATGTGCGTTACACATAAAAATGCTTGACAATCGCGAAGATGCCCATGAAAATTTCAGCATTGTTTATATACTTCGTGAACAGCCGTGTTCGCCGAAATATCGCGGACACGGCTGTTCGCCGGGACGCATGAGGGGCTATGAATACCGAATTATACAGCCAGTATAAGCAGTTACGCGTCAAGGCGGGAACTCCGATCTTTCGCGAAAACGACTTTTCCGACGGCATGTACGTGGTGCTGCAAGGCCGTGTGCAGATTTCGAAAGCCGTCATGACCGGCGTGGAAAAAACGCTGATCGTGCTGGAAGAGGGCGAATATTTCGGCGAAATGAGTCTGCTCTTGAATACGCCGCGTTCCGCAACCGCCGTCGCGCTTGACGATTCTATTCTGGTCAAGTTGGGGCGCGAAGAATTTAAGCAATTGCTGCAAGCGTCGCCCGAAGCCGGGTTGGCAATGCTGACGCAATTAGCCGGGCGGTTAGAAAAATCTACGCGAGAATCCATCCTGCTCGCGCTGGAAATGGCGCTGTTAGAGCAACGCCCGCCAGCATCAGCGGCGACGCGCTTGTCATCGCCGCAGTTCATCGCCACCGGCAGCTTTGATCTGGCGAATCTGCCCGCCATTCTCGAATGCAGCAAATCGCTTCACTGGGGCGCTCAGACCGAAATCGTCGCGCAATTGCTGAAGCCCGGCGAAAGCAAGGATGCGCTGGTCTATGTGCTGTCTCTTCAGGATTACCGGGAATTGCTGAAATTGACCGCCTGTTTCGGCGCGTTGGTGGAATGGAAAATTTCGGTCGCGGTTGATCCCGCTGACGCCATGCCATAGGAGTGCAAAAGCAAATTTTTGCTTCATTTAGAAGCCTTGCGAAGGTTCGCTACCTTAGCAAGGCGTTGATTCGTTTAGAAAAACTACAACGAATAGGAGAATGGAACGAATTCACGCGGCAGACGTATCCGATTCGTTTTGTTCTCCTATTCGTTGTAGTTTTTCTAACGTCCGAGAATATGCCGGGCAGCGATGACGCCGCACATGGACGCCTGCATCAAGCCGCGCGTGATGCCTGCGCCGTCGCCGATGGCATACAGCCCGTCAATCAACGTTTCGAACCCTTGCCGCGTTTCGACATGCGAACTGTAAAATTTGATTTCGACGCCATACAGCAGCGTGTGTTTGCTGGCAACTCCGGGCGCAATCTGATCCAGCGCGTCCAGCATCTCCAAAATATCCACCATCTGGCGGTATGGCAGCACCAGGCTGAGATCGCCGGGCGTCGCGGTTTTGAGCGTCGGCGAAACCAGGCCGCGCTCGATCCGTTCTGGCGTGGAGCGCCGTCCGCCGCGCAAATCGCCTAAGCGCTGCACCAACACCGTTCCGCCAAGCAAATTGGCTAACTGCGAGATGCTTTGCCCGTATTTCAGCGGATCGTCGAACGGTTCGGTAAACGTTTCGGTGACAAGCAGCGCGAAGTTCGTGTTTTTCGATTTGCGATTCGCGTAACTATGGCCGTTCACGGTCACAAGGCCGCGATAATTTTCAATAGCGACAAATCCGTAGGGACACATGCAGAACGTGCGTACTTTGTCGTCGAACGTTTTGCTGTAATAAATCGCTTTGAGTTCATAGAGATGCTCGGTGATATGACTCAGCGTGTCCGCCGGGACTTCGACGCGCACGCCGACATCCACGCCGGTATTTTTCATTTTCAGGCCGAGCCGCCGCGCTTCGCCGACAAACCATTCCGCCCCATCGCGTCCCGGCGCAAGAATGACATGGCGGCTTGCGAACGTTGTTGTTTCGCCGGTTTCGCCCGATTTGCACAAGACATCAAATTCATCGCCGACGCGGTTCGTTTCGACGACCTCGGTGTTGACGTAAATGTCAACGCCGCGCGCCGCTAAAAATTCACGAATATTTTCAACAATGGCATACGATTTATCGGTGCCGAGATGCCGAATCAGGTATGTCACAAGCTGTAAATTGGCCGCGAGCGATTTGCGTCGAAGGTCTGCCGAAATCGGCGTGTCGCCGCCGAAAATCCGGTCAGGATCGCCGCCAAATTCCAAATAGAGGCTGTCAACATATTGCATCAGTTCTTCGAACTCGTCCGCGCTGATAAAATCTTGAAGCTGTCCGCCAACCTGCGGCGAAAGCGTGAGTTTGCCGTCGCTGAAGGCTCCCGCGCCGCCCCAGCCGGACATCACGCGCTGCCAGTCGCCAAGCTGACGCACCGGCCCTTTTTCGAACATCGCGATTTTCAGCGCGGAATTCTGCTTGATAAATTCCAACGCCGCAAACATCCCCGCCGGCCCCGCGCCGACAATAATCACATCATACGATTGAGCCATAAAACACCATAACCTTTTATGAATAAAGGGTTAATCTCCCGCAGAGACGCAGGGAATTATAAAAAAATCTCTGCGTCTCAGCGTCTCTGCGGGAGGTGAAAAAATGCGAATGTCAGACATCTTTTTTCAGCATGGAGAGCAGTGCCGGAACGATAACTTCGATATTCACCTCTTTTTGCGTGCTTTCCGCCATATCGCGCACGACGAGCTTGCCCTGCTGCAATTCGTTTTCGCCAATGATGACCGTGAAGGCGACGCCTGCTTTCCCGGCTTTTTTCATCTGACTTTTCAGGCTTTTGGGCTGATATTCGAGGTCAGCGCGAACGCCAGCCTTGCGCAAATCCCGTTGCAGCGCTATCGCCGGTTTCATCGCCGCCGCGCCAAGCACCGCGATAAACACCTCGCTCGTCATTGGCTGAACGTCCGCAGGCATCAGCGAGATCACGCGCTCCACGCCCATCGCGAACCCGACGCCCGGCAGCGGGTCGCCGCCGATGTCTTCCGAGAGGCCGTCATAACGCCCGCCGCCGAGAATCGCGCTTTGCGCCCCAAGTGCCGATGACACGAATTCGAACGCCGTGCGGATGTAATAATCGAGGCCCCGCACCATGCGCGGCTGAATCACGAACGGTACGCCGAGCAGCGTCAAATACTCCTGCACATCGGCGAAATGAGTGCGGCAGGTGTCGCAATAGTGGTCAATCATCACCGGCGCGGCGGCGACTATCGCCTGACATTGCTCGTTTTTGCAATCGAACACGCGCATCGGATTCCGTTCGAACCTCGTCTGGCAATCATGACAAAGTTGGTCGAATGAATCGGCGAGATGCGCTTTCAGCTTTTCGCGATATGTCGGGCGGCACACGCTGCATCCGACTGAATTCAACTGCACTTCGAACGCCGTCACGCCGAGCCGCTGCATCAGGGCATAGACGAGTGCGATCATTTCGGCGTCAATCGCCGGGCTGTCCACGCCGAGCGCTTCCGCGCCGATTTGATGAAATTGGCGAAACCGACCGGCTTGCGGGCGTTCGTGCCGGAACATCGGCAGCATGTAATAGAGCTTTTCCGGCGCGACGCCCGACGCGGCGAGATTATGCTCGTTATACGCCCGCACGACCGACGCCGTTCCTTCCGGGCGCAGCGCCATGTCCCCTTCGCGCTCGTTATGAATGACATACATCTCTTTTTGCACAATATCGGTATCTTGCCCGACACCTCGCGCAAAGAGTTCTAATTTTTCTAATGCGGGTGTGCGAATTTCGGCATAGCCATATAGATGAAACAACTCGCGCGCCGTCGCTTCGACCTTGTGCCAGAGGCCGATTTCTGCTGGCAAAATATCGCGAAATCCTCGAAATGATTGTATTTTCATAGATAAATAATTGTTGAGACCTCACAGGTTTTCAAAACCTGTGAGGTCTATCTGTCAATAGTTGTGTCGGCATAAAAAATCTGTGTCACCTTAGAAAAAACAGCCTGTTACTGTCAAATGAAATGTCATGACGAAAACTTATTGACAAGAGCGTTTTGCTGGTGTATATCATCGGCATCTGATTCAAACGTATAAAATAATCCATATCATGAACGTGCGGTGATAGGACGAGCGGTTGTGTCGCTGTCATGTCGCGTATGTTGGAGAACCGACACGATGAAAATGATCTCTTTTTCAGGGAAAATATGCCGATGGGGTTTGATGGGCGCGCTGTTTCTTGCGGTCGCACTGTTGAATGGATGCGCGTGGTTTCAAGAAGAATTTGCCAATGTTCGGGCGAGCCTGGCAGAAGAGCCGGAAAACGTCGCGCGGCCAACCAACACCGCGCCGACGCTTTCGGCGCTTTCGGCCTCGCCGAATCCGGTTGGCGCTGGAAAATCAGTCGTGTTGACTGCGAAATATGAAGATCGCGAAGCCGATTTGCAGCAAGGATTAGGCGCGATCTCCATTGATGGCGCAGAGTCGCTTGCCATTTCATTTCGCGCAATCTATTCCTCCGGTTTGCTGACATTCTCCGTGCCGATTAGCTCGTATGCCCGCGCCTCTGACCTGAAGATGGCGCTGAAAATCCGCGATGATGCCGGGAATTGGAGCAACCTCGTGTCAACCGTCGTGACGGTGAAATAATACAGACAGCAGACAGGCGTTGAAACGCCTGTCTGTATTCCGCCGCCTTTTCAAGGCGGATTTTTGCCGCGAAGCGGCAGCGGAATATAGACAGGGGTTTCAACCCCTGAATGCGTAACCCTCCATTTTTTATGCCCAACGCCCGCGAAGTTGCCTTGCGCCTCTTGACTCGCATCGAGCAGGAACACGCTTACATCAATCTGCTGCTTGACGCTGAACTCCAAAAAACTGAATTTACCGATGAACGCGACGCCGGATTTGCAACCGAACTCGTGTACGGCGTCGTCCGCTGGCAGAAACGGCTTGACTGGTTTCTGGATCAGGTTTGCAAAAAGCCGATGCAGAAGACCGATCCGGCGCTGCGTCGGCTGCTGCGGCTCGGCGCGTATCAATTGTTGATGCTGGATCGCGTCCCGGCCTCTGCCGCCATCAACGAGGCGGTCAAATTAGCCGGAAAATTCGGCAAAGAGAGCAAACTCCCGGCGCAGGTCGCCAAAAATTTCGTCAACGGCGTGCTGCGCCAGCTTGACCGTCAACGTGCCGATCTGCGCTCGCCGGAAACGCTTGACGATCCCGTCGTCCGGCTTGCCGCCGCGCATTCGTTCCCGGAGTGGATGATTGCCCGCTGGATCGGGCGGCTTGGTGAAGCAGGCGCGGCGGAATATTGCCGGAGGCAGAATCAGGCGACGCCGTTGACGGTGCGCGTCAATTCGCTGAAAACCTCGAAACATGCGCTTGCAGAACGCTTTTCGCAGCGCGGCGTCAGCGTCGGAGAACTGCCGGGAAATCTGCCGGGGCTTGTCATTTCCGGCGCTCCGCCGACGGTCGAACTGGAACAGGGCTTGTGCCTCGCGCAAAATGCGTCGGCGATGCTGATTGCGCTGCTGCTTGCGCCGCGTCCCGGCGAACATATTCTTGACGCCTGCGCCGGTTCTGGCGTCAAAACGACGCATCTCGCCGAATTGATGGGCAATCAGGGACACATTACGGCGGCGGACGTGCATCAGGGCAAAAATCAGCGATTGGCCGCGCTCTGCAAGCGGCTTGGCATCTCGAACGCGCGGACGTTCTGCGGCGATATGACGACCGCCCGCAGCCTGCCGGGAATGCCGAAAACTGGATACGACCGGATTCTTGTTGACGCGCCCTGCTCCGGGTTCGGCGTGCTGCGCAAGCATCCCGAAGCCAAATGGACGCGCCAGGAAGCGCAGATCAAGGAATTGGCGGCGCTGCAATTGCGCTTGCTGCTGAACGCGGCGAGCCTGCTGAAAACGCAAGGCGGCGTGTTGGTGTATAGCGCCTGCACCACCGAACCAGAAGAAAACGAACAGGTCATCGCCGAATTTTTCAGGCAAACCAGCGGCTTTCGCATTGAATCCCCCGCCGCGCTGCTCCCCGCTGAGTTTCATCCATGGATCACGCCAGAAGGCGTTCTCCGCATCGAGCCGCCAGACGGCCATTTCGACGGCTTTTTCTGCGCCCGCCTTGTCAGCCCTGATAGAATTTAAAACTCTGTCAGGGCGAAAACACGATAAAAACATCCGGCCTGCCACATTTTTCTTGTCAAAATCTCTTTTACCGAGGAGTCATCGTTTCATC
>CAZMEO010000047.1:11715-17068 GCA_964565315.1 uncultured Candidatus Moduliflexus sp. | reverse complement strand
TTTGTGACCGATTTAGATGGAACGCTGTTAAATACGAAACATACGTTAAGTTCACGCGTGCAACACGCCTTTACACAAGCCAAACAGCAGGGAAAATTCGTGACGTTTGCCACCGGGCGCAACTTTGCGTCATCGCTGCCGATTATGCAGACGCTTCCGCCCAATGTACCCGTTATTTTGTATAACGGCGCGCGTATCGAAACTCTTCTGCCGCGTAAAACGCTGTATGCTAAAAACCTGCGCAACGAGCAGGCATTACAGGCATTCGCGCTGCAATCGCAATTTCAGATAGAAATGCTGCTGTATCTTGATGACGATATCTATGTCGAAGCAAACACTCCCATAACGCAGAAATTTACGGAAGTGGCGTTCGCTCCATGTACGCCAGTCGGCGACCTTGCCAATTTTTTAGGCGACCGCGACCCGATCAAACTGCTGGGCATCGGGCAGCCTGACGAGTTGGCGCGGTTTGCGCGAGCTTACAATGAGCGCGTACACGATGCCGTGTTAGTTTGCTCTCAAACGAATTACCTGGAAATTTTGCCTGCCGGAGTCTCAAAAGGGAATGCGCTGAGATATTTAGCCAACTATTTGCGGGTTCCGCTGCGAGAAATTATCGCGGTGGGCGATAATTTGAACGATGTTGAGATGCTCTCTGAAGCCGGCCTCGGCGTCGCGATGGGAAATGCGCACCCGGAATTAAAAAAAGTGGCGGATCATGTGACTGATTCCAACGATAACGACGGCGTGGCGACATTGATCGAACACTACCTGTTGTCGAAATAGGGGCGCCGGGGAGGCTCAAACGGCGCGTTGCTGCGGCGGGAGAACATCTGTCAGACACCTGTGAGGTGTCTGACAGGTCGTTTCATCATTACGATGAATGCGAATGCGAGCAGGAGCAACGGCTGCCGCATGTCTCCGCCGGGTGCGCCCGCCGCCGCTGCCACGTGCCGTAAAAACTCCGCCCGATCAACAACAGTAATCCGAGAGCCGCCACGACGCTGAACCAGCGCGGAATCATGTCTCCGGCACTGCCGACGGTTGATTGCGCCGCGAGATTCAGCCAGCCGTAAATCTGATCAAGCAGCAAGCCCATCAAAATCGAGCAAGCCGCAATGCTGCTCAAATAAATCGTCGTGGCGCGTTTTCCTAACAGGCCGTACACGACGGAAATCGTGGCGGCGTTGGTGGCCGGGCCTGCCAGCAGAAAGACGAACGCCGCGCCAGGGCTGACGCCTTTCATGATGAGCGCCGCCGCAATCGGCGTCGAGCCGGTGGCGCAGATATAGAGCGGAATCCCGACCGCTAACATAATCAGCATAGACGAAAAACCTCCGCCAAGATACGCTTCGAAAAACGTTTCGGGAATCAAGACGCTGATCGCTCCGGCAATCAGCAGGCCGACGACAAGCCATCCGGCAATATCGTCAAGAATTTCGCCGAAACCGTATTTAACCGCCGCCGCGAATTTTTCCGCATACGAATGATGATTGCGGTGCGTCTCTGGCGGGCAATTCTCGCCGTCGCAGCAGTGATCCACTTTGCACGAGCGATCCAGCCGAATTGACTCAAGCGCTTGTTCATTGTATGACTTGCCGAACAGATTTTGCGTCACGCCCGCTGCAAACGCCGTCACGAACGCGGCCAACGGGCGGAAAACAGCCATAATCGGGTCTAACAACCCGTATGTGACGGCGATGGAATCCACCCCGGTTTCCGGCGTGGCGATGAGAAAGGCCATCGTCGCGCCGTCATTTGCGCCCTGTTTCCGCAACGCCGTCGCAGTCGGCAACACGCCGCAGGAACAGAGCGGCAGCGGCACGCCGAGCAGCGTGGCGTACAGCACGGAACGAATGCGCCCTTTGCCAAGATAGGTGGCAATCGTCTGCGGATTCACTAAAATATGCAGCAGTCCGGCCACGAAAAAACCGAACAACATATAGGGCGCCATTTCTATCAGCATGTCCCAACATGCGGAAATGTACGCCAACACAGCGTTTAAGAGTTGCGTCATCATCGGTGCGTTCCTTGCGGCGATTGCAGGGGAAGCGTGTCGGCCTCTTCTGCGTCTCGCCGTCCTTGAGCGTATCGCGGTTCGGAGACATGTTCCATGCCTTGCGTGATAATCTGCGTCACGTGGTCGTCAGCCAGCGCATAAAAGACGAATTTGCCGTCTTTGCGGTATTTCACCAATCCCGCCTGCTTCAGAATGCGCAACTGGTGCGAAATCGCCGATTGATTCATGTTCAGCGCGTCTGTCAAGTCTTGCACGCACATTTCCGAAGCGCAGAGCGCGTAGAGAATTTTGATGCGCGTCGAATCGCCGAACACTTTAAAAAAGTCCGCTAATTCGTACAGCGATTCGTCCGGCGGCATCATCCCCGCCACTCTGCCGCAGCTTTCCTCATGAATCATTGCGCGTCGTTCGACCTCTTTCGCCTGTGCCATGTTCCGATCTTTGATAATTTTAAATGAATATATGAGCAAGTATTCATATAATAAGAACACGCCCTCATTTTGTCAAGAGGAAAATGGAAAATAAAAAAAGCTGTCAGACACTTTGGAAGTGTCTGACAGCGAGAGTTCGATTATCGGTTCGGGCGATGTCCGAACAAATCGAAGGAAATTATTGAGCCAGCGCAGACCAGCAGACTGACCACGTAAAACATCCGGTCAGGGATTTCGTGAAAGAAAACATACCCCAGGATGCCTGCGAAAATAAACTGCGTCAGGCTCATGATGCTGACAACCTGACTGCGCACGTGCAGCATGGAATAATTGAGGATGGAATGGCCGATGACGGTGGGAATGAAGCCGAGGCCGGCAATCATGGCGATCTCGCGCAGCGTATAGGGCTTGATGGGGCTGACAAAAGGAAGCGCAATCACGAAGCAGACGATTCCGGCAATCGCATAAAGCGGCACGACGTAGAGCCAGATGCTCCCGCTTTGCCTGTTTTTCCGCGCTAAAATCAAGTAAAAGCCGAAAAAGAGCATCGAGAGAAAACAGACCGCATCGCCAAGCACATAGGTGCGGCTAAGGTTGAAATCTGTCACGAAGAGCATCGCCGTTCCCGCCATCGCGACGACCGTTCCGATCAATTCCGCCCGCGTCAGCGATTCGCGAAACATCACGATCAGGAATATCGGCATCACGACCGGCACGAGATTCACAATCAGCGACGCATTCGCCGACGGCGTCATCCGCGCCCCGATAATCCACGAAATAAAATGCAGCGCCAACAGCGCTCCCGGCAGAAACGCTTGACGCAATCCCCGCGCCAGCCGATAATTCGGCTGCGCCCGCATCGCGCTGACGTAAGCGGGCGTCAGAGCAATCGCCGCGACAAACAACCGATATGCGGCTAATAAGATTGGATGTTCATGACTCGCTTTGATAAAGATGACTGCGCTTGAGCAGGCGAATTCACCGAACAGCAGTAAAAGTATATAGAACATGGTAACCTTTTTTCAATAGGGACGATTTCTTATTCAGGTTGTCATCCGTTGAATGCTGGGATGTGATAGAAAATAAGGACTTTTCTTGTCAAGAAGAAATATATTATTGCACGTAAAGGAAAAGAATTGACAAATCGCCCCTTCCTATTTTTTTGAATCGCTACGTTCACTCACATTTCAACATCACAGAATTTATGATTCAACAACTCATTCAAGATACGCGAACGCGATTCGAACAATATAAAACAAGCTTGCTCTTTCAGCAACATGCCTATAACCGCCTTCGCCCTGAATGGTGGATGATCTTCCAAAAAGTCACTGACTTTCAACAATTATATCAGCGTCAATCGCTTTTGTATGAAAGAGGATCGGTGGTTTGGGGCGTTCTTATAAAGGCCAATGATTTACTCTTCTCTCCAGGGGATTCTAATCATCCGGCAGTCATCCTATTTAGTCATGATCTATTTTTCGATGGACAGCTATCACAACTTCAGCGTGTCGCAGCTCATCTCTTTAAATTAACGGAGCAACGTTCGCTCTCTCCTGAGTTATCAAGGTTTATAGAGTTAATTAGTGATGAATGCTCATATCCTCAGAATTATCCCGTCCCGAAGAGCATTACTCTGGGAAAAGAAATTCTCTGTACGACGGTTATGGTCTATCGCAATCACTTGCCTGGAAGAATGCTTTCCTCTATGTGGTTTCCCCTGTTAGTTTCCCCGCAAGAAACTGATGCTGCGCTGATTCTCCCCTCATTTTGCTGGCCGTCGCAGCTTGTGAAAGCATGGTTGGCTGATGCCATATAACCTGAAGACCTTATTACGGAGATAACATGGAGCAACAGCCGAGAAAAGGGAAATTCGTAATCGCCGCCATTCCCGATCAATCCGCTCATGACGCGGTCACTGCATATTTGAGCAAACTTTTCAAAAATGCCTCGTCACAGCAATTAACCGCGTTATTGGGCAAATTGCCCGCGACCGTGATCAAGGATGCGCCAGAGCCGACCGCGCTGAAATTGATTGCGGCGTTGCAAAAACTCGGCGCAACCGCAGAATTTCATCCGCATCCGACGGTTCCGCCAGTCGCGACGCCATCCGCCGAGCCAGCCATGCCGTCGAAAGCGGCGCTTGCCAATGCGTCAACGCCTCCTCCCAAAAATGTCGCTGAAAAAGCGCGCACGATCACGTTTTCAGCACAGAAATCCGAAAAGAAACAACACGCATCGCCGTATGAAGAGATTCGCGAGGCGGTTTTCGGAGCATTCCACGAAAAATTTCCACGCCCCAAAGTCTCTGTGATTTATACGCTCAGTCTGCTGTTTGTTGCGGCAGCGATGCTGCTGCTGCCGTTGCTGCATGTTGCGCTCATCGGCGGAATTGCGTATGGGATGTACTGGCATGGCACGGAGCATCTCTCGATGTTTCAGGAGATCAGGCCGGTAAAAGTGGCGTTTCTGCTGTATGCCACGCCGCTTTTCGTCGGGGTGATGGCGCTGATTGCCCTGCTCACGCCATTTTTCAGAAGAGCGCAGCAAGAACTGCCGCCATATAAACTTTCGCCCGCCGACGAGCCGCTTCTGTTTGACGTTGTGGAAAAAATCTGCGAAGAGATTGGCGCGCCGATTCCACAGGAAATTCATCTGACAATGGACGTGAATGCTTTTGCCTGGCGTCGCAGCTTTTTTTCGAGTGATTTTGTGCTGACGCTCGGCATGCCGTTGATTGCCGGGCTTGATATTTCGCAGTTTGCCGGAGTGTTGGCTCACGAATTCGGCCATTTTTCCCAGAAAACCGCCACTCGCCTCTGGGCAATCATCATGACAGTCAATAACTGGTTTGCCGATATTGTCTATGAGCCGAATGATTGGACAGAGAAATTCGGAAATTCAG
>CAZMEO010000047.1:6403-11615 GCA_964565315.1 uncultured Candidatus Moduliflexus sp. | reverse complement strand
TTTGCCGATATTGTCTATGAGCCGAATGATTGGACAGAGAAATTCGGAAATTCAGATCATTACATTGCATTGATGTCATGGGTATCACGCCTGTTTCTCTGGGGAACGCGCCTATTTTTCCAACTGTTGATGCTGCTTGGTCATGCGATCAGTTGCTTCATGTCAAGACAGATGGAATTTAATGCCGATACGTATGCAACGCGGTTGGTCGGCGCCGATATCTTCGAAGCCATGATGCAGCGCTTAGTTTCGCTCTCCTTAGCGACCAGCCTCGCACATCAGGATTTGCATGTCGCCTGGCAGGAAAATCGCCTGGCGGATAATCTGCCCGGCTTAATTCTTGCGAATGAGCCGCACATTCCGGCGCATCTGCTGCAACAAGCGCTTCATGCTAAACAAAAAGCGCGAACAGGGATTTTCGATCTCCATCCCTCGCATCGTGAACGCGTTCGCATGGCGCGTCGCTATCAGCAAACGCCATTTTTCGAGTTTTCCCCGTCAGAATCGGCCTTGCAAAAATATGCGCGCGCGATGCAAACGCCGCTCAAGCCGAAAGAAATCCGTTCTTTTCTGCCAGCCTCATTGCTGTTTCGCGATTTCGAAAAGCTTTCGCAGAAAGCGACTTCCGCGTTTTACCGGAATTTAATCGGCAAAGAGGTCTCAACCAAACGATTGGTCAGTACCGAGGCGCTGATGAATGCGCCAGAAGATGAACGCGAGCAGATTCACGCCGCCGCCTGTTTTTTTCTGCTCCCATTCCATCTGTTAAGCGCCCCTGATATTGGAAGCGTGACGCTTATGCCGCCACAGCAGCCTCAGGCAGCAGTCAATCTGCTGAAAAAGACAAGGCAGCAGGCGCAATCCATGCGTGTTCAATATATTCAAGCATTTGACGAACTTCAACAGGGGTATGATCGACTGCTCGCAGCCACTCAAATCGAAGCGTTGCGTCATTCCGGCATTGCTGTGGAGATTCCGAAAGGCGAGCCGCTGTCCATCCTCCGGCGTCAAGTCGAATCGCGCATAAAAACGCTCGCGCCAGTCGAACAGATGCAGCGCAGTCGCATAGAAGCAGCGCTACAACTGCTGATGCTGCCGAACGTCGCGGCAAAAATCCCGGAAAGCCAGCAGATGCAAAAGGATGCGCAAGACATTCTCACGCTGCTGCAAGGGCTTGAGCAGCAGTTTGCGGCCTTGCAAGAAATTCATGTTGCCCAGGAACAACTGCGGGCTTTGCTCGAATATGCGGAATGGTTCGACGGAGCGGAAGAGACGAAACCGCAGATATTGGCGCTATCAGAAGCGTTGCAGCCCATGTTATTCGAAATGAAAAAGGCACTCTCCACGCATTCCGCCGCGCAATTGGCATCATCTCAAAAACGAATCTCGCTCGGAGAGTTTCTGCTCGCCGATCTGCCGAAGCAAGCGGATCCTTATCAACTCTTATCCTGCGCTTCCGGCCTTGTGCAAAGATTTCCAGCCGCCTACCTTCGCCTGCTCGGTAAATTAGCGCAAACGGTAGAGACTGTTGAGCGCCTCTGCATACCGAATACCATCAATTAACGCTCTCATCCCAATGATTCGGTATGAAAAGCGCGAAGCAACGTGCTCTTCGCGTCTTATCCTGTCGCTCGTCGACTTCTTTGTCAAGTTGTTATCAACAAACACCCGCGAGCTATGAGAGTTGGTGCTGAATAAGGAGTTCGCCCTGAGTTCTGTCGAAGGGCAAGCGGCGGGATTTGTC
This sequence comes from uncultured Candidatus Moduliflexus sp., assembly GCA_964565315.1. Lineage (GTDB taxonomy): Bacteria > Moduliflexota > Moduliflexia > Moduliflexales > Moduliflexaceae > Moduliflexus. The sequence continues at coordinate 9,871 of CAZMEO010000047.1, read as the reverse complement.
CGCTGAAGACGATGCCGCCGGCAAAAAAAGATTGACAAATTTTTTAATGCTCCAAATCTCTTTGTCAGAGATGAAAAACGTCCGTTCCTTCAATCAATTAGAATAAATACGTCTTCGACGCCGAGAGGCGTGATCGGTGCTGATAGAATGATTCCAGTTGCTCGCTTGATTGCCCGCCTGAATGTCGGAGGGCCAGCCATTCATACCATATTGTTGACGCAGTTGTTGAACCCGGCGCGGTTTGCCTCAACGCTGATTACCGGCACGGTGTCGCCGTCCGAAGGGGATATGAAGTATCTCGCGGACGAACGCGGCGTGACGCCCTGTTTCATCCCTGAACTTGGGCGCGAAATCCGCTGGCAGGATGACCCGATTGCGTTCTGGAAAATCTTCCGGCTGCTGCGCCGGATTCGCCCGACTATCGTGCATACGCACACCGCCAAAGCCGGGATGTTAGGCCGCGTCGCCGCGAAGTTAGCGGGCGTGCCGATCATCGTGCATACGTTTCACGGCCATGTGTTCCACAGCTATTTCAGCCCGCGCAAAACGCAATTTTTTCTTTCAATCGAGCGAACGCTCGCCAAATTCAGTGATGCGATTATCACGATCAGCCCGAAACAGCGGCAGGAAATTCTGGGGTATGGCATCGGCACGCCGGAAAAAGTGCGGCAGATCGGTTTAGGGCTTGAATTGCAGCCGTTCGTGGAATGCGACCGGCTGCGCGGCACGCTGCGCCGGGAATTGCAGGTCGGCGATGACGTGCCGCTTATCGGCATCGTGGCGCGGCTTGTGCCGGTGAAAGGGCATGCGTATTTTCTCGACGCCGCGCACATCGTCGCGCAATCGTTTCCGAACGCCCGTTTTTTGATGATCGGCGATGGCGAATTGCGGCAGGAATTGGAAGCGCAGGCCGACAAATTACAGATTCGCCGGAATGTTATGTTTTTGGGCTTCCGGCGCGATTTGCCGCAAATTTACGCCGATCTGGACGTGATTGCGCTGTCGTCGCTGAATGAAGGTCTGCCGGTCACGCTGATCGAAGGGCTGTCCGCCGGAAAACCGGCAGTCGCGACAAATGTCGGCGGCGTCGGCGACCTTGTGCAGCATGGGAAATCCGGCCTGTTAGTGCCGTCGAAAGAGAGCCGCGCCTTGGCGGACGCGCTCTGCGACCTGTTGCGGCGCTCGCCGGAAGAACGCCGCCAGATGGGGCGCATTGGCCGCGAAACCGTCTATCCGAAATATCACATCGCCACCTTAGCGCAACACATCGAGCGGCTCTATGACGAATTGCTCGCCGCTCGCGGCATTTCTGGCTAAGAGAGGTGTCAGACACGTTCCACGTATCTGACACTTTGACGCTTCTGTATGCCACTCCGCAACCGACTCGTCGCCATCGTCAAAGAATGCCGTCAGGCATTGGAATTGGATGCGTTGCGGGTTCTCAGCGACACGCAGGCCGCCGCGCACGCCGCCAGATCATATTTTGCCGCGCTTGCGATCCTGCGTTCTTTTGAAATGTCAGGCCATCTCGCGCCGCTGCCCTGGCAAGAGCCTGATCCGGTCATCTTTCACGCGCAGACCTCGCAGCGTTTAGAAACCTGTGAAGTCTTCCAAGTGCATTGCGCCGCCGATGCGTTTCTTCCCTCGCCTTCGACATTCAGCATGCTGCGCCATCATCTGACCGAGACGATCACGCCTGAACAATGGCGCGAAGACCATCTGCTCGGCTGGTTGTATCAATATTTCGAGGAACAGGCGGAACAGCGGCGAAATGGGCGATTTTACACGCCTGAGCCGATTGCCGCGCTGATTATCGCGCAGACCTTTGCGCTGCTGCGGAACAATCGCCCGGCAAGCTCGTTGCGCGTGCTTGATTTGGCTTGCGGCGCGGGCGCGTTTGCGCTGCATGCGTTCGACCGGCTCTATGACTTCTGGGAAAGCCAGCCCAAACAGGCGCAGCCGGACTCCATCGCGGCGCATATTCTTGCGCGGCAGCTTTTTTTGATTGATTGCGATCCGATTGCCTGCGAATTAGCCCGCGTCAACCTGTTTATCAAGGCAACACGCCGCGAGCCGGGCTGCCGCGTCAGGCGCATCAATGTCTGTTGCGCCGATGCCTTGACGCGCTGGGAGCGCGAGCCGTCGTCGCCCTATTTCGACCTGTTTGCGCGGCAGTACGATGCCGTTGTCGGCAATCCGCCTTACATTGTCGTGAATCGCCTGCGCGCGACGCCGGAACGCCTCGCGCTGTATCACACGTATCGAGCGGCGGCGTATAAGCCGAATACGTTCGCGCTGTTTGTCGAGCGCGGCCTCGATTTGCTGACGCCCGACGGCGCGTTGGGCATGGTGGTGCCGAACACGCTGCTGACGCAAGTGTATTTCGAGCCGCTGCGCGCGCTGCTGTTAGAACGCGCCGCCATCACGCATATCCTCGACACGAAACGGCTGTTTCCCAAAGCGTTTGTCGAAAATTGCATCCTGCTGCTGCAACGCCAGGCTGACGCGGCAAAACGGCGGGAACAGATGATCGAATGCCGCTTCGAATCGCCTGCCGCCGCCGAAACGATGATTCGCATTCCGCAGCGCCGTTTCGAGCATGCGCCGTTTCACCGCTTTGCCGTCTCGATTGACAGGCCGACCTTCGACTTGTTGGAAAAAATTGCGGCGGATTGCCCGAAATTAGGCGACATTTGCGAATGTCACGACGGCGTGAATCCGGGCAACGCCAAACACAAACTGCTTGTCGCAGACGCGGTGGACGAGCGGTGCAAAAAAGTCTTGAACGGCAAGAATATCGGGCGTTACCGGCTGAATTGGGGCGGGCTGTTCGTGCGCTATGATCGGGCGCTGGCAGCAAAAGGGGACGTGATTCGCTGGGGGCATCTGCCGTCGCTGGCCTCGCCGAAAATTTTGACGCGGCAGACGGCGGATCGCATTATCGCCGCGTTTGACGACGGACGGTATTACGCCACGAATTCGCTGCATACGACGGTACTGCGGGCGGGCGTTGCGGATTTCGAATTGAAATATCTGTTAGGGCTGCTGAATTCGCGGCTGCTGTCATTTTATTATCGCAAATTAGTGTTCGAAACCGGGCAGGTTTTTTCACAAGTCAAATTGGTGAATTTGCGTCAACTTCCCATCAAACCGGCGACGCCCGACCAGCAGCGCGAGGTGATCGCCTTCGTGGATCAATTGCTTGAGGCGCATGGCGATGACGCCCATCTTGACCGTCCGCATCCTGCCGACGCGGAACTGGATGCGCTGATTTATGCCCTGTATCGTCTCAGCGCCGAGGATGTGCGCATGATTGAGCAGGGATGATCACCTGTTTCACCTCACCCCATTGCCCGCCTCTCTGTTGCGGAGTCGCTGGGGCGTTTATCGCATTGCCCGCGCAAGGTTTGTACGGTTTGATTTTTGCGTGAGTTTTCATTTGACACAATCGGCATGAATTGCACAAGG
>CAZMEO010000047.1:5137-6303 GCA_964565315.1 uncultured Candidatus Moduliflexus sp. | reverse complement strand
GGTTTGATTTTTGCGTGAGTTTTCATTTGACACAATCGGCATGAATTGCACAAGGCTATGGGGATTCGGAGAGAGGCTGTCAAGACAACCAGTTCAGTGAAGGAGAGCATGTCGTGAGTGATCGTAAATCTCATCTTGCCGCAGCGGTCGGCAATATCCCCGCCTGGGATGGCGGCGAAGCCGCCGGGCTGTCGCGCTCCCATTTGATTAAATTATCCGAATTAGCCGCCTCAGGCTCATTTATCCCGGATATTGTGCATGAAATCAACGGCCCGCTGAGTTCGATCAGCGCCAGCGCCGCGAATACGATGCACGCGCTCCGTTCCTTGCGCGAAGAGTTCGAGCAAGACCTGCCGCGTCTGCCGCCTGACCTCTATGCGCAATTCTGGCATGTCGTGGAGCGCTCCTGGCAATATACGCATCATCTCAGCACCAGCGAGGAACGCAAACTCACTCGCGAGATTGGCCGTATATTGGAAGAGCATGAGATTGATGAGGCGGATGAGGTCGCCGAAACGCTTGTGGAAATCGGCATTCATGATGAGATCGAACCGCTGCTGCCGCTGCTGCGTTCTTCGTTCGGCAAGGCAACCCTTCATGCCGCGTATAATCTCGCCACCTTATGTTACAACGCGCGTGGCGTTCAGACTGCGCTTGATCGGATCGCCAGCGTCACGGCGGCATTAAAATTATCGGCGTACCCGGAGACGTTGACGGATGAGTGGAGCGAAACGACGGTGACTGACGGCATTGACACAGTATTAAGCCTGTTTCACGCCTTAAAATTGACCAAACACCTTCAATTGACGCGGCATTACGAGCCGACGCCGGCAATTCCGTGTCAGCCATCCAGATTGATGCTCGTCTGGCGGCATCTGATTCGCAACGCGATTGAAGCGGTTGGCGGCAAACCCGGTGCGCTTGTTATCCATGTTGCGGAGCAGGAGGCGCATGTGACCGTCAGGTTGACTGATTCCGGGCATGGCATTCCGGCGGAGATCCGCGATCAGATTTTCGCGCCGTTTTTTACGACGAAATGCCGCAAAGCTGGCGCCGGACTTGGGCTGTTCGTCGCGCGGCAGATTGTGGAAGAACATCACGGCACGCTCACCATTGTCAGCGAGCCGGGGGCAACGACCGTCACCGTCACGCTGCCGAAAAACGCG
>CAZMEO010000047.1:3710-5037 GCA_964565315.1 uncultured Candidatus Moduliflexus sp. | reverse complement strand
TAGCCCACGCCCGTCAGGTCAATCAGGTCTGTCTCAAGTTCGCCCTGCGTGTCAGTGCTTTCAACAACTAATTTCCCCACATAGGTTTCTGCTTTCGTCGGATAAAAGCCGATATAAATGACTCGCGCTCCGCTTGGCTCGATGGTGACCGGCAATTCTAACGGAATCAAATTCTGGTCTGTCACGTAGCCGCCGACTGTAAATGCGGTATTGGTTGAGGTCACGCGCTCGACCGTCACGTTTTCCGACGCTAAATTTTTGATCGTCACCGTCTGGAATTGGCTGGTATTCACGGCAGCCGTGAAGTTGAGCGAACTGACCGACACGGAAATATCGGAAAGAAACTCCGAAATCGGATCATCACTGTCGGAACATCCGACAAGCATGCTGATCACGCTGATGAACAGCGCGATTCTCCAAAACTGACGTTTTATTCGACACGATGTTTTCATGAAAATACCCTCCTTCTGATAAATGGATATGTGGTTTTTCGATGACCCTAAGGTCGTTGTCTCCGTCAACAATCAGAAATATCTGGCATAGATGAAAAAAATAGTCAAGACTTATCCGTGCTTGCTTGCTGTTTCAGCATCTCGAAGATATGGGCATAATCGAAATTGTTGGCGAGCAGGCGCAAGGATGCGGCCAATTCGTCATTATGGAGGCCAACGTCGTCAATCGCACTTGTGAGCATGCCAATGTCGGCTAAGTGCGTCGCGTAGCGCAACCGCTCAATCAGTTCCGGCGGAATGGCTTGAAACGGTTCAGCAGGCGCAGAGGCTGCGCCGCCGATGCTTGCTGAGTCAGGCGGCGCTTTATCGGTCTCCTGTTCGAGATATTGCGCGCCAAGATGCGTTGCGAGCAGCGCAAATAATTCACTTGCCCGAAACGGCGTTCGCAGAAAATCGTCGCAGCCCGCCGCTAACGCGACGCGGCGTTCTTCCTCAAACGGGATCGCCGAGAGCGCCGCAATTGGAATGCGCTGCCCGGTGGGATCGGCTTTGATGCGTTGAATCGCCTGATAGCCGATGACGACCGGATCGAACAGAATGATGTCTGGCTGCCAGTCTGCCCAATGTTCAAGCGTCTTGTCAAGAAAGAGCTCAAATCCGACTGGCTGAAGCAAAGCGGTCAGCAGGCGGCGGTTCTCCGGATTATTATCGCCGACCATCACGCGATAACGAGGCTGGCCGGGGGCTAACGCAACGACGTTGCGCGAGGCGGCAGATTCTTTTGGCGGCGTCTCGCAGACCTGGATCGGAATGAGAATATGAAATGTTGCGCCTTCGCCCGGCGTGCTGGCGACCTCGATTCGCCCGCCCAGCAT
>CAZMEO010000047.1:0-3610 GCA_964565315.1 uncultured Candidatus Moduliflexus sp. | reverse complement strand
ACATTGATCAGGATTTGCCGCAGTTTGACTTCATCCGATATGATAAAATGCGGAATGTCAGGCGGACACTCAAAGATCAGATGCAGCCCTTTTTCGCGAGCGCGCAGGCTGAATAAATCCGCGAGGTCTTGCAGCAGGCGATGAAGATCGACATTGTTCGAATTCAACGTCATTTTGCCAGCTTCGATTTTCGAGAGATCAAGCACCTGATTGATCAGCGTCAGCAGGTGTTCCCCGCTGCGAATAATGATCCGCAGGTCTTCTTGTTCGAACGGCTGTAAGCGCTCGCTGCGGGCGACGAGCTGCGCAAATCCTAAAATGGCGTTCAGCGGCGTGCGGAGTTCGTGGCTCATGCTGGCGAGAAACACGCTTTTCGAGTGATTCGCCTGTTCTGCCGCGGCTTTGGCCTGGCGCAATTCTTCTTCCACATCCTGGCGGCGCAGAATTTCTCGCTGCGCTTCCGTGTAGAGCCGCGCATTTTCAATCGCGTTTGCGGCGGCGGCGGCTACCGGTTCTAACAACGTGACATCCTGGTCGGTAAAATGGCCGATATTCGGATTCGTCAGGTTCAACACGCCGATCACATGCCCTTTATTGCGAAGTGGGATGCTGAGCATCGAGCGGCTGGTTTCCTGCGCCTGCTGGTCGATCTGCTTGAAATGCCGCGCATCGTTCCAACTATCCGGGATGAGCAGCGTTTGATTCTGCTGCGCCGCCCAGCCGGTCAAGCCCTGTCCGACGCGCAGCCGAACGCCGATCAGCGCGTCGCTCCCCGGCCCTTTCGCATGTTTGCAGACCAACTCGTTCGTCCCGGATTCCAGCAGCCAGAGCGAGATGGAAAAGGCGTTCAACAGCGTTTGCACCTCTTCCAACACCGTTTCGATGACAGTGTTCAATTCCAGCGACGACCCGAACATTTGACTGTCGTGATTCAGCAGCGACAAATGGCGATTGCGATGCTGCACGGCTTCTTCCGCCTCTTTGCGCTGTGTGATGTCGCGGAGCGTGGCTAAATACGCGCGTTCTTCGCGCCAATCCGTTTCCGCCACGCGCATTTCGGCGATGGCGGCGCTGCCATCGCGCCGGGAAATCCGTAATTCCGTCGTCTCGCCTGCCTGAAGCGGAAAATCGAACGGCTGCTCCAAAAACATCTTCGCCGGACGTTCAAACAACTGTTCTGCTGCCGGGTTCACGAATTGCACGCGGTTCTGACGATCCACGACCACGACGGCATCCGCGCTGGTTTCTAACAACGCGAGATAATTCACGCGGCTTTTTTCTAATTCGAGATTCTTCTGAACCGCCGTTTCATAGGTTGAAAGCAGGAGATCGATGATTTGAATCCGATCCGGCGTGAAAAAATATTTTTTGCCGCCGAAGAAAATTTCCATTCCCATTTCGGATTTGGTCATTTTCCGCAATTCCTGATTCGCAAGAATATAGCGGATGCGGGACAGAAAAAATTTTTCTTCGTAAGGTGTGACGATAAAATTGTTTGCGCCGCTTTCCATGCCGCGAATAATGTCTTGCGGGTCAGAGAGCGGCGTCAGCAGGATAATCGGAATCTCTTTCAGCGCGTCGTCCGCCTTGACGTGCTGACAGAGTTCGTACCCATCCATCTCCGGCATGGCGATGGCGCTGATGACCATTGTCGGTCGGTGTCTGCGAATGGCGTCAAGCGCGTCTTTGCCATTATATTCAACGCATACGTCATAACCGCTGCGTTCTAACAGCGCCCGGAGCGAATCGGCGTGTTCGCGCTGATTGTCAACAATAAGGATTTCGATAGAATCGTTCATCATAACTCTCATTACAGAAAATACGCAAAGAAATGTCAATAAAATTACATATCCGATGATAAGTTGAATCAGCGCATTCTTGTTTTATAATGTCCTGCTGTCATTTTTCTTGCAATTTCAAGCGACATTGCCGTATAACACTATACGGATTCATTTTTAAGAATCTCTCCCATACCGCCGACGTTCTTTTACAAGTGAAGTAATGCCGTCGTTTTCTCACCGAAAAACAATCATTCAACTCTTCCAGCCCCGCTCAATGTTCTCGAATGTGGTGACATTGGGCGAAGGACGGAATTTGAACCATGAAACATCTTCTGGAAATCTTCAGCATTGGAGTATGTGCGCTTGGCGCAATGGCGGTCTTGACCGGCGCGGCAGGCGAATCAGCGAGCCTGAAAATCGAACAAACCGCGCTTCGAACAATCATCAACGAGCAAACGATTGAAACGATTCTTCCGCTGCAAGCTGCTGTCAATGATTACGGCCAGTACGAACTTGCCGTCAGCATCGAGGATTTGAGCTTCAACGCGCTCGGCAGCAGCAGTATGCCGGTCGAAATCAACAGCGCGGCGCAGGAATTCCGGCTTATTGTCAATGCCGCTGTTGACCGCAATCAATTAGCCGCGTATGTCGTGCATTACACCGTCAAGAAAGGCGGAAAGGTCGCATTGGAAGGCAAACGCAGCCTGTTTTACGCGGCGCGGCAGATTCAGACGCATCTGCTGATGCAGCGCCAATTCTACGCCAACAGCCAGGCCGCCGTCCGCGTCATTGTCAACGATCCAATCGCGAATCAGCCGATTTCCGGCGCGAACGTCGCGCTGTCGCTTGCGGATGCGCCGCTCTTTCAGGGCGCGACCGACGCAACCGGCACGCTGAACGCGCAATTTACACTTCCGGCGGGCGTGTTGGGCGACCGTGAATTGACCGTGCGCGTCACGCTCGACGACGCGGAAGAGGTTATTCAGCAGCCCATCGTCATCAAGGACGCCGTCAGCATTTTGCTCACCACCGACAAGCCGCTTTATCAGCCCGGACAGGTCATTCATCTCCGCAGCCTCGCGCTGAAAAAACCCGATTTGCTCCCCGCCGGAGACACCGAGATGACGCTCGAAGTCGAGGATTCCAAAGGGAACAAAGTTTTCAAAAAAGCGGTCAAAACGGATAAATTCGGCGTCAGTTCCGCCGATTTCCAGCTTGCCAGCGAAGTCAACGAAGGCGCGTACAAAATCCGGGCGCTGTTCGGCGAGAATTCGCAGGAAAAGACGGTCACGGTGCAGCGCTACGTCCTGCCGAAATTCAACATCGTGCTGGACACGGACAAGAAATTTTATCAGCCCGGCCAGCCGCTCAAAGGGACGGTGCAAGCCGATTATTTCTTCGGCAAGCCGGTGGCGGGCGGCACGGTCATCGTCACGCTCTCCAAATTCGACGCGCAGTTCGAGAAATTCGCCGAATTAAAGGGCAAAACGGATGAAAACGGCCATTACGAATTCGAGACGACGCTGCCGGATTATTTCGTCGGCCAGCCGCTCGAACAGGGGAACGCCTTCGCGCAAATCGAAGTCGCCGTCACCGACACGGCGGAGCATGAGGAAAAGAAAAGCGCGACGCGGGCGATTGCGGCGGATGCGCTGAACATCGTCGCCGTGCCGGAAAGCGGCTCGGTCGTGCCGGGCGTGGAAAATATTTTCTACTTCGCCGTCAGCTATCCCGACGGGACGCCCGCGCAGGTGACGCTCGCCGTCGCCGCCGACCAACGCGCCGCGATTTCGATTCCGACCGACGCCGCCGGAATCGGCGAATTGCCG
>CAZMEO010000046.1:3473-17665 GCA_964565315.1 uncultured Candidatus Moduliflexus sp. | reverse complement strand
GTGAGAATATACAGGTTCGGATGCGCGATATGCAGGCGGTCGCCGCGCAAGCGCGTCTGCCGCGCCGACTCTTCGCCGGAGACATACAACACTTTGAATCCGGCCTGACTTAATCCGCCGACCATTTGCAGCAGGATCGTGGATTTGCCGATGCCGGGATCGCCGCCGATTAAGACGACCGAACCGGGGACGATGCCGCCGCCGAGGACGCGGTCAATCTCATGAATCGAGGACGGAAAGCGGAAATCCTGGACGGATTCGATCTCCGTAATCGGAATCGGCGCGGCCTGCGGGCCGGTTTTGAGCTTTTCAATCGAGGAGGCGGAGGCGCTGACTTCCTGTTCTTCCACCAAGGTATTCCAATTGTCGCATTCGGGACAGCGCCCCATCCATTTGGGGGTTTGCGCGCCGCAACTCTGGCACACGTAAATCGTGCGGCTTTTCGCCATAATTGACACTCCTGCCTGTTCGCCTATTCGAACTCATCCCAGACCCCTTCGGGGTAATAATCCTGAAATGCGCGTTGATGCGTCGTGAACTCGCAAGATGTCAATGACATGCTGGTCAGAATTGTCAATAAAATCAATAAGCCAAGAAGAACTTTTTTACGCATGATCGGCGCAATGGATATTCCATGGCGATACCATTGCCTGTCAAGTTGGGAAGCCGGCCTTCCCTGTTTGTTGCAATTCAAGGTTTAGACGGCCTGTTCTTCGAAGGGTGTAATCGAATTTGCAAAAAATAACGAGAAATTGCGGGAGGCGGAATGTCAGGAGTTTTTATGTGTTGTGAATTCCGGTTGGTATTTGATTGACAATTTGCAATTATTTACCGATGTTACGCTGTACCATTGACGATTCCTCCCCTGGGAGAGGGAAAAGGGTGGGTTTCAATTTCTCGCGCTAACAACCCACCCCTAACCCCTCCCAGGAGGGGAGTTCGCGGTCACTCGCATCGAATCGGCTGCGTAACATGAGTTATTTACGTACCGGCAAATAACGAGGCCCCATGCAAATTTCTGCCGGAGAAAGTAAACTTTTTAGAAAAAGAATGTTCCCATGTATTAGGGGAAAAATATTGTAATAATTGACCTGTCATTCAATCGCGTCGAATCGCGAAAAATTGCCTAAGAATGGTTCTTCGGAATGGAAACCTATCAGCAACGCTCCATTTTCAATAGCCTCATTGCGATTATCAGCCAAAATCAGACCCTGGCGAAAATACTGAAAGAGCAGTGCGGCTTGTATGGCTTTAATCACGTGATCTTGCTGCCTGATTGGGCGGCGCTGGTCGCGCAAATCGCCGAATCTCTGCCCGATCTGATTGTGTCCGATCACCTGCCCGACATGGCTGATGCCCGGCGCTATCAGCCTTTGAAAGACCGCACCGACGGCGAGCGGCTGCCCGTCATTCTCTACGGCATGAAATATAGTGAGGCTCTCCACTATGTCCCGGAAGGCGTGGAAATCGTGGCGTCGCTCTATGGCCGCGAAGAGGAGCAGCGCCTGTTAGAGCGCATTCATGAAGAATTAAAAAATATCATCCTGGAGCCTGAGCAATTTCCGGCGCGGATGGTGCAGGAACATTTCAATATTTTAGTTGCTACAGCGGATTATGAGTTGGGGGCGCTGCTTCAATTAGCGTTGAAACAAGAAGGCTATTTCGTCAATCTGGTTGCGGAAGGGCATGAGGTGATGAAGCGGGTCGAAGGGATTTTCCCGCATCTGGTCTTGTTAGAAGCCGAGCTCCCCGGATTCAGCGGCGCAAGTCTTCTCTCCTGGATTAAGGAATCTTTCCCTGATACGCATGTGCTGATGATGGGGGCCGAGATCAGCGAACAGCAAATCAACCGGTTTTTGGCCGCCGGCGCAGAACGGTATCTGCCGAAGCCTTTCAGTGTTGACCATCTGCTGAAAATCTGCCGCCATGTCCTGACGCAATCGAGCCAACTCGCGGTGCATGAACGTCTGCTTCAGCGGCTTGAGGAAAAAGAGCAGCAATTGCAAGAATTGCTGCTGCTGAAAGAATCCGAAGAAATCCTGCGGACGTTAGTGAATGCGTCCGGCGATATTATTTTTCGCATCACGCCGCAGGGCGTGATTAATTTTGCCACGCCTGCCGTCGAAGTGCGGTTAGGCTACACGCCGGAAGATATTGAACAGGAACATATCAATGTCTCAAAATTTGTCCATGCGCAAGACCTGATTCGCGTGATGGCCGGCATTCGTCAGGTCATTCGCGGCAGTTCGATTCAAGGGCTGGAATGCCGCCTGATGCACCAGGATCGCGTCCGTTTCCACTGGTATTCGATCAATTGCTATCCGATGTATAACAGCCAGAAAACATTTGTCGGCGTAGGAGGCATTGCCAGAGATATTAGCTCGATCAAACACTATGAAGAGGAAATTCAGCAGCAGAACGTGCGTCTCGCCGCATTGAACGCTATTGCGGAAATCGTGAGTCATTCCCTGAATTCTGATGACACGTTAAGCGGCGTAATTGAGAAAGTGCTGGAAATTATGCGGTTTCAGGCGGGGAGCATTTTCCTAATCAACCGCGAAACGAATGAGACGATGTTGAAAAGCTGCCGAACGCTTTCAGAGAAGCGAAACGGATTCGAAACCGCCTTGCAGGAAGCCTGTCTGGCGTGTGCCGATCTGAAAGAACAGGTCATGAAGACCAAAGAAGCGCTGGTCATCAGGGATATTGCTCGCCATCCGGAACTTGCGACGACCGCGCTGGCGTCGTTTGGATTTCAAGGGTTAATCAGCCTGCCGCTGGTGTCAATGGATATTGTGTACGGCATCATGCTGTTGTTTGTGGAAGATTCCCGCCAATTCAGCCGCGACGACCTGCAATTTCTCGCCTCAATCGGGCGTCAGGTCGGGATGTCTTTAGAAAACATGGAGCTGTATCAGCAGGAGTTAAAAGCGCGGGAACGGTGGGAAGATTTGAGCCGCCTGAAAGATGATTTCGTGGCGATTGTCTCGCACGATTTGCGCTCGCCATTAACCGCAATTTTAGGCGCGACCGAAATTCTGCTGAATGACGAGTATATCGATGTGCCGCTCACGCCGGATCAACGCGAACTTGTTGAAAATATTCAGGTCATGGGAGAGCAGCAGTTGCATTTGGTGAATGACTTGCTGGATCTGGCGAAAATCGAGTCTGGAAAGATTCAATTGACGCCGACAGTCGCCGACATCAAACAGGTGGCGCAACAGTGCCTTCAAACGTTGCATGTGCTGGCGGAAAATAAGAATATTCGCCTGGAATATCAGATTGATCCGGGGCTGCCGAAGATTCGGATTGACGTGCCGAAGGTGACGCAGGTCATCAATAATCTCCTGAGCAACGCCATTAAATTCACCGAACCGGGCGGGGTGGTGACGCTATATGTCGAAAAAGACGGCGACATGATAAAAGTTGCGGTCACTGATACAGGGGAAGGAATCCCGCCCGAAGAATTGCTGCTTCTCTTTAGTAAGTTTCAGCAAGTCAAATCAACAGGCACGCGCGGCGAGCGTGGCACAGGATTGGGGTTGGCGATTTGTAAAAATCTGGTCGAACTGCATCATGGGAAAATCTGGGTGGACAGCCGAGTCGGGGCAGGAAGCACCTTTACGTTTACCCTGCCGGTCACGGAACGCATGATCCTGATTATTGACGATTCGATCTTTGTGGCGAGGTCGCTGGAAGCGATGCTGCGGGAACATATCGACCAGGTTATCGTCAAATATGCGCAAGATGGCGATGAAGGCTTGCAGATGGTGGAAGAATGTGCGCCAGCCGTGATCATTTTGGATTACATGATGCCGGACGAGGATGGAATTCAGGTCTTTCAAAAACTGCGGAAGCGCTACGGCAGTAAAGTTCCGCCGACGATTTTCCTGACGGCCTCGCAGGATTTGGAAGTCAGGCGGCAAATTTTTGATTTAGGGGCGGCGGATTATTTGCAAAAACCGGTGGACGCGAACGATCTCCTGCCTCGCATCAGCCGATTTTTGTGAGGCGGCATCTCTCGCAGACCTCACAGGTTTCCACAACCTGTGAGGTCTTGCTGCTTAAAACGCCAATCCATATTTTTTCATTTTGAGATAGAGCGTCTTGCGATCAATTCCCAACGCCTCCGCCGCCATCCCTTTTCGTCCATTATTTTGATCCAAGATATGAAGAATATAATGTTTTTCGAAATCATCAACGGCTTCTTTTAAATTGGGAACCGGCAAAGTAAATGGAATTGAGATGAGTTCGTCTTGTCTCGTTCTTGTTAATGCTCGATTCCGTGCTCGTGTAAGTCTCATGATACTCCTCCTGCTTTGCGTGAAGTTTTTTATGGAATGATATTCCCTTTTCTTGTCAAAAAATGCAAAAACGGCATGACATGATGCCATCTGCGGTAAATCGCACGTTTAATAACCTGATGCTCCTGACGCCATTGAGGATTGATTCTCCTTGCTGACGCATACGGTATAATGTTCTGTTGCGCGTCTTATCCAGGGGTAGCCGCCGGGGCATGGCACGTTGCCAGGGCGAAAACACATCGCAAACCCATCGGAGCGCCACTGCCAGCCCGTCTGACTGGTGCAAACCTGCTGTGCCGACACAATCGGAGACGGGGGAATGATCATGATGAATGGGGGAGATGGCGGCATCATCGTATAGGCTGCGGGCGGAACGTAGGCATAGAGCATGCCGCCGTTTCCGTTGACCTGCTGCTGCGACGCAACGCAAGAAACCAGCACCACTCCGATAACAAACACAGATAACATCACACGGCGACGCATAACCATCATTGTTCTCTCCTTGTTTCGTCAATATATCAGCAAATGATGGAATGAGAAGAAGTATAATTATGACATAGCAAAATGCGTGCCATCATTGAAAATAGGCTGGAATTCCTTGAAATGCGGGAGATGTCGTGAAAAATAGTTGCGGCGAAAAGGAAAGAATAAAAGAGATGGGGTTATAAAGCCCCACGCATAACTCATTATTGATATAACTATTGAAAAATAGACGGGTTACTTCGATAGGGCTTTTTTGCCCTATATAGGGTTAATTTTCCCCAATACGTTTGAGCTTTTTATAGAGCGTTTTCCGATCAACGCCCAATTCTTCAGCAGTTTTGCCGCGATGCCCATCATGTCGCGTTAAACTTTGCTCGATGTAGTATAATTCAAACGCTTCGGTCGCTGAACTTAAGGAGAGACCTGTATGGAGAAAGGGCAATTCATGCCCTTGAACGACGCCGACGGCTCTCTCTCCGATAAACTCCATCTGTCCGGTCGTCAAATAGCGCGTGAGTTCATTATGCAATTCCCGCACATTGCCAGGCCAGTCATACCGATAAAATCGTTGCAGCACATCAGCGGGAAGCGTGTGAGAACTTGCCGAATCTCCCTGCTGTTGTAAAAAATGATCAACCAACAGCGGGATATCCTCGCGATGGTCGCGAAGCGGTGGCAAATTGACGGCCAGCACATGAATGCGATGAAAAAAATCTTCGCGCACCTGCCCGCAAAACAGCATATCGCGGAGTTCCCGATTCGTGGCCGCGATAATGCGGACATTGGCGCGGCGGCTGCTGGTCGAACCGACGGGCGTATAAATGTTATCATTCAATACCCGCAGCAGTTTTGCCTGCATAACGAGCGTCAACTCGCCGACTTCGTCAAGAAACAGTGTTCCGTCTTGCGCTTGTTCGAAATATCCGGCGGCATTCCGTTCGGCGCTGGTAAATGCTCCTCGGCGATGTCCGAAAAATTGACTTTCGAACAAGCTCTCCGGGATGGCGCTGCAATTCACCGGCACGAACGGCTTTTCGCGTCGGTCGCTGAGTTGATGAATCGTCCGGGCGGCCAACTCCTTTCCCGTGCCGGATTCGCCGTAAATCGCGACATTTTTATCTGTCGCCGCCGCGCGCGCTAAAAATTCATACACCTCTTGCATGGCGCGGCTCTTCCCAATCATTTCACCGAAGCGGAAGCGCTCTTGAAGCGAGGTTTTTAACGAGCGGTTTTCGTCTTCCAACTCCCGGCGCGAGGTGATGTCTCGCATTGCAGTCACGGTGAGCGGCTGCCCCTGCCAGACAATGTTTTTCGTTTGAATTTCCAGCAGAAATGTTGAGCCGTCTTGTTTGATGCCGCGCAATTCATACGGCAGCGCGTCGTCGTTTCGCGTGATCTTTTGATACGCCATAGGCCGATGTTCCGGGAGAACCAACTCCAGAAGGTTTCGGCCTAACAGGTTGTCATGTTGATAGCCGAAGAGCGACGCCAGCGCATGATTCGCTTCGACAATGCGTCCGGCGTCATGAATGGCGATTCCTTCGAATGAGGCTTCGGCCAGCGCCTTAAAAAACGAGCGCTCTTCCTGAAGCTGCTGCTGAACGCGCCGGTTCGTCAGATGCGAGGTGATTCTTGCAAGCACTTCCCGGCACTGGAACGGCTTGGTAATATAATCAATCCCCCCGACATCGAAGCCTCTGACTTTTTGTTCCTCATCAACAAGCGCCGTAATAAACATCACCGGAATATCTTTGGTGCGGCTGGTCGCCTTGATTTGTCGGCAGATTTCAAATCCATCCATGCCTGGCATCATCACGTCTAACAGAATCAGATCAACCGTTTGCTGTTGCAGGATGTCGAACACCATCTCTCCGTTCAACGTGTAAAGCACTTCATATCCCGCCATTTTGAGATATTCGAAAAGCACTTCGATCACTTCGGGAGAATCATCGACGACAAGGATTGTTGTGGGGCGTATTTCAGCATCCATACGATATGTTTACGAGATAAACAACGAAAATTGATGTCATGTTCAGCGATAGGAGCATTCTTTTTTATTCTTTTGCGCATGTAAAGAGAATTTTTGAAGAATTTTTAAAAAAGCTTGCAAGCATTGATAATGGAAAAATTGGTAGTGGACTTATTGATGTCGCCCTTCGACTTCGCTCATGGTGACGGCCATGGTAAGCGGAGTCGAACCATTTTACCACTATCGAAAAATCAGATCACTTGCCTGAAAATAGATCAGGCAAGTGAATAAAGAAAGGAAGGCTGGCATGGCAATCATGGCAAAATTTGTTCATACGAATATTGTTGCGCAGGATTGGAAGCGATTGGCGGTGTTTTATGAAGAGGTGTTCGGCTGTCAGCCCGTCCCGCCGGAGCGCCATCTGCAAGGCGCGTGGATTGATGCGGCGACCGGCATTCCGAATGTTCGGCTTGACGGCATTCATCTTCGTTTGCCGGGTTATGGCGATGCCGGGCCGACGCTGGAAATTTTTCAATACCATCCGTCAAAAGAAGGGCTGAAGCGGATCAATCGCGCGGGCTTCGCGCATATCGCCTTTGCCGTTGAAGATGTCGCCGCCGCGCGCGAGGCTGTGTTCGCCGCTGGCGGCAGCGAGTACGGCCAAATGACGCATGTCGAAATCAATGGCGCTGGAACGATTACGTTTGCGTATATGGCTGACCCGGAAGGAAACATTCTTGAATTGCAGCACTGGCAGCTCACTCGCCCATCATGAGGGGTAATGACAGAGAACGTTGTCGTCAAGGAAAGTTGTCAGACACCTTAAAGGTGTTTGACAACTTTGCCAGTCAATACAACTAAGGAAGAAATTTCACAATGTGCGGCCCGATGATTTTCGTCACTGCCAGCGGCAAGCGTCGCCAGATGTTGATGGCTAATTTGAATTTGGGATTATGCGGGTTGAGTTCCGGCAAGGTATCGCCGCTGGCAAGCCAATAGTGCCAGTAGCACGGCGCAGGTTTTGCGCCCCACTGTTCTTTGAAGCGGTACGTCCCCTCGTCCGGCGTGGAACGCCCGAAGTCAAAACGTTGATAGCCCTGATCGCAGGCGAATTTCAGAATATGCCAATACAGCAGCATGTTCGGGCTGAACCGGTCGAATTCCGGCAGCGTCGCCGCCCAGGGAATTTGCAGCATCCCTTTGAATCCGGCGAGAAATCCGGCGGCAATCGGCTTGTCCTGGGCGTAGGTCACGCAAATATGCGTCTGCTGCGGAAATTCTTTCAGAATATTTTCGAAAAAGCGTTTGGCATAGACTGGCGTGCCGAGGTCGCGCATTTTGACGGCAAAGACATCATAATACTGATCCAGCAGGTCGAGATGTCCGAATTTGACCGTAAATCCTTCTTTCTCCGGGCGGCGAATCTGGCTGCGGAGTTTGGATTTGAAGCCGTTCCATAACGCATCCGCCGATTCCGGCAAATCGAGAATCATGACGACTTTCGACGTTTTGACCGGCAGGCCGAGTGCGTAGTTTTCCTGATGGCGAAATTCGATATGCGTCGCGCCGTGAGTTCGGGCAATCTCCGCCGCTTTCTCCGCGAGGCGTTTCCGTGTGTCGTCGTTTTCGGCAAGCATGCCGCCGTAATTGAAAAACGGAATGGACACGAAATATTGGCCGAACATCGGACTTTTCAAAAAGACAAGCGGCAAGATGCCGACAATCCGCCCCGCCTGCGCCGCGTAAAGATAGACGGTGGAATGTCCGAAACTCTGCTCGATGACGCGCTTCCAGCCAGTGAGATGATACAACGCCTCGGCGGATGATTGTTCGACAAAGGCGTCCCAGAGCATATCTTCGCCGGGCTGTAATTGTTTGATTTCGATGCCGGTCTGTTCCATAAATAGCGTGACAGGGGTTGATAAACATGGTGAAATGTTAAACTTTCATCAACCTCTGAAAAATCGGGTTATTCCTTCTTCTGCTCCTCAAACGAACAGCCATACGCGGCGCGGACGATGTACGTCGGGCGGCGCTTGACTTCATCGTAAATGCGCCCGATGTATTCGCCGATGACGCCGAGCGACAGGAGTTGGATGCCGCCGAGAAATAAGACGACCGTGATCAACGTGGGAAATCCCGGCGGCTCGTCCGGATGGATGAATAATTTTTTATATAAATAGACGGCCATCGCGACAAAACTAAGCGCCGACACGGCGAAGCCGAGATAACTCGCGATTTGCAGCGGGAAATACGAAAACGAAAAAATGCCGTCCAACGCTAACCGCATCAATTTGGAAAACGTGTATTTCACTTCCCCGGCCTGGCGTTTGTCGCGTTCGTATTCCAATCCGATCTGCTTGAAGCCGACCCAACTCCGCAAGCCCCGCACAAAGCGGCGGCGTTCTTCCATGCGTTTGATCGCGTCGATCACCGCGCGATCCATCAAACAAAAATCGCCGGAATCCAACGGGATGCGGATATTCGAAATTTTTTGGAGCAGGCGGTAAAAGGTGAAATACGCGGCGCGTTTGAAAAGATGCTCTTTGCGTTTTTTGCGCACGGCGTACACGACTTGAAAGCCTTCTTCCCATTTTTGCAGGAATTGCGGCAGCAACTCCGGCGGGTCTTGCAAATCGGCGTCCATCAAAATGACGGCGTCGCCGATCGCGGCGTCCATTCCGGCTGTAATCGCGATTTGATGGCCGAAATTGCGGGAGAAATCGATGACTTTGAAACGCGGGTCTTCTTGATGATATTGCATCATCATTTCCAATGATCGGTCGCGGCTGCCGTCGTTCACTAAAATAACTTCTGTCTCATAGGGCAACTGGCCGAGCAGATGGCGCACGCGCTCATACAGCAGCGACAGCACTTCTTCTTCGTTATACACCGGAAAAACTAAAGAGACTCGTTTCATACACAATGATTTCTGGCAGCGCTCAAGCCTGAATAAGCTCTCGAATCTGCTGAATCTGACCTTTCAATTTCGCATCTGCCGCGACGCTTTTTGTGATTTTTTTATAAGCGTACATGACGGTGGTATGATCGCGCCCGCCGAACTGACGCCCGATGTCCAGCAACGAGTGGTTCGTGAGCTCGCGGGCGAGAAACATGGCGATCTGGCGCGGCAGCGTAAATTTTTTGCTTCGCGAGGCGGACGTCATCTCCGCAGGCTCTATTTGATACTGCTGCGCCACGACTTGCTGAATCGTCTCTATTGTGACGCGGCGATTGATTGGCGCATCGAACATATCTGTCAAGACTTTTTGCGCAAGTGCGACAGAAATCGAATAATTATGCAGCGTCGCGTAGGCGCGGATTTTCGACAAACAGCCTTCTAATTCGCGGATATTGGAGCGAATGTTGCTGGCGATATAAAGCGCGACATCGTCCGGCAGCGCGACGCGCTGCATGTCGGCTTTTTTGCGCAGAATCGCGATGCGCGTTTCCAAATCCGGCGGCTGAATATCCGCAATCAAGCCCCATTCGAACCGGGAGCGAAGCTGCTCGGCGAGCGTGGGAATCTTTTTCGGCGGGCAGTCGCTGGTCAGCACGATCTGTTTTCCCGCTTGATACAGCGTGTTGAAGGTATGAATAAATTCTTCCTGCGTCCGTTCTTTTCTGGCAATAAATTGAATATCATCCACCAATAATAAATCAATCGTGCGATATTTGTCGCGAAACCAGGCCGTCCGGTCTTCGCGAATCGACACCACTAATTCATTCATAAATTGTTCGGCTGATAAATATAAGATGCGCGAACCAGGGCGCAACTGGCCGTATTGATTGCCGATTGCGTGAAGCAGATGCGTTTTGCCGAGTCCGACGCCGCCATAGACGAAGAGCGGATTGTAATTTTCCGCCTTCTGTTCGGCGACGGCGAGCGCGGCGGCATGAGCAAAGCGGTTGCCGCTGCCGACAATATATGACCCGAACGTATAGGACGCATTTAACGACAGCGGCGGCGTTTTCGCTGCGGGCTGGCTGGTGCCGCTGGCGTTGGCGTGTTGGCGGAATTCCGCGCGTTTTTCTGGCGAGACAGTTATTTTCGGCGCGGCGTCGGTGGCGATGACCGTCGGCGCAGGTTTTGAAGGCAAGCCGTTCGGCAGCGTCAGGCGCGACATCCCGCTGCGGCGTTCTGTCGGAAAATTTGTCAGCGCCGCTGGTGGCGCGACGCTGACAGCCGCCGAAGACATCAGGCTTTTCGCCGGGCTGTGAGACGCGCTTTTGAGGGGCGCGGCTTCCGTGTCATGGCGCATCGTTGTATCCGCTGCCGCGGTCACGACCGTAAAAGAAATATCAGGTTGAAATCCCAGCAGTTCCGCAAGAATATCCGTCATCAGATGCAGGTAGTGTTCGCCCAGCCAATAGACAAAGACATCGTCCGGCACGCCGATGCAGACCTGTTTCTGCTGCACCGAGACGCAACTGGTCGGCCTGAGCCAGGTGTTAAAACTTGGGCGATTGATCCGTTTTTCCAGTTTCGAGAGCACTTTTCCCCAGAGATCGTTTTGCATGATTCGTCCTAACACGAAAGAAATGGAGTCAATAACTTATCCACATTATGTGGATAAGTTATTAACTAATGTAATATTCATGACTTGCGCTTTTTCTCCACCATGTTATCCACAAGAAGGTGTGAAAAACTCTTTATTTTCAATAACTTATCGTGATTTACCATAAAAGAAGCAGGCGATGTTCGCAAGTTTTTTTCACAGAAATTTTCTATCTTTCGTAATCATGAAGAGTTGAAAGAGGCGAAAAAGTTTGTGAAAAGTTTACATTTGTTTGCCAAAAAAAATTATTCCGGAGTTTTCGCGATACTGCGCGAAAATCCGACATGAAACTCGTTGACAAAATGGCTGCGGATTTTTATTGATTTTCCTCAGCACAAAGAAAAAATAAATTTTTTGTCAATTCCTCTCAAAAGCATTCCTCTTTTTTTAAAAGCTGATTATCTTATTCTGAATGGAGAATGAGAATCGACAACGTGAACGACGATCCCAGGCATTCACCCGAATGTCTCTTTAATGAACGCATTGCACAACGCATCACGGAGAGAAAAACTATGAATCAATATGAAGAATATAAATCACTCATTCAACGCCTGATTTCGGGCAATTTCGCTCAGGCCACGCAGCAGGAACGCGACAAGACGGTCATGGCAATTATCCATGCGTCTGCCGTCACCTCGACCGCGCTTTCGATTATTCCCGTGCCGATGGTGGAAACGCCGGTGCAGATTACGATGGTGCGGGCAATTGGCAAAGTCTATGAACAGGATTTAGATGAAAAAGTCGTACTGGAAATCCTCTCTGTGGTCGGTGGCAATTACCTGCTGCGGCAATTGCTGCGCCTGATTCCCTATGTCGGCTGGGCGATAAATCTGTCCCGCGTGTATGGCGCGACATGGGCGATGGGCGCGGCGGCGGAATACTATTTCAAGCATGACCGCGAAGTGGAAAAAGAAGAATTGATGAAAGTGTTCAAAACCGTGCTGAAGCAGAAAACGCAGGAAAAAGAGAAGGAAATGACCGACCGCCGCGTTATCGAACGCCTTGAAGAACTGAAAAGTCTGCTGGACAAAAAACTGATCTCGCAGGAAGAATACGACCGCAAACGCGAAGTCATCATCGAAGAACTCTAAGCGTCTTCCTGTCCCGGCGGACAGCCGTGTCCGCCGGAATGATGGCGCTAAATCGCAGCATTCTCCACATGTTCAGCATCCGTTTGCGCAATCTCCCCAATACGCAACAATTTTCATTCCCGACATGACAAAAAGGTTGACAAGCCAATACAATTATGCGGAAATCAGCAAGGATACAGGCGATATTTTCCCCTGCAAGATGCGCGAACGTTCGACGGGGAAGGCTGATTCTTAACACATGAACGCCTACCTGATAGCATGTCTGATAGGCGTTGGGAGGTGAAAGGTGAATCGTGTCAAAATATGTGGGGTATCTCATAGGCGTTCTCGTTGGGATAATCGTGTTGTTAAGCGGATCATTGTGGGTGTTTCTCGCGCCGATGTTTCAATCCGATGAAATGCTGGCGCAGATTCGCGTGGAAAACGTGATCGAAGCGTCCGGCACGACTTGTTACATCGTCTTGCTGGAAGTGACGCCGGAAAACGACGAGAGTCGGCGCGATGCGCTGCTTGAACGCCAGCAGCTCTGCGGCGATTTTTTAGGATTAGGATATGAATTTACGCTGCCGAACAAGACGCTCGCGCTGATGAAAAAACCGGGAATCATGATTACGAATCTCGTGGCCTTCGAACGCAAAAATAAAGGGATGACCGGCAATATTCCAACGGGAAAGTATAATGTCGAATGGGTGCGGACGATTCGCGAATATGTCGGCAAGGCGCTCGCCAAAACGCCCGCTGTCAGAAGCATCACGTATGATATAAAAACGGTGATGAAGAAGCCTCGGACAGGGGCAATCATTACCTATAAACTCGAACCGCTGCGGCAGCAAGTGGTGGCGGAATGTGTTGGATGTGACGAATAATCAAGCAAGGAGGCGGACGAAACATGAACAAGATTACGCACTATTTCAAGCCAGCCACGATTCAGGAGGCAGTCAAGTTGTTCCACCAATATCCGGGAAAAAGCCGATATATTGCCGGAGGAACAAAAGTCGCCGCGCAGCGCGATTCCTCGGTGGAACGCCTGATTGATATTACCTGCTGCGGACTGAACCGAATTGTCGAAGAAGACGGCGAATTGCGCATCGGCGCATGCGTCACGCTGGAGGCGCTGCGCCAGTCGCCGCTGCTGAAAGATTTTGCCGGAGGAATCCTGCCAGACGTCGCCAAATGGACGGGGAGCGTGCAACTGCGCAACAGTTCGACGATTGGCGGCAACCTGATTGCCAAAGGCGACATTGCCTTAGCGCTGATGGCGTTAGATGCCCGATTATTAGTGGTGCAGGATACGGAAAAAATCGTCGCCATGCCCGATTTTAATACGGGTGACGGCGTGGAAATGGAAGAAGGGGCGTTGACTCGCGAAATTCGGCTGATTCCGCTTTCAGAATTTTACGCTGAACATTGCGGCAGCTTACCTGAAGGCGAATTGATTGAAGAAATCCGCATTCCGTCGCGATTCCGCCACGCAAAAGCTGCTGCCCTGCGCATGAGCCGGACGCGGCAGGATGTCTCGATGGCGGCGATGGCAGTGGCCGCGTTTGTTGATAATGGCAAATGCCAAACGGCGCGAATTGCCGCCAGTCCGGTCGCCTGCGGCATTCGTCGGCTCGTTGAGGCGGAAAAGCTTGTCGAACGAGAACCGCTGACACAAGAGCGCATTGAGCAGGTTTCCGCGCAGATTGCGCAAACTGTCGATGCGATAGAAGATTTTCGCGCTACCGCCGCCTTCCGTCGGCATCTCCTCAGTATCTACGCAAAACGGGCGCTGAGCCGCCTTTGT
>CAZMEO010000046.1:0-3373 GCA_964565315.1 uncultured Candidatus Moduliflexus sp. | reverse complement strand
CTTCCGTCGGCATCTCCTCAGTATCTACGCAAAACGGGCGCTGAGCCGCCTTTGTTAAAAATAGCACACTGATTGGACTGATGAGAACAAGGGGTCAGACACTTTGAAAGTGTCTGACACCTATACATAAATCAGTCCAATCAGTATGCTATGAAAAAACCATGCAAATTTCAGTCACGATGAATGGCGCGGCGAAACAGCTTGCGATTCAGCCGGGCGACACGTTGTTGGCGGTGTTGCGCCGCGAAGGGTATAAAAGCGTCAAATTTTCGGATGATACCGGCGTATATGGCTGCGATACCGTGCTGCTGAACGGCAAGGCGGTCAGTGCGCAGATGACGATGGCTGCAAAAGCCGACGGCGCGGAGATTCTCACCATTGAAGGCTTGTCGCAGAACGGGGAGCTCCATCCGCTGCAACAGGCATTTATCGAACATGGCGCGGTGCAATGCGGCTATCATGTTCCCGGCATGATATTGACCGTCAAAGCCTTTTTAGACGCCCACCCGAACCCGACCGAACAGGAAGTACGCGAGGCGATTATTGGCAACCTTGATCGCGATTCCGGTTATAAAAAACCGATTGAAGCGATTATGGCCTACATTCAAGGCGAAGTCGGCAACGCGAACGCAGTGACGCAAGACGCGCCGCTGGCGGTCGTCAATCAGCCGCATCCAAAAGTGGATGCCGTCAAATTGGTCTCCGGTAAAGCCAAATTCACCGACGATTACGACGTGCCTGGCATGTTGGTCGGGAAAATCCTGCTCAGCCCGCACGCTCATGCGCGGATTGCTCGGATTGACGTGACAAAGGCGCGAGCGCTCCCCGGCGTTCATGCCGTGCTGACGCATGAAGACCTGCCGAAAATCCGCCATACCAAAGCCGGACAGAGCTATCCTGAGCCGTCGCCGTATGATCACGTCATTCTCGACAGCAAAGTCCGGTTTGTCGGCGACCGCGTCGCGCTTGTGGCAGCGGAATCCGAGGCGATTGCGGAAGAGGCGCTGCGCCTGATTGACGTGGAATATGACATCTTGCCCGCCGTCTTTTCGCAGGAAGAGGCGATCAAACCTGGCGCTCCGGTCATTCACGATGAAGCCGACGCTACCGGCATCCGCGACGCCTCGCGCAATTTAGTCGGGCATCTCGGCGTTGAAGTCGGCAATGTGGAGCAGGGCTTCGCCGAAGCGGACGTGATTGTCGAAAACACCTACTACACCAAGCCGATGAAGCATGCCGAACCTGAGCCGCATATCAGCATGGCGTATCTCGATGATAACGACCGCCTTGTCGTCGTCTCCAGCACGCAAGTGCCGTTTCATACCCGCCGCCAATTAGCGAACATTTTGCAAATGCCGGTCGGCGACATTCGCGTCATTAAGCCCCGCATCGGCAGCGGTTTCGGCAATAAACAGGGGATGAATCTGGAAGACGCCGTCGCGGTGTTGACCTTAAAAACGAAACGTCCGGTAAAAATCAGATATACTCGTGAAGAAGAATTTCTATGCGGCTGGACGCGGCATCCGCAGATTATCAAAATGAAAACCGGCGCGAAAAAAGATGGCACGATTATCGCCAATGAAATGGTCGTGCTTGCCTCCACCGGCGCGTATGGCGACCACGCCATCACCGTGCAGAGCAACGTCGGCAACAAGGTGCTGCCGATTTATCCGATTCCGAACATTCGTTTTGCCTGCGATGTCGTCTATACGAATTTGCCGGTCTGCGGCGCGTTTCGCGGTTACGGCGCGACGCAGGGGACATTTGCGCAGGAAGGCCAGATTGACGAATTGGCGAAAGCGTTGAATATGAACCCACTGGAAATTCGGCAGAAAAATCGGATTCATACGAACTACGCCGACCCGATTGCCAAAAAAATCGGCGAAAGTACGCACGGCAACGTGCGCGTGATTCAAAGCTGCGGGCTTGGCGAGTGTATCGAAAAAGGCGCGGCGGCAATTGGCTGGAACGAGAAGTGGGGCAAACCCGGCGACGGCACGGTCAAGCGCGGCGTCGGCATGGCCTGCTCGATGCAGGGGAGCGGCATTCCGGGCGTGGATTGGGGCGCGGCGACCATAAAATTGAACGACGACGGCACGTTCCGCCTGTTTGTCGGCGCGACCGACCTCGGCACCGGCAGCGATACGGTATTATCGCAGATTGCGGCGGAAACGCTCGGCGTGAAGCTTGAAGACATCAGCATTTTGTCGTCCGATACCGATTTGACGCCGTTCGACGTGGGCGCGTATGCCTCAAGCACCACCTACATTTCCGGCGGCGCGGTCAAAAAAGCGGCAGAAGCGGCGCGGCGGCAGATTCTCGACATCGCGGCGAAGATGCTCGGCGACCAGCCTGAAAACCTGACCTGCCGGGATCGCAAAGTGACGGCGAAAAACGGCAAAGAGGCTTCGATGCGAGATGTCGCGATGTATATTGTGTATAAAGAAAAGAAACAGATTACCGTGACCGAATCGCACATGTCGGAAGACAGCCCGCCGCCGTTTACGGCGCAATTTGCCGAAGTGACGGTAGATACGGACACCGGCGAAGTCAAAGTCGAGCAGCTTGTCGCCGCCGTTGATTGCGGGATGCCGGTCAATCCGCAATTGGCCGAAGGCCAGATTGAAGGCGCGGTGGCGCAGGGGATTGGGTATGGCTTGTTAGAAGAAATGAAATTTGATTCACAAGGACGATTGCTGAATCCGAATTTCGATGATTACAAAATCCTGACCGCTGCTGACATGCCGAAGTTGACGACGATTCTCGTGCAGACCGATGAGCCGACTGGCCCGTATGGCGCGAAATCGGTGTCAGAAGTGCCGATTAACTGCCCGGCCCCGGCGATTGCGAACGCAGTGGCCGCCGCTATCGGCGTCCGGATGACGGATTTACCGATTACGCCGGAAAAAGTTCTGAAAGCCCTCGGTAAGTTATAACACTCCGATCTACGGCCAGCGGTTGAAACCGCCGTCTTTATTCCGTTGCCGCTCTGCGGCAGTTCGCCTGAAAGGGCGCTGGGGTACAGGCGGCGGTTTCAACCGCTGACTGCCTCGACCCAATTTTCCCTTCCTTTAATCTGACTATAATTTAACGTGAATTCTGGATAAGCATTCTTCGCCACAGATTGGCACAGATTTCTCAGGCGGATATCCCAACATCTGTGGCAAAAGACCTTATCCAAAACTTATGTTAATTTAACATTTGTTAATTGATGTGAATTTTTGATGAACATGTTGAACGATTGATCGGGATGCTGTGGGAGAGAACGCCCCGTCATTCAGCCAACATCACGATTCATCGTGGCATTGGCTGAATGGGTTTTTAAAAATAAAACTAATAAACGTTAATTTTTTATTGACAAATATTTATACGT
>CAZMEO010000045.1:12355-17810 GCA_964565315.1 uncultured Candidatus Moduliflexus sp. | reverse complement strand
TTGAAGCGCCCAACCGCCTCAAGCAGCAATTCGCCTTGCTGCGTCAAGTCTCTGACCGTCGCCGCGATACGCTGCGAGCTTTCGCGGTTTTGCTCAATCAGTCCGGTAATGTCGCGGCTCATCGTCAGCAGATGATGCACGCCGTTCGCCTGTTCGGCTGCGGCGCGGTGAATCTGCGAGGACATGTCGTTAATCTGTTCGATGGCGATATTGATTTGCGAGGTTGCGACTTCCTGCTCTTTGGTGGCGCGTTTAATGTCGTTCGTCCGGGCGCTGACTCGTTTCATCGAATGCGAAATTCCGCGACTGTCTTTCAGCATGTTATGCAGCGTTTCCGCGATCTGCGTCACGACCGCCGACGACCGCTCCGCGCTGCTGCTGATCTTTTGCAGCGTCTGGCGGGCTTGCTGCGTTTGCAGCATCCCCTCATCCACGTTCTCCGCCCCTTCATGAATCGTGCGCACGACCTCTTGCGTATCGCTTTGCAATTTTCTGACAATCGCGGCAATATCTTTGGTGGATTTGCCCACGCCGTCGGCCAGGCTTTTGATTTCATCCGCGACGACCGCGAACCCGCGCCCGTGCGATCCCGCCTGCGCCGCAATAATCGACGCATTCAACGCTAACAGCGATGTCTGTTCCGTGATATTTTTAATCACCTCAAGAATCGTGCCGATGTCCTCGGAACGTTTAGCAAAGCCGTTGATCGATTCAACCGCCATGGTCACGGTACGCTGAATGGTTTCCATGCCGTTCATGACCTGTTCCATCGCGATTTGCCCCTCTTGCGCGTCTTTCATGGTGGCCTGCGATAATTCTTTCGAGGCGTCCGTATGTTCGACAATCTTGCGCAGCGTCTCAACTGAGCCTTTAAGGGCGCGGATCGTTTGCTCGGTTTCATCGGTCAGTTCGGAAGCATCTTTGGCGATTTGCCGGATTGAGGCCGTCATTTGCGTCGCTGACGCGGACGTTTCTTCGGCAGACGTGGATAAGCTTTCCATATTATGCGACACTTCTTCGATGCTTGCGCCCATCTGGGTCATCGTCGAAACCATTTGATCGACCGACAATTCGACGTGCTGAACAATCTCAATATCATGGGCTGTGAACGACGTGATTATCTGGCCGGTCTGCCTGATCTCCTCGGCGCTGATGCGGATTTGCCGCGCTAACGTTCGCAAGCCTTCGGTCATGGAGAAAAACACGCGGCCGAAGGTGTCTTCCGCGGATCGGATCTCAATCGTTTCGGTTAAATTTCCATCGGCGATTTTGTCGGCGGCGGCGGCAATATTATTCAAATATTTCACCATTTTGCGCACCGCATTTCCCATCATATCGGATTCGGAACGCACCTGCACCTGCGTATCTAAAATGCCATCGCTCACATGCGCTGCCACGTCGCTGACATGCTGAAAATATTCGGAAATGTGGTTGAAATTGGCGGCAAGCATGACAATCTCATCGCCTGTTTTCGCCGCGCCCGGCACGAACACGGTTTTTCCAGAGGCCAATTCTTCGCTGGCGCTCATTAAGCGTTTCAAGGGCATGATCAGCACGCGCCGCGCGAACAGGGAAATGCTGACAAAGGCGAGCAGCAACGAGACAAGAAACAGCCTGAGCGTGCTCATCAACATGCTCTTGCTTTCCGCGTCAATCATCTGCTGCGGAAACCCGACATCGATGGTCGCGACATACGCTTCGGGTTTGCCCATAAAGATCGGAATCAGCGTATGATAGATCTGTTGTTCCAGCACTAATTGGCGGGTACGCGCTTCGAACGCCTGGCGCAGCGTCGGGCTGGCGATCTCTGTTTTGAGAAGCTGCTTGTCGTTATGCGCGACGATTTCCAGCGAGGGATTGACAATGCCGATATGGGTGACATGATGCTCTTGATTGGCTTCGAACAGTTGGACACAGCGGAAAGTCTCTGTCTCTAACATATCCTGAATATTCAGCACATACCGTTGATTCTGCGTAATATCGATGCTGACATATTGCGCTAAGGCTTCCGAACGCTCCTGAAGCGCGCTCAGATAGTTCTGTTTCAGATAACGCGCATGAATCAACGCGCTCATCCCTAAGACGACAATGATGATCAGATTTCCCCATAGAATCAGTTTGAACTGCAAGCCACGCTTTTTCATCTTTCTTCCCCTTTTGAACCATTGACAGCACTATTCGGAATGATTGGGCAGGAGAAAACCCTCGCAAGTGGCAACAACCTGCGAGGGTTTGCGTTCAACGTGGATTACGATTTTTTCTCCGGCTTCAGGATGACCACGCCTAACGGCGGCAGCGTCAGATTCAACGAGCATGGCAGCCCTTGCCATGACAAATCATCCGCCGCAATTCCTTCGCCCATTCCCACGCCGCTGCCGCCGTATTTCCAGTCATCGCTGTTCAGCAATTGACGATAATACCCGGCGAGCGGAGCGCCGATCCGATAGCCGTGACGCGGAATCGGCGTGAAGTTGCAGACAAAAATCAGCGTCTCGTCTTCGCGTTCCAGATTTTTCCGCATGAACGACACCACGCTGTTATCGGAATCATGAAAATCAATCCATTCGAAGCTCTGATAACTCGAATCATTCAGGAACAGCGCGGATTCACGCTGATACAGAAAGTTCAAATCCTGAACATAGGCTTTAAGCTGGCGATGCAGATCGTAATCCAGCAAATTCCAATCCAGGCTTTTCGAGAAATCCCATTCGATCCATTGCCCGAATTCGCCGCCCATGAACAGGAGTTTTTTGCCGGGATGACCGTACATGAAGCCGTATAAGGCTCGCAAGTTCGCGAATTTCTGCCACATATCGCCCGGCATTTTATCGAGCAGCGAACGTTTGCCATGCACGACTTCATCATGCGACAGGACGAGCATGAAATTTTCATGAAACGCATACAGCAGGGCGAACGTGATCATGTTGTGATGATAACGGCGGTGAATCGGGTCTTTCGACATATAAACCAGCATGTCGTTCATCCAGCCCATATTCCATTTGAACATGAAGCCGAGACCGCCGAGATGCGCCGGATGCGACACGCCCGGCCATGACGTGGATTCTTCGGCAATGGTCATGATGCCGGGAAAATACTGATAGGTCACGGTGTTCAATTCTTTGATAAATTCGATAGCGTCGAGGTTCTCGCGCCCGCCGAATTTATTCGGAATCCATTCGCCCTGCTTGCGGGAATAATCGAGGTACAGCATCGAAGCGACCGCATCGACGCGAATGCCGTCAATATGGTATTTCTCGAACCAGAACAGGGCATTGGCGGTCAAAAAATTGCGCACTTCATTGCGCCCGAAATTGAAAATAAGCGTCCCCCAGTCGCGATGTTCGCCCTGGCGCGGATCCGCGTGTTCATAGAGGAACGTGCCGTCGAAATAGGCGAGCGCATGGCCGTCTTTGGGGAAATGCGCGGGCACCCAATCCACGATGACGCCGATTCCGGCCTGATGGCAGGCATTCACGAAATACATGAAATCGTCCGGCTTGCCGAAGCGGCTGGTCGGCGCATAATATCCGGTCACTTGATAGCCCCAGGAGCCGTCGAACGGATGTTCCGCCACCGGCAGCAGTTCGACATGCGTAAAGCCCATCTCTTTGACATACGGAATCAATTTCCCGGCTAATTCGCGATAGGTCAGGAAACGGTTATTCTCTTCCGTCATGCGCATCCATGAGCCGAGATGCACTTCATAGATCGAGACCGGTTTTTGCTGCTGATTCTCGCGGGTGCGCTGTTTGAGCCATTTCTGGTCTTCCCAGACGAATCCTTCCAGGTTCGTCACGATACTGGAGGTCTCCGGGCGTTTTTGGAACGAAAACCCATACGGATCAGTTTTCAGATACAGATGGTTGATCTGAGTTTTGATTTCGTATTTGTAGAGTTCGCCTTCTTTCATGTCCGGGATAAAGAGTTCCCAGATGCCCGACAGTCCGCGCATCCGCATGGGGTGCTTGCGGCCATCCCAGCCGTTGAAATCGCCAACGACGCTCACGCGCTTGGCATTCGGCGCCCAGACCGCAAACAACGCGCCTTCCACTCCATCCAATGTCACGAGATGGCAGCCAAGTTTATCATAAATGCGATAATGTTTGCCTTCGCCGAACAGATAGAGATCATCTTCGCTTAACACCGGCAAAAAGGAATAGACATCATAAAAACGACGTCGTTCGCCATCGTTCGTCACAATTTCTAATTGGTAGCGGAAAGATTCCTGGTGTTCCGGAAAGATGGCTTCGAAAAAATCGGTATTCGGAAGGCGTTCCATGGGGTGAAGCCGGTCTTCAGCCATGACATGCACATACGCTTCGCGGACATCCAGAAAATGCGCCCGCACCGAGATGGCGCGTTCCCCGTCATATTCTACCACATGCATCCCCAGCACGGAAAATGGGTCTTGATGTTCTGATCTGGCAATTGCCGCGACTTCATTAGGCTGAACTGTCCATTTCATAGCGCTCCTCCAATCGTGTTAAAACTGCGGTATAAGGGTGACTTCAAATAATACTGGCCAATTTTTTCCTGTGAGAAACAGCGTCCCTGCTGTCGAATGATGCGCAATGCCGTTCAACACGCTTTCCTCATCGAGCGGCGGAAGCGACTGATAGAGCGGCGAAGCGTCAATCACGCCGATGACGGTCCCATCGGATGGCGCGATCTGAAGAATCACATCTTCATGCCACACATTGGCATAAATCACGCCGTCAATCCATTCCAATTCGTTGATCTGATCGACCGACGCGCCGTCTTTTGTCACATGAATCGTCCGTTCGACGGCAAACGTCGCGGGGTTGCGGAATGTCAACGCGCTGCTGCCATCGCTCATGATGAAATGGCGGTCGTTCGCCGTTAAGCCCCATCCTTCGGTATCATAGCGAAACATCATGGCCTGCGGAGCCATCTCCCGCATATCATAAATGATTGCGACCTGTTCCCGCCAGGTCAATTGAATCAGGCGCGAATCCCACCGCGCCAATCCTTCGGCAAACACGCCCGGCACTGGCACGGTTTTCAACACGTTGCCCGTAGCGGCATCTATTTTCTGAAGCGTTGACGCGCCATACAACCCGGTGCTTTCGTATAAATATCCGTCATGATAGAGAATCCCTTGCGTAAAACTTGCGGGGTTATGCGGCAATGTTCTGAGAATTTTGACGGTATATTGTTTCATGACCAGATCGCTCGCAGCCTGCGTTGAACAGGCCAGCAGGCACAACGCAGCGCATGCCATCGTCAGAGCAGCGCGTCGCAGCCATTCGAAGCGGCGCGAAAACGACATCGTGTCATGCCCATCTGCGATGTTTCGGCGAATGTTCATTCCAGATAGTTCCTGAAAAAATCTGTCTCAAAAATCCTGCAAGCGGGTTGTGTTTAGATGTAAACCGTATAGCAGCGACGGCGAATGCACGTCAAGAATTATCTTGCCTGCTGCGCAGTTATCGCG
>CAZMEO010000045.1:0-12255 GCA_964565315.1 uncultured Candidatus Moduliflexus sp. | reverse complement strand
CAGCGTCAATGAACTGTTCCTGGCGATGAATCTTACGGCGTTAGAACGGCTGAATGAACACTCCTTCTCTTTTTTGGGTGTTCCCCCGGAATGGTTTCGCTCAATCTATCCTGAGCTTGACGTAACGCAGGCGTTTTTCCCTGCCAGCCGCTTTCCGGAGACGCAAGATTTTTTGTTAGACGCCAACGATTGGTGGCTCAGGCCGACCGCTGGCCCGCCGCAGCCGGTTCAATGGGAGCAAACGGACGCTGCGGGCAACACATCCGCGCTGAAAATGTCGGCGATTGCTCTCAGGCGTCGTCAATTCCTGCTGATCGAACATCGCGACACGGCGGCGCTCCGGGAAACCGAACGCGCCTTAGAACGCGAGCGTCTTGAAAAAAAAGAACTCTCGAAAAAATTTCGGATTCTCGAAAAAGCGATAGAAACCATGCCGTTAGGCGTGACGATTACCGACACGGCGCGAAAGATTTTTTATACCAACCCGGCAGACGCCAGCATTCATGGCTATCGCGTCGAGGAATTGTTAGGGCAGGATGTGGCCGTGTTTGCGCCGCCCAACCTCAAACGGCAAATGACGCCGGAAGAAATGTCCACCATGAAAGGGTGGATTCGCGAAAGCGTCAACGTGCGCAAAGACGGCAGCGCGTTCCCCGCCCAGTTAATGTCGGAATCGGTGAAAGACGACGATGGGGCGCTGTTAGCGATAATTACCACCTGCGAGGACATCACTGAACGCAAACATGCCGAAAAAGCCCTGTCTGATGAACGCAACCTGCTGCGCGCCTTGATCGACAACCTCCCGGATTTGATTTACGTCAAAGATCGCAAAGGGCATTTTCTGCTCTATAATCAAGCGTATGCCGCCTTTCTCGGCTTGCCCGATCCGCAAACGCAGCGAGAACATTCCCTCCATGATCTGCTGCCTGAAACGTTCGCGCGCCAGGATGAGCAATATGATCGCCAGGTCATTCAGTCCGGCTTTGCGATGATCGAACATGAAGAAACGCTCGTGGCGCAGGATGGCGCGGAACACATATTTTTAATCACCCGCGTACCGCTTCACAATGAGCGCAACGTGGTGACGGCGCTGGTCGGCATTTGCCACGACCTCACCAAACGCCGCCAAAGCGAAAAGCAAATCGAGCATCTCAATGTTGTCCTGAATGCCGTCCGCATCGTCAATCAACTGATTGTGCGCGAACGAGACCGCAAGCAGTTGATTCAATCGGCGTGCAACCATTTAGTCAAAGCGCGTGGATATGCCAACGCCTGGATGGTGCTGCTCAATGAGGCCGAGCGCGTCAATTTTATTGCCCAATCCGGGTTGGGAGAAAAATTTTCAACGCTCGTCAAACTTTTGCGGCAGGGGAAAATGCCGCCCTGCCTGCATGAAGTGCTGCACACGCAGTCAGTTCACCCGCTGATTCAATACACCGCGAAAGACGACAAGACATGCTGCCTCGGCGAATGGTGTGTTGATGCGCCCAAGCTCGCCGTCAAGCTTGCGTATGCGGGAAAAACGTATGGCGCGTTATTCGTCGGCCTTCCGCCGGAGATTTCCGCGAATCAGGAGGAATTGTCCCTGTTGGAGGAAATTGCGGGAGACATGGGCTTTGCGCTGTATAATATCGAGGTTGAGGAACAGCGGCAGGCGGCGGAAAAAGCGGCGCAAACAAACCAGCAGTGGCTGGTCGCCACGCTTCGCAACCTCAGCGAGGCGGTCGTCACAACGAATGAACACGGCGCGGTGACATTTTTTAATCCGGTCGCCGAATCGCTGACTGGCTGGAAACAAGAGGAATTGATCGGCAAAGACATGACCTTCCGGATCATCGCAGAAGATTCGGAATTGAGCGACACAAACGACATTGCCGCCCACAGCGAGGCTCAGCCGGAAATTACCATTCTATTAGGCGATTACTCGATATTGATTGCGAAAGATGGCACGAAAATTCCGATAGAGTACAGCGGCAGCCCGATTATGAACGAATTAGGGCAGTTTACCGGCTTCGTCATGATCTTCAAAGATATTACGGAACGCAAGCGGGTCGAAGAGGCGTTAGAGAAATCGCTGTCATTATTGCGTTCCACGCTGGAATCCACCGCTGACGGCATTTTAGCGTTGAGCCTGGAGCAAGAGGCCGTCCCGATTTTCAACCAAAAATTCGCCGATATGTGGCAAATCCCAGAAGCCGTTTTAAATCAAGCGACGCCGGAATATGCGCTGGAATTGGTGCGTCAACGCCTCAGCGAACCAGAACGTTTCCCGGATATTTTCAAGGCCTTTCAGACGCCGGAGAAATTGCTGCAAGCGGATACGTTCGAACTGCAAAACGGCCTGGTCGTCGAAATGTTTCTGCAACCGCGCTGGCTTGCGGGGCAATGCGTCGGCATCGTGTTAAGCTTTCATGACATTACCGAACAGAAACGCGCGGAACAGGCGCTGCGCTATCGCATGACGTTCGGCAATTTAATCAACACGATTTCGACGCATTTCATCAACCTCACGCTGGACAATATCGATCAAGGGATGCAATACGCGCTGCAAACGATTGGCGAATTTACCGGCGTGGATCATGGCTATATCGCCCTCACCCCGGAATACACGCGCGCGGCTGACGCGATTGTCACGCATGAGTGGTGGTCTCCTCGCAGTCTTGAATTGGTCGAGCGGACGCAGACGCTTGATTCCCGATTTTTTACCTGGGCCAAAGAACATATCGAACAAAACGGCCTGCTCAATATCCCATCGGTCGAACAGTTGACGAGGCAGCTTCCTGTTTCGGATGCGCATGCCTTTCTGCGGCATTCGCAGTCCTTGATGATGATTCCGTTAGTGTTTGCCGGGAAATTGATCGGCGTGCTCGGTTTCGAATCGCTTCATGCGCCGCGTGCGTGGCCGGACGATATCATCGCGCTGCTCAGAATGCTGGCGGAGATGTTTACGGGCGCATTCGAGCGGAAACGCGCGGGCGAGGCGTTGGAACAAGAGCGAAAACGGCTCTTTGCGGTGTTGGAACACCTTCCCGCCTATATTTTCCTGCGCGACCCGCGCGGGACGATTCGGTTCGCCAATCACTCGTTCCGCAAACGCTTCGGCGATCCCGAAGCGCCGCAGACGCACACGCTGCTCAATGAGCGTGAAGGGCTGTGGGAAGATTCGCAAGCGTATCAGGTGTTTGCCACCAAAACCCCGCAAGGCTGGGAATGGTATCACGCCCCGGATAACACCTATTATCAGGCGTATGATTACCCGTTTACCGACATTGACGGCTCGGCGCTTGTCATGGAATTCGGCATCGAAATTACCGACCGCAAGCTGATGGAAATGGCGTTAGAGGTCGAACGCGCTTCATTAGCCGAAAAAGTCGAGATGCGCACGGCAGAGCTTTCGCAGATGAACGCGCTGCTGCATCAAGAAATCCTGGAACGCACGCAGGCGCAAATCGAATTGGAGCAGGCCAAAGAAGCGGCAGAATCGGCGAGCCGCGCCAAAAGCGAATTCCTCGCCAATATGAGCCATGAACTGCGCACCCCGTTGAATGCGATTCTCGGCTACGCGCAGATTCTCAAAAACGCGCCGAATCTGAATGAGCGCCAGACCGACGGGCTGGATATTATCAAAAACAGCGGCACGCATCTCTTGAACCTGATTAACGAAATCCTTGATCTGTCCAAGATCGAGGCTGGCTTCATGGAACTTGTCTTCACCGACGTGCATCTGCCGGAATTTTTGAAACAGATTGCGGAAATGATTGCCATTCGCGCCAAGCAGAAAGGGATTGACTTTTTTTATGACTGCGACCCACGCCTTGCGCCAGGGGTTCGAACCGACGAAAAACGCCTGCGGCAGATTTTAATCAATTTGCTCGGCAACGCCGTCAAATTCACGGAACGCGGCAGCGTCTCCCTGCGGATTCGCGTCTGCGAAACCCCGGAACGCCTGAGCCTGAGCGAGGCGGAGCAGAGCGGCACGCTGTCGCAGGTGGTGCGGTTCGAAATCGCGGACACCGGCATCGGCATCGCGCAGGAAGACCTCGATGACATTTTCCTGCCGTTCCAGCAGGTCGGGGTCAAGCGCCACACCATCGAAGGCACGGGATTAGGGCTGACCATCAGCCAGAAATTCGTGCGGCTCATGGGAAGCCGGTTAGTCGTCAGAAGCGCCATCGGCGAAGGCACGATCTTTCATTTTGATTTGAAATTAGAGGTGCTGCCCGATTTTCTTCCCACCATCAAGCCCGCGTATCGCAAAGTGTTGGGCTACAAAGGCAAACGCCGGACGCTGCTGATTGTGGATGACCGCAAAGAAAATCGCATGCTGCTTGCCGACATGCTTATACCGCTTGGCTTTCACATTCTCGAAGCGGAAGACGGGCAGCGATGCCTTGAACAATTGCGAGCGCACCGCCCGGACGCCACGCTTTTAGATTTGCGCATGCCGGTCATGACCGGCGTGGAAGCGATGACGCATATCCGCAATGATGAGGAACTGAAAGCGCATGTGATTTTTGCGGTGTCCGCCAGCGTGTATGAGGATGACCGCAGCCGAAGCCTGCAAGCCGGATGTCAGGCGTTCCTCATGAAACCGATTCATCTGGAAAAATTGTTAGAACAATTGCGTATTCATCTTGATTTAGAATGGGTGTATGCGGAGACTGACGCAGCGTTAAACGACACTGATCAGCAGGCCGCAGCGCTGCCTGCCGGAGCGCGCGGCTTGCCGCGGGAAGAATGCGAAACGCTGCTCAAATTGGCCAGCACGGGGCGAGTGCGCCCGCTGCTGCACCATCTGGATACGCTTGATCCGGCCTATCACGCGATAGCCGAAGAGCTGCGGCAATATGCCAAAACCTTTCAATTACAGGCGATGATCGAAAAGTTGCAGGCGTTGGAGAAGCAATCATGAATATTGATGAGTCCATTATTCTTGTGGTTGATGATAACCCCGCGAATTTGAACGTGTTATTCGATATTTTCGGGGGGATGAGATATGACGTGCTGTTTGCCTCGGATGGCGAATCGTGCTTGCGATTGGTCGAAGGCGAATATCCCGATCTGATTTTGCTGGATGTGATGATGCCCGGCATTGACGGTTTCGAGACCTGCCGCCGCCTGAAAGCCAATGAACGCACGAAAGAGATTCCGGTCATTTTCATGACAGCGCTCTCCGAAACGCTGGACAAAGTGCGCGGGTTGGAATTAGGCGCGGTGGATTACATCACCAAACCGATTCAACCGGAAGAAGTCTTAGCGCGAGTCAAAACGCATCTGACGCTGCGGAAAATGTACCGGATGCTGCAAGACCGCGAAGTGCATCTCTCGACGCTCGTCGAAGAAAAAACGCGCTTAGTGACGAATGTGACGATAGCATTAGTGAATGCGCTGGAAAACGCCAACCGGCTGAACGACACCGATACGGGCAATCATATCAAGCGCGTCGGCGAATATGCCGCGTTTTTAGCCGCAAGCTACGGCTGCGAGCCGGATTTTGTGAAACGGATTCGCCTGTATGCCCCGCTGCATGATGTCGGCAAAGTCGGGCTGCCGGATCGCATTCTCCGCAAGCCCGGCCAGTTTACCAAAGAAGAATTTATCGAAATGCAGCAGCATGTCGTCTTCGGCGCCAGTTTATTGACTGGCGACGGGCTTGACGTCATGGCGCGGAACATCGCGCTCTATCATCACGAACGCTGGGACGGCAGTGGCTACACACAGCGCCTTGCCGGGGAACAGATTCCGCTGGAAGCCCGCCTTGTCGCGGTGGCGGACGTATTTGACGCCTTAGTGACCGAACGGGTGTATAAACCCGCGTTTTCGAATGAACAGGCGGTGCAAATGATTGCCGCCGACGCCGGAAAACATTTTGATCCGAAAATTGTCGAACTGTTTCTCGAACATCAAGACGCGATTTTTACGATAAAAACGTCGCTACAGTAGCGCATCCAGACCTCACAGGTTTTGAAAACCTGTGAGGTCTCATGTTGAAAATTCATACGCCATAATCGTGACATGTTCGCCGCGAGTCTTATGGACATCGGTGTCAGACACTTCTGAAGTGTCTGACACCTCTACGGATTACGTCAAATGGAACGCCTGTTCCAAATCGCGAATTTCCTGGTCGCCAATCGGCACAAGCTCGCCGATGGCATACGCTGAAACGAGCGCTTTTGCGCTGAATTCGGCGACTTCCAGGCGGTCGAAACTTTGCAGCAGCGATGCGCCGGTGACGATAAGGCAATCGTTTTCAATCATCACAAGCGGCGTCGAAGTTGAAAGCGTTTTCGTAATCAATTCCGGCTGCAAAAAGTTCGTGCCGAACGGCAGCAGCGGGATATTGCGCAGCATGATGTAACTCTCCGGGATGGTGCGGGAATCGAACGGTTGATGCGTGATGCCGAACGCCATGATATTCGGCGGATGCGCCATGATGACGGAATTGATGTCCGCGTGCGTATCGTAAATCTGCTGATGCAGCAGCACGGAGCGGCTCGGTGTTTTTCCGGCTTCGCGCCAGCCGCGATCAATTCGCGCGATTTCCGACGGTTCGATGTATTTGCGATCTACGAAATACGGCGTGATCAAAAAGGATTCTGAGGTCAACCGTTGCGAGAATGTCCCCTGCGTGCTGGTAAACAAGCGCTGATCGTAGGAGCGGTGAATCAATTCGCACATCTGGCGGCGGGCGGCGCGTTCGTCGCTGCTGAAGCTCTGCGGAATGAATTCATTCATCGGCACATGCTGTTTCTTTTTGACTAACGCCAATTGCTCGGTCGTCAGCGACATCGGCGTGCCGAGGCGGCGCGACGTGATTTCCAATCGAGCGCAGAAATCGAGCGTTTCGAACTGCATAAACGCCTGAAACAAATCCGGCGCGACGGTCACGATGCCGTGATTTTCTAAAATGACCGTATCAATCCCCTGTTTCAGCACGGCGGAAATGTTTTCACCGAGTTCCTGGCTGCCGGGGATCGCGTATGTCGCCATGCCAACCTTGCCGCAGACAAGATGCGCGTTCGGAATCAGCGACGTATCCGGGATTTTGCGGGCGATGCTGAACGCGACTAAGGCCGGTGGATGCGCATGCAGCACGGCTTTCACGTCCGGGCGGTGTTCATAGACGGATTGATGAAACGGCAATTCGACTGACGGCTTATGCTTGCCGATCATCTCGCCGTTCGGCCTGACGCGGATAATGTCGTTTCGGGTCAAACTTCCTTTGTCAATGCCGCCCGGCGTAATCCAGACATCGCCGTTGTCGTCGAGAATCGAAAGATTCCCGCCAGAGGTCGTCGTCATGCCATAGCCGTAAATCCGCTCCATAATCATGACAAGCTGGTCGGCGGGGTGCAATAATTCGAATTTCATAACGCATTCCTTTTGTTGTGATGCGAACCCTGCCAGGGTTTTGAACCCTGGCAGGGTTGTTCTTGATATTAAAAGCAGCGGCCTTCGGTTTTTTTCCGACAGGTATCGTTGCAATGATAGCAGATTTCATTCGGCAGCGACTTGCCGTCGAAATAGTCCTGCAAATTGCGCAGGGTCGTTGTCGCAATCTGCGACAGCGCTTCCTGCGTGAAATACGCCTGATGCGACGTCAACAAGACGTTCGGGAACGAAATCAGCCGCGCAAGGACATCATCGTCCATAATCTCCGTTGAAAAATCTTCGAAGAAATAGTCGCTTTCTTCTTCATACACGTCCAATCCCGCCGCGCCGACGCGCTTATCCCGCAGCG
The DNA here is from genome assembly GCA_964565315.1 of uncultured Candidatus Moduliflexus sp. Taxonomy (GTDB): domain Bacteria; phylum Moduliflexota; class Moduliflexia; order Moduliflexales; family Moduliflexaceae; genus Moduliflexus. The sequence continues at coordinate 4,514 of CAZMEO010000045.1, read as the reverse complement.
CATCCACTAATGCCTTCGAATCAATCAACTGGCCGCGTCCGGTGTTAATCAGCATGACGGTCGGCTTCATCTTGTTGATCGTCTGTTCGTTAATCAAATGGTAGGTCTCTTTTGTCAATGGACAATGCAGCGAAATAATGTCGGATTCGGCGTACAATTCATCTAATTCGACATACCGCACGCCATATTGCTCGGCAAAGGCGCGATCCGGGAATGTATCGTAGGCAAAAATCGTCATGCCGAAGCCGTGCAGAATTTGCATCAGCACTTTGCCGATCTGTCCCGTGCCGATGACGCCAGCCGCTTTGCCGCGCATGTCAAACCCCATTAAGCCGTTGATGGTAAAGTTATTATCGCGAGTGCGGTAATACGCCTTGTGGGTTTTGCGATTCAACGCCAGCATCAGCGCCGCCGCGTGTTCCGCGACCGCATACGGCGAATAGGACGGCACGCGGACGACATGCAGGCGTTTATATGTGGCATCCAAATCAATATTGTTATAGCCCGCGCAACGCAACGCGACGATGCCGATGTTGTTTTCGATGAGAATATCGGCGATCTTGGCGGTTAAATGGTCATTCACAAACAAGCATACGGCGTCATAGCCTTTGGCGATGACCGCGGTGTCTTCGGTCAAATGGCTGCGCAAGAATTTGAAATCAAACCGATACGCCGCATTCGCGACTTCGAATGACACCTGATCATACGGTTTTGCGTCATAGAAAAGAATTTTTTTCTGACTCATAATTACTCCTTTCTCCTCTGAAAAATCGCCGGTCAGTCTTGACGACGGCGAGAATACATGGTTTTCTTCATTGAATTTGTCAAAACGGCGGAAAAGTCAAGGAAAGAAATGTCACTTTTTCCAATCGAATTTGGCGGTATCGTTGATATGAGCCTGAAAATCGCCACTCTGAAAATTTCAGAAAATAATCCATAAAAAAGAAATTTCCTTCTTGACAAGATTCATATAGACATGAAAACATGAATTGAAACTTGCAGGATGTCAGGAGAAAAATGACGCATTTCAATCGTGCGCGCATCGACATTTTCTGATCTGTTGCAAGCCTCTTAGCGCTGACCGTTCAATAATCTATTCACCCTCATTCACACAAGGAGCATCGTTATGAAGAAAAGGTTTTTGCAGTTCGCGGCGAGTTCATTGGTTGTCATGTTGGCCTCTGGCGTGGCGTTTGCTGAATCGAAAGGGAAAATCGGGTACACCTGCATGGATTTGACGAACCCGTTTTTCAAACTCATCTGCAACACGATGCAGGAAGAAGCTGGCAAAGTCGGTTATGAAGTGGTCTGTCTTGATGGCGCAAACGATCCGGCCAAACAAAATAGCCAGATGGCAGACTTTGCCGCGCAGGGCTATAAAGCGATTTTCTTGAATCCGGCAGACTCCAAGTCGGCGGGCGAAGGCGTGAAGAAAGCCACCGAAGCGGGCGTGCCTGTGTTTACGTTTGACGTGGACGTGACGGATAAAGAAGCCGCTGAAATGGTCGTGTCGCACATCGGCAGCGATAACTATCAGGGCGGGTTGCTGGCTGGCGAAAGCATGATGGAAGCGACTGGCGACCAGGGCAAAATTGCGATTGTTTCCTATCCTGAAGTCACGTCTTGCATTTTGCGCGTCGATGGGTTTAAAGCCTATCTGAAAGAACACAACAGCAAATTGGAAATCGTCGCAGAGCTGTCTGGCAAAGGCAACCGCGACACTGGCTACAACACGGCGACTGATATTCTGCAAGCGCATCCAGACATCGTCGGGATTTTCGCGATAAACGATCCGTCTGGCTTAGGCACGTATGCCGCCGTTGAAAAAGCCGGAAAAGCCGACAAAATCACGATTGTGGCGTTTGACGCTTCTCCAGCCGGAAAACAAGGCGTGTTCGAAAAGAAACTCTATGACAGCCCGCAGCAATTCCCTCGTCAAATGGCGGTTGGCACAGTTGAAGCGTTCGTGAAATATCTGAACGGCGAAGACGTGCCAAAAGTGACGCTGATTCCATGCGCACACTATAAATATGAAAATTCCGTCAATGATCCGTCACGCGAAGCCGAACAGTGGTAAGATGACAACCGCGTGAATCGCAAGCTCAAAAGGGCGCGTTGCTCTTTTGAGCTTTTTTTCATTATTCATCATTCAAGCGAAAGGGGAACAGAAGCATGACACAAAGCGGCAGTCATACCCCACTCCTTGAAATGCGTGGGATTGATAAATCGTTTGCCGGCGTCCACGCCGTCAAAGGGGTTGATCTCACACTGCACCGAGGGGAAGTTCTTGCGCTGTTGGGCGAAAATGGCGCAGGGAAAAGCACGCTCATCAAAGTTCTGGGCGGGGCGCATGTCGCTGATCGCGGCAGCATCTTTATTGACGGGCAGAAAATACACGTCACCCACCCGGTTGAAGCGCAAAAGGCTGGCATTTCCATTATTTATCAGGAATTCAATTTGATTCCCGATCTGACAGTCTGGGAAAACATCACGCTCGGACGCGAACATGCGCGGCATGGGTTTGTGCAGAAAAGTCAGGAAATTCAACATGCACGGGAACTCTTTCAAAAAATCGGGCTTGAAATTGATCCGAACGATCTGTGCCGCGACATCAGCGTGGGACAGCAGCAAACGGTCGAAATCGCCAAAGCCCTCAGCATCAACGCCAGAATCATGGTGATGGACGAGCCGTCCGCCGCCCTGACCACCCGCGAAGTTGAGGCATTATTCAACATTATCCGCGAATTGCAGCGTCACGGCATCGGCATCATCTACATCAGCCATCGTTTAGACGAAGTGTTCGAAATCTGCGACAGCGTGATGGTCATGCGCGATGGCGAGTTGGTTGGCACGGCAGCGGTGAAAGAGACGACCAAAGAACGCTTGATCGAAATGATGGTTGGGCGCAGCCTGGATGAAGAGTTTCCAAAAGTGAACGCTCCGGTTGGAAAAGAGCTGCTGCGCGTCGAATCGCTGAAACGCGGACACAAGGTCAATAACGTGTCGTTTCAAGTTCGAGCAGGCGAAGTGCTCGGTTTTTCCGGGTTGGTGGGCGCGGGGCGAACCGAAACGATGCGGCTGATTTTTGGCGCGGATATTCCCGATTCCGGTCAAATTTTTATGAATGACCGCCAAATCGCCATTAACAGCCCTTCCGACGCCATGCGTTATCGCATCTGTTTGCTGTCGGAAAATCGGAAGGAAGAAGGCATTTTACTCGGCGCATCAGTTCTCGAAAATTTTGGTTTGCCGAATCTCAAGGAATTTTCCACCGGGATATTCGTGAATGAACGTCAGGAAAAGCAAGCGTTTACAGGGTTTGTCGAAAGTCTAAAAATTAAAATTTCCAGCCATGATGAACTGGCAAAAAATCTTTCCGGCGGCAACCAGCAAAAATTAGTATTAGCCAAATGGCTACAGCAAAATTGCGATGTCATTATTTTTGATGAGCCCACGCGCGGCATCGATGTCGGCGCGAAATATGAAATTTACCTGCTGATCAATCAATTGGCTGCCGCAGGCAAAGCCATTATCATGGTCAGCAGCGAACTGCCCGAAATTCTTGGCATGAGCGACCGGATTATTGTCATGCACGAAGGTCGAATTGTCGGCGAAATCCAGGACGTCGAACATGCCACCCAGGAACAAATCCTCGGCATGGCGATCGGATAAGAGCAAGGAGGTTTGGACGTGAAACGATTTATGCGTGATTACGGCATTATTCTAATGCTGCTTGTGTTGTGCATTTTCTTCAGTTTGATGACCATCAAAACGCAGCATCCCGAAGGCAAAGGGGCGGCGAAGCAAGTTGTTGACCGCATCAAAAAAGAAATTGGGCATGACGGGGTCGTGTTGATTGTCGCCACGACTTCGAATGAATCGAAAGCCTTTGCCAGCGACACAAAAGAGCTTTTAACGCAAGAAGGCTTCAGCAAATTGGAAAGCGTGATTGGCAAGCCGCGCGACTTGCGCGTGAAGTTAGATGAAATGCGAGCGGGCGGTCAGGCGCTTGGCGCGATTGCCACCACTGGCGAAATGCTGGAGTGGGAACTCGTGAAGACGCTCCCGGAAAAATTCCCGGAATTTGCCAACGCGCCGATTATTATCCCCAAATCGTATAAATGGCCGGATTTCCTCAAGCCCTCGAATATTTTGGCGATTGTTGACCGGATCGTCGTCATCGCGGTCATCGCGATCGGCATGACGATGGTGATTATTACGGGCGGCATCGATCTGTCAGTCGGGAGCTTAATTGCGTTGTCAGCCGTCATCAGCACCCTCGTCATGAAAAAGATGGGCGGATTAGAAGCCGGACCGTTCGCCGTCTTCGTCGGCTTTGTGGTTGGCACGTTAAGCTGCACGATCTTAGGAGCATTAGGAGGGTATCTCGTAGCAACGTTCCGCGTGGCGCCGTTTATTACGACGTTAGCGCTCATGATGGTCGGGCGCGGCTGGGCGTTTTTGATGACGGGCGGCTTTTCGATTTATCAAGTGCCAGCAACACTGACCTGGTT
>CAZMEO010000044.1:15803-17895 GCA_964565315.1 uncultured Candidatus Moduliflexus sp. | reverse complement strand
GCGCAAATTAATCGCGAGGTCGATTTTTTCCGGCGCGACGATTTTGTTCGTCGCGGTTGGCTCGCCAGCAAGAATCTGTTGGGCGATGATCGCGGTTTGGCGGCCAATATCAACTGGATCAATCTCTAACGCGCATAATGCCCCGGCTTTGACATACGAGGCCGAGATGCCGATGAATGGTATCTGATGTTTAATCGTATAGCGAATCATCGAACCTGCCGTCTTCGACGTATAAACCATGCCGTCCACAATGCCTAAGAGCGCGTCCGCGTCTTTCGCAAGGCGATCCATCGCGGTCGGAATGTCTCTTTGCGATGCCACAGGAAACGGCGTAATTCTCAGATGAACCGCGCTCGCCGCTGACATCAGGTGCTGCACGACCGCCTCATTTTTCTGCGCATCATAGATGACGCCGATATTTTTCACCGTCGGAAGCAGGCTGACAATCATCTGTAATTGCAGGTCGAACGGAATGCGCAACGATACGCCAGCCACATTCGCCTGATCTGGCGGAAGTCGTTCCGGGTCTAACATCATTGAAAATACAATCGGAATATCGCGAATGCGTTGAGCGACCTCAAGCGTTGCGCTGCTTCCAATCGTGACAATCAGCCGGATATTCGAACGAACCGAAGCGCCCTTGTTCTCGGCGGCGTCCAGGATTTTGTAGAGTCCGGCGGGTTCTTCGAAAATAATGACATTAAAGCGCGTCGGCGAAAGAATGCGGAGATGGCGCAAAAAGCCCTGAACGGCATCCTGATACGCGGTGACGCTGCGCGGCTGGATGATGACGATGGTGGGCGCGTCAGCGGGGACCTCTTCTGCAATGGCGATCTTGAACATGCCGAAGCACGCAGAAAACAGCCAGAAGCCCATCCAGAGAGTTCGCAGCCTGATTGTTACATGCATATCAACATCCCTTAAAATTTCACGCGGATTTCGGCGAAGAGTCTTCGTCCTGGACTCGGAATATCAGACGGATACGTCTCAAGGTCTGGCGAGACGATGACCGTCGGCGAGGGGTCGTGATACGCTTGATCAAACATATTTTTGACTGACAACGAAAGTTCGATATTCTTGCGAAATAACTTATGCGCCGTAAAGGTCAGATCGCAAATGGCGATTCCCGGCAATGGCGGTCGCGCGTCTTTTTCAACCCGGTTGCGTTCACTGAGCAGCAGCATGTTAAAAAACACCGACAGTTCGTCGTTAAAGATGCGAAAGAGGTTGTTGGAAGACGATTCTGTGGCTTCTGACGCTTCCAGCAAAAAACCGACGCCGATGTTTCCCTTATGGCGGGGAATATAGGGAACCGCTTGATGCGTGAGCGTATCCTGGGCATCCACATACGAATAGTTGAGGCGGAACGACGTGCCAAGCGCGCGCGGACGGCGTCCCAAACGGATTTCCTGCTTGTAGATTCCCTGGATTTCCGCTTCAACCCCTTGCGTATCAAGCCCGCCGATATTATTGTAAATTCTGGTCGTGCCGATGGGAGAACTCCCGGTGTCCTCGCCCTCAGAAACCTGCACTAATTGGTTAATATCTGAAAAGAAATAGTTGATCTCGCCGACCAGCCAATCAACAGGCTTATACCCGACCCCGACTTCGAATGTGCGCAGTTCTTCAAGAATCAGGTCATCCGAAAGCTGCTCATTGTTCTCATCGAACGCTAATAGCATTTCGCTGAAGGACGGGATGCGGAAGGCTGAGCCGAACAAAACTTTGAAATTTAATTTGCTGCGATTCGGCTCATACGTCAAGCCGACTTTTGGCGTAAAGATGCCGCCGAAATCGTTAAAATAATCGCCGCGCATGCCAAGCGTCACATCGACGTCGCGATGAAGCCGCCAGCTATCCTGGGCAAACAGCGAGAGAAAATGTTGATACGAGGCGTCTTGAAATCCTGGATACAGAATCGAGATGTCTTGCACAACATCAGGCGAATCAATATTGGTTTGAACTGTCAGGGAATTGGTCTCGAAATATTCATACGCGGCGCCGACGATGAGATCATTTTGCGAGGAGAGGCGAACATGCCATTTCGCTTCAGCGCCAAAGCGCTGACTTTTTTCAGAACCGTCTAAAATCA
>CAZMEO010000044.1:0-15703 GCA_964565315.1 uncultured Candidatus Moduliflexus sp. | reverse complement strand
GTAAAGGCGAGATCGTTCCAATCCATTTTCCACGAAAGATCGAACGTTTCCCGCGCATGTTGATACGTTCCTGGCGCAAGCGAAACTGGCGAATACCCGGCTGTGCCTGAGATGTCGTCATAGACGCTTGCGATATCGGCATCCATCGAACGTTTCGCGCCATCGGTCGTCAGATAGTTGACAGATAACACGATGTCAAGCTCGTTCAACGTTTTTCCAATCAGAAATGTGGGGCGATAGGTTTGATCCGGGCCGATTTCCAGCCCCGCTTCAATCCCGTCAATTTCCTGGGCGTGTTTCGTCAGAATATTCACCACGCTGACAAACGCATTGCTGCCGTAAATGGCTGACGCGGGGCCGCGAATGATTTCGATGCGGCGGACATTCAAGAGCGAGAGGTCATCATAATATCTGGTCGCGCCGCCCGTAAACGGATCATTCAGGGCGTGTCCATCCATCAGGATTTTCACGCCAGACGAATCGCCGGATGTGCCGTTTAAGCCCAATCCCCGCACAATGATTTGCGAGACGCCGAATTGATCCTGCACAATATCAATGCCGGGAATCGTTCGCAGCACATCGGTAATGGTTCGCGCTCCCATGCGCTCAATATCTTCTTCCGTAATGACGGAAATAATCGAAGGCGCGGCGGTAATGCGTTCAGGCTTCTGAGACGCGGTGACGACCACCGGAATGTCTTCGAACAGCGGAAATTCTTCAGGCTCCTGCGGCGGGAGTTCTTCTGCGGCAGCGGCGAAGGCGCTGCACGCGATGATAAGCATTATGAACAACGCCAGCCGAAAAAATGTCTTGTTTTGTAAGGTCAACATGATCGTGTCATTCTTCTCTGCGAGAGCATCGCATGAAAACGGCATTCATATTTCTCAATTACCTCAAACCTCACAGGTCTTAGAGACCTGTGAGGTTTTTAGTACGAACGTATTTTTTACATTTCAGGGTGATCTCACATCTTTTTTGAAAAAACACAAGAAATTTTTGGAAGTATCTTATCGTCTTGCGGGAAATCTGACTGCTGGGGAAGGAATCTTTCTTCGAACGCCTACGCAATCAGGTTGCGCGGCAAGGTGAAATTCTTGTTTCTGGAAAGTTGCCAGACACCTCCAAGTGTCTGACAACTATGCCATTATCGGGGGATCATCGTCACGGTCGCCGATTTTTCGCGCTCATTGCCAAGATCATCTTCGTAGCGCAGCAGCCAGCGTTCGTATTCGCATTGATAACATTCGTGCGTCACGTATGTCGCTAAGCGCCCATACGGAGAAATATACGACGAGCCGAATGTCGCCGCCACTTCCGCTTCATCATAATCATCCGCATCAAACGACGTGCCTTCGCTATCAATGCGCTCGATTTTCATTGACGTAATCGTTGCGCCGACGCCATTTTTTTCATCGATTGTCACCGTATAACGATATTTATCTCCATACCCCTGATACACAGGATCGGGGTCTATGGTCACTTGCAGTATCGCCACTTGCCCTGGCAGAATCGGAGAGGTATCGCGATCATCTTCCTCGCAGCCGGCCAAGAATAACGCCGATAAAGTAGTGCTGATCAGAAAAAAACGCCATATAATATTATGTGCAGAATATGATTTCATGATAGGCTCATTCCCATAGTTCCGGCTGCTTGCAAGAAACAGGGGAGGTTCTTGCCGCATACCGGAAACTATGAGACAAACCGGAAAGCTCTCACGTTGACGAGAGATCCGGAGGGGAAACAGGGGTAATTGATATGGAAGGAGGAGGAGGACGCCCGCCACATCATCACATCAGATCACCCATGCAACTTCAAGCTCCCGGAGAAATATAAACATGCTGCGTTGTCAATTTGTTCTGCGCTGTGCATCACGCTCTTCTATATATCCAAAGCTCGTGCCAACTCCTCCCCGCATAATTTCGTTCAAGGAAAATTATCGCATAACATATCTAAAAATAATGGGTTAGACTATTATCGCCTTCAAACGTTTTCGACGATTGCGACATATAGATTCGGAAGAATGACGAGGGATGTCAGAAATATCGCCACAATATCAGAAATGTCACTTCACATTTCACGATGAGGCTCTCTGAAGTGAGGCGGAAAACGCAGACGCAGCCTCCGCCGTTACGACGACTCGACTGCAATCAGGCTGCTCTTCTTTTTGAGGGGCGCAGCTTTGATGCCTTCCTGGGGCAGGACGATTTCGAAGGAAGTGTTGCCCGGCACGGAATTCAGGCGGATAAAGCCATGATGTTTATCCACGACTTGTTGAGTAATGCTGAGCCCTAAACCGGTGGATTTTCCACGTTTCGTCGTAAAAAATGGATCGAAAATCTTTTCCTGAATGTCTTGCGGAATTCCCGTACCGTTATCGATGATTTTGACGGAAATGACATCCGCAGGCGCGGACGTTTCGATGGTGATGGTTCCGCCTGTTCCTTCAAGCGCCTGCAAGGCGTTTTGAAGGACATTCGTCCAGACTTGATTCAGTTCGCTGCCGAAACACTGAATTTTGGGCAGCTCGCCGAAATTTCTGACAATCGTGACATTCTCAGGAATCTGGCTATGCAAAATCGTCAGCGTATTTTCGATATCGTCATTCAAATCTACGGTGCGTTCCTGCGACTGATCTAAATAGGAATACGATTTTAACGCCCGCACGATTTTGGAAATCGTTTCGATGCTTAATTGATTGTCACGCGAGGAAACCAGCACCCGGCTGCAATTATTCAACACATCCATGATTAACGGCACGTCATAGGCGCTGAATAATTTCAGCAGCGGCTCTAATTCGTCGTCAAGATAACAGCGGGCAATGTCTTTCGCGACTGAGCGGGCGTTCCGAATGCCTCGCTCTGTCAGCACATCTAAGAGGTGTTTGCTTTGTTCTCGAATGGAAGACGTGGTGCGCCGCTGCTGGTCTTTGGCAACGTCGATCATCCGTTCGATGAGCGCGAGAAGCTGCTGACGGTGTTCCGGCGTCATTCCGGCCTGCACGACGGCTTCATACGCCCAGAACGCTTTCTGAATATAGTCGGGAATAATTTCAGAGGCCGCTTTGATTGCTCCCGCCGGAGTATTCAGTTCATGCGCAATTCCGGCCACTAATTGCCCTAATGACGCCATTTTTTCGGATTGCACCAATTGCGTCTGCGTTTCTTTCAATTCGGCCAGCGTCTTCTGCAATTCTTCATTTTTCCGCTGCACTTCTTGCAGAAGCGCGTTCATGCGCTTATCTTTCTCCCGCAATTCCTGCTGCGTATTGAACAGGCGCAGGTTCGCGTCTCCCATTTTAATCAGGTTGCGGCGTAATTCGAACGTCTTTTCATTCAGCTTCTGGTTGACTTCTTCCAATGAACTCCGCAGTTTGAAGCGTTCGAACGCCACGCCTAATTGCTTGGAGATAAACGTGACAATATCGACCGATTCTTTTTCATACGAATGTTTTTCGATACATCCGAGGTTTAACGTGCCTAAGACCGTCGAATCAGAGGCGACAACCGGCATGCAGAGCATGGTGCTGAGCTGCGTTTCCAAAAAGCGCCCCTGCTCTAAAAAGCAGCGATACCAGCGCGGGCGGTTGTGGAAAATCGAGCGTTTATACTGCACGACATATTTGATGACGGATTCGTCGAATGGAATGCGCAAGCCGTCGGGAATCAGCGTTTCTGAAAACGGAAGGAGTTCGCGCAGCAGCAGTTCATTGTCTTGAATCAGCGCTACTGTCGCATAATCAAGCGGAATCAGCCGCTGCAACTGCTTGGCGACTTCAATCAGAATGTCATCCATGCTGCGGTTGGAATTGATCAGCGAGACGATTTTAGTGGTCAGCGCCATGCGCTGCGTTTTCAGCGTCAGGTCTTTATTGATGCTGTCAACTTCTGAACTTTTTGATTGAACGAGCCGCTCAAGTTCGCGCTGGCTTTCTTCATACGAACGGCGGGTTCTCGAATTTTCAAGCACAATCCCGACAAATGAAGCAAAGGCCGCCAATAAGGGAATGTCGCGCTCTTCGAAGGCGCGTCCATCAGCGCGATTCACGGCTTCGAATGACCCGATCACGGCGTCTCGCGTTCGAATCGGCACGCAAAGAATCGAATGCGTCTCAAAATGCAGCGTCTCGCTGATTTTGGGGTTATACCGCGCATCTTTCGAGACATCCGGCACAACGACCGGAATGCCATGCTCGGCGACCCATCCGGCAATCCCTTCGCCGCGCCGCATTGTCAGTCCCTTGAGTTCCTGGCCTTTTTCTCCGGTCGCGACATGGAAATGGAGCAACTGCGTGTCGTCATCCCAGAGAATGAGCGAGCTATTTTCAACGCCAAGCAAGGTATTCGCCGCCTCAACCACCGCGTTCAATTGCTGCTCATACGGCATGGCGGAGTTTAAAAATGAGCAGACTTCCGTCAAGACATTAAACTTTACTTCATCTGAGACAAGATGTTCAAGGTGTTCCACAGTTCATTCCTCGCGTCTCTATCAGAAATCACACTGAAGTTGAGGCTGATTCTCGATGGTCGAAACTGTACCTGCGTCGTTGAAGCTTGTCAATAGATTTTTGGAGAGAGAACTCAGTTATTCGATCAACGGGGTGGCAAAAAACACCTTACTAAAGGTATTCATCGCTTGCAGCGGCTTCGGCAGCGCCTTGAGCATTTCCGGCGGAAGATTGGCCTGCGCAAGCGAGGGTGGCGTCTTCTGCTCAAGCGAGACGGGTTCAGCAGTTTCCGCAAGGTTCACCAATGAGGCGGTTTCAGGCTCGCGACTCCGGCTATATGAATCGCGCAACAAGAGCAATTCGAAGGCTGCGTCGCGTTGCAGAAGCACCCACTCGTCGGTAATTTGCGCGATTTTTGCGCCGCCGGGCAGCGTGTCTTGTTCTTGAAATCCTCGCGGCATCGGCTTTTTCTCAGAAATTTTGGGCAATTTCGAAAAAAATGCTTTCCGCGTCGCTCCGTATCGTTGAATCCCGGAAAGCTTGAGGTCACTGCTTAACGCTGGCAGGGGAAGTTGCTGTAACGCCTCTCCTTTTCGGAGAATCGCGAATTTTTCGATGTCATTGATTTCCTGGAGGTAAATATTTTCTTCCGCGGTGTCGCCTTTTTGAAGAAGGTCGCCTTCGCTAACGCGTCGAATGACGGGCAGACCGTTGTTTTCCGAATCAGGACGTGCCAGATACGCTTCAACGCCATGTTCTCGCGCTAAATTAACGACGAGCGCCGCTAACGTGAAATCGCTGAAGACCTGATACGCAGGAGATGACTCTGGAAACAGACGCGCGAGAATATCTTCCCCGATCTGCTGCCGCTGTTCTTCCGAAAGTGTTGAGGCATCAAGGGTGTAGCGGCCATCGTCTGACGGGGTCGCCATTGCTATGAGCATTTCCAATCTTTCCGGCGGCGCATCCTTGAGCAAGCCAGCCAATTCTTCCCGGGTAAAGGTCTTGATCTGCGTCGTTTCAGATGGAGCTATCGGGGACATGGAGGAAGATCGTTCCGCGTCAGCCGATGAAATCTGCACGTCATCGCCCCATTCCAACTGGATGTTCATTCCCGGCGCGTTGCCTGATTGCAGCGCGTTCCAGTCAACAATATATTCTCCGTCCGCGCCAAGAATTTTGATGGCGGAAAGATTCGGGGCAGGGTCAGATGGCAACGTCGGAACGATTTGGTCGAGTAATTGTTTGATCGTCGCTCCACGCGGCACCGTATAGGAGTGGTTGTTGACCGTCAGCGTGATTTGTCCCATCGAAGACGTGACGGTGATCGTGATATTCGGATTCGTGACATACTTTCCGATAAAATCGCCGCTGGCTAATGTCGCTTTCAATCGTGAGGTACTCAAACCCGCCGCCTGCACGTCGCCTAACATCGGCAGCGTGATTTTGCCGTCTGAGCGCACACCCACCTTGGAAGAAAATTCGGGAAATCCCCAGACGAGAATATCCAACGCATCGCCAACGCCGATCACATACTCGCGCGTCGTCGCCACCTGGCCGCTTGCCGTGTTCGACAGCATCAGCAGCCCGCAGACACACATCACAGCGAAAAAGCATGATTGGCGTTGTTTCATAATGCGTCTGGACGAAAAACGCGCCTGATAAAGGCGAGAGTTGAGTTCGGAACGGTTATCCTTCGGAGTGCCAACGCGCCAAGCGTTGACACTCCTTGAACGATGCGCGTTGCCGCAATTATTTTGTTGTTGCCACGACAATTGTGGTCTTCTGAATCAATTCGAGTGTGTCTGGATGAATATAAAACGTCATGATACTGACGCGCGACGTTCCTCCGGACGTGCCTGCGGCAGCGCGGGCGCTGCCATCATTGATCATTGCTTCAAACGCCGTTTTGGTCTCCTCTGGCATGACCAACGGTGTATCGAGCATCATCGCCAATTCCTCGCTGCCGAGATTCGTAAAATTATTCAACTTGTTTTGATAGAAGTCGACAACGGCATCATACGCCCCGCCTGGAGCAGCTTCTTCCACAAAATAAATCTCCATCTTGCCGAGCGTTTGCAATTGTTGTTCGGCTGTTGCCAGCAGCGATTCGATAAAAGCTTTTTGATCTTCGGGCAACTCGGTATCTGTTGCCAGATATTGTTGCAGGGCGGCCTTCTGAGCGGCAAAAACCTCCTGGGCTTTTTCTAACGCAATTCCTGATAAGGCGTCATCTTTCACAGCGCCTTCAGGCAAGTCAACAGCAAAACCGGCTTGACACCAGACCAACCCGACCAGCAAAACGCTCAGCGCCAGTGTACGCATCGTATGAAACATATTTTTCTCCTTGAATGATTGAATGGTTGAACCTTAACGACGGATGATGAACAGAACGCACAAACAACTACACTATGGTAACAATACGCTCTCCCCATCTCTTTGTCAAGCGTGATGTCTCAGAGAAAACGGAATCTACGAGGCTTGCTGCGGAAGCAGCGCATAGAGCCGCGCCAAATTCTCTTTATCCGACGCCACCGGATCGTCTCCTTTTGGCGTTTCCAGAATCTTAGGGACATCGGCCAGACGCGGATCATTCATGATCCAGCGAAAGCCGTCAATGCCGATCTGCCCGTTACCGATAGCATCGTGGCGATCCACGCGGCTGCCGAGTGGTTTAAGCGAATCGTTCAGGTGAATCGTTTTCAGGCGATGAAGCCCAATCAATCGGTCGAATTCCGCCATCGTCTCGCGATACCCCGCTTCCGTGCGTATCTCATAGCCAGCGGCAAAGGCATGACAGGTATCGAAACAGACGCCGAGCCGTTCCGGGGCGCGTACCTGGTCGAAAATCCGGGCAATCTGTTCGAAGCGATAGCCAAGATTCGTGCCTTGTCCGGCAGTCGTTTCTACGAGAATCTGCGTTCGAACGCCTTCGGTCTGCCGGTGTATCTCGTCGAACGATTCCGCCACGCGCCGCAACCCGGCGTCTTCGCCTGAGCCGACATGCGAACCGGGATGCATGACAAGAAACGGAATCCCCAATTGTTCGCAGCGCTGCACTTCGATGAGCATGGCATGGCGCGATTTTTCCAACAGCGCCTCGTCGGGCGTTCCCAAATTGATCAAATACGAATCATGCGCCACGACGCAGGCGATTCCCGACGCGTTCCAGGCACTCTTGAACAGGTCAATCTCGTTGGCCTGCAACGGTTTGGCGTTCCACTGATTCGAATTTTTCGTAAAAATTTGCATGGCGGTGCAGCCGATTTCCTGCGCAATCGGAAACGCCTTATGCAGCCCGCCGCTGATTGAAACATGCGATCCGAGAAGTAGCATAATGTTCCTCACTGATTTGTTGCGGTTTTGGGCGGAAAGACGGCGACATCCGCGCCATTTCTGACAATCGTGCGAATCCCTTGCAGATGCAGAATATCCTGCCCATTGATCAAAATCATTGCGCCCGGAATCAGCGAGCCATCGTCGTTGATAAGCTTCGGCAGCAAGGCTTTGCCGGTTTGCGCTTCGCATTGCTGCAATAACTCGACAATGCTGAGGTCTTCGCCGTGAATGCGGGCTTGTCGGCTTTTCAGATAGGTTCGCAGCGTGGTGAAAAAATTAACGATAATCATAGCGATAATTTCATGGGAAAAGAGGTGTCTGGATGAGAAAAATCAAACGTATCTCCTTTGTGAACAAATCCTGCAAATCCGTCTGCCTGCGCGTCGGGAAGCTCGCCATCCTGATAATGATACAGCCACATCTTGTGCTTCATCTCCGGGGACAGCGTGCGAAGCTGCTCATAATGCGCATGCACGTTGCTATGGAACGGAGCGGTTTCGCAATCATGGAAGATCACATCAGCGCGTTTATAAAATTCGGTAATTTGGGCGGGAGAAAATTGCGTGTCGGTGGTTAAAAAGGTGGTAATGCCATTGATTTTGAACAGGAGGCCGAAACTGGGGACGATATGAAAACCGCTCATGATATGAACCGCCTGCACTAAGCGGAATTCGATGTTTTTCCAGACAAACCCCTGATTTTTGCCGATGCTGTTCACTTCGAAATAGGTGTCCAAATCCGCGACTTCGCCCTGAAGCGACAACATGCCGCCCGACAGCACCGTGCTCCAGAGTTCGCTTTTGATGTAACGGCTGATAAACATGCGGGGCTTGCGGCATGACGGATCGAATTTTCTGGTGAAGCCCAGCCATTCAAGACCGCCGACATGATCGGAATGCAGATGCGAAATATACACACTTTCAATATCTTTGTAGGTGAGCCCGATATCGCGCAGCGCAAACCGCACGTCCGCGCCGCAATCAATCAGGAGGTTCTCGCTATCGTCGGCAGTTAAAATCATGTTCGATTGGTAATTCTTGAGCGTAAATGCTGAGCCGGTTCCGAGAAATGTGAGTTTCATGGTCGCTCCGTGATGATGGACGTATCCGCCACACAACCGTTTTTAATTTTCAAAAATTGTGATTTTTTACTTGGCACAAAATCTTTCTTCGCCTTCCTGTCATGACAGCAAGCAAGCCGTTTGCCGCATTGTTTCGCATGACGTCGAGAACGCGCCGTTTTCACCGGCGAATCGAGCATTTGAGGAGGAATCTTATGGAATATGCCATGACTGACCTGATTCGACAGTTCCAATTAGCCGCTCATCCTGAAGGCGGATATTATTATGAAACGTATGTTTCTCCCGACATCATAGGCCGCGCCGGAATGCCCGACCGCTATTCGTCAGAGCGGCGCAGCGCAAAGGCGATTTATTTTCTGCTGCCCAGCGATCAAGTGTCCAAATTTCACCGCATCAAATGCGAAGAAATCTGGTGTCATCATTTCGGCGAGGCGCTCACGCTTTTTCTTATCCACCGCGACGGCAGCGTGCAGGAAATCGTTCTTGGCGCACATATCGAACGCGGCGAACTTCCGCAGATTATTATTCCTCATAATGTGTGGTTTGGCGCAAAAGTCAATAAAAAAAATGCGTATGCGTTTCTCAGTTGCATCACCGCGCCAGGATTCGAGTTTCAAGATTTCGAATTAGCCGAACGAAACGCCTTGCTGCAAGAATATCCGCAGCATCGGGAATTGATTCTTAATTTCACGAATTGACGCCCATGATTTTCGCGTATTTCGCGTGTGTCGTGGTAAAAAAATATGAATCAGCGCATACAAGTGATTGACAGCGATATTACGCGGTTGAGCGTTGAGGCGATTGTCAACGCTGCCAACTCATCGTTATTGGGCGGGGGCGGCGTGGACGGCGCGATTCATCGCGCTGCCGGGGCTGAATTGCTGGCCGAATGCCGGACGTTGGGCGGTTGTCAGACCGGCGAAGCCAAAATTACGCGAGGCTACAAGCTTCCCGCGAAATATGTCATCCATACCGTCGGCCCAGTCTGGCGCGGCGGCAGCCATCACGAAGACGAATTGCTGCAAAACTGTTACCGCAATTCCCTCTCGTTAGCCGTTCAATATGGCCTGCGCACGATTGCGTTTCCATCGATCAGCACGGGAATTTACGGCTTTCCGATTGAGCGGGCGTCACGCATCGCTGTCGCTGTCGTGAGCGCGTTCCTGGCGCAAGATGACACGCTGACAATGGTGACGTTCGTGTGTTTCGGCCAGCGCGATTATCAGGTCTATCTCCGCGCTGTCGAAGCCCGACGAGAAATCGCCTGAACGTTTTGCGCCGATTCGTGATATTCTCGAATTCCTGCTTGACAGAATGACAGATTGGCAGATATTCTATATCCGTTAATGTCTGTTGAATAGGTTGCTTACAGGAGAAAGAAGAGGAGTGTTGCGAAATGGCAGGCGAGAGTGTTAAAGTGATGAAAAATATTACGCGCGTAAAAGACGCCAAAAAGCGCGTAGATGGGTTTTACGTTCGCATTCAATGGAAAAAGGAACAATACTCGAAACTCTTTTCGGTTGCCGAATACGGCGGCGAAGAGGCGGCGTTGAGCCGCGCCGAGGAATGGCGGAACGATATTGAAGAGTCTATCGGCAAGCCGCGCACGGAGCGGCAGGTGTTAGGCGTAACGCATCCGACCAACACCGGTTTTAAAGGGATTCGACGCACGATGGTGCGGCATTATAAGCGTGGCAAGCGCGTCGGCAAATATCATGCCTGGCTGATTATTACCACGCTTGATAAAGACCACCACCAGCGCCGCACCGGGGTGTCGATTGACAAGCACGGCGAAGAAAAAGCCCTGGAAATCGCGCGAAAACTGTATCAGCAGCGCAACATTTATTGAGTCGAAGACACTTGCTCAGACGAACAACCCGCTGGAATTCTGCATCAATCGTGTTAAGAAATTTCAGGAGTGCCGCAGTTTGTTTTGGCCTGTGAAGGAATCGTTTCGCCAACGCAAGCGTGGCACTCCTGCATGTTTTTAAAGGGGACTATTCTATGTTTAAAGAAGAGCGCAACACATCTATGTTTGATTGGAGCATGTTGGGCGACATTTCCGAAGGACGCCCAAATTTAGGGCAGACGATGAATGTGGTGGTGTATCGCCTGATGCAGTTTACGCTGCGAGACGTGCTGATTCGGAAAGTCGGCGTCGAAGAAGCGGATCGGACATTTTACGAAGCCGGAGAAGAGGCCGGACGGCAATTATATCAGAACGTGTTGACGAAAAAGACAGGAAGTTTCGATGAGTTTATCAGCGAATTGCAGCAGGTATTGAAAGAATTGCAAGTCGGCATTCTCCGCGTCGAGGCCGCGAATTTGGACGAGTTGACATTTACGCTGACCGTCGCCGAAGATCTCGATTGCTCCGGGCTGCCGGTCTGCGAAGAACAAATCTGCACGTATGACGAAGGCTTTATCCAGGGCATTTTGTCCGCTCACACAGGCCGCAATTTCCGCGTGAAAGAAGTGGATTGCTGGTGCTCCGGCGACCGGGTCTGTCGCTTTGATGTCAAACCGAAAAGCGAATAGAACACAGATTGGACTGATGAACTCAATCTGTCAGACACCTTAAAGGTGTCTGACAGATGGGTAATGACTATTTAAGATATGCTTGCCATTCAGGAAACGCAGCTTGACGCGATCTCGGAATTGTTTTATCGATTGCTGCGCGGCGAAAAGCCTGCGCCGTTGCCGCTGCCGCCGGACGCGCCGGAGAACGAATATACGCAGGCCGTGACGTATATCAATCGTTTTCTCGGAGAATACAACGAGTTTGCCGATTTCATGTATTCCCTGTCGCGAGGCGAATTAGATTACGAGCCGCCGAAAGGCAAAATGCGCGTGCTGCAATCGTTCAAAAGCCTTCAAGCGAGCTTGCGGCATCTCACCTGGAAAACGCAGAAAATCGCGGCAGGAGATTTCACGCAGCGCGTGGACTTCATGGGGGATTTTTCGGCGGCGTTCAATGCCATGACGCAGCAGTTGCAGCAGGCGTTTGCCGATTTGGAACGCGCCAACGCGGAGTTAGCCGAAAAAAATCAGCAGATTACCAGCAGCATCCAGTATGCCCGGCGGATTCAAGAGGCGCTGCTGCCGTCGCCGGAACGCATGGCGCAGGCATCCATCGGCGAGCCTTTCATTATTTACCTGCCGCTCAGCATTGTCTCCGGCGATTTTTACTGGCTCGCTCAGGTCAACGACGATGTGCTGATTGCGGTGGTCGATTGCACCGGGCATGGCGTTTCAGGCGCATTGCTTTCCATGATTGGACAAACGCTGCTGAATAAAATCGTCGCGGAAGACCGGGTGCTTGAACCGGCGCAGATTTTGGAACGGCTGCATTGTGATGTACGGGCGGCGTTGCAGCAGCAGACGGGCGAAGCGATGGATGGCATGGATGTCTGCTTATGCCGTCTGCATCCGGGGCGGCAGCGCGTGACGTTTGCGGGCGCGAAACGTCCGCTCTATCTTGTTTCAGGCCAGGAATTGCAGGAAATCAAAGGCGACCGGAAATCTATCGGCGGACGCCAGAAAGAGGAACAGCGCACGTTTGCCAATCAGGACATTGCGGTCAATCCGGGCGATATGCTCTATTTGTGTTCGGATGGACTGGCAGACCAGCCTGATCCAGACGAGCGCAAATTCGGCTCGCCGCAGCTTCGCACGCTTCTTGCGGAACTCGCGCCGCTTCCGGTGGCGGTTCAACGGGCGCGGCTGCTTGAACGCTTACAAACGCATCAGCGTCATGAGCCGCAGCGTGACGATTTGACGATGTTCGGAATTCGATTGTAAAGAGGAGCGTATGATACCATTTCAAGTGTTTGATTTTTATCAGATTATGCAGGCGCAGCGCGTTATTCTTGCGTTTAAAGGGGATATTTCGCAGGAGGTGTTGATCAGCGTCGGCGACTTGCTGAAAGAAAAATTATCGGGCGAAGATGCCCAACAGCGCATTGCGCAGAAAGTGTTTTTCATCTTTATCGAATTAGCGCAAAATATTTACCGCTATTCGTCGGAACGCGCCGTCATTGATAACAAACAAGTTGGCACCGGGGTGATGCTCATCAGGGAGGATCAAGCGCACTTCACGATTTTCGCCGGAAATATGGTGACTGCGGAACAAGCCTCGGAGTTACACGAACGCTGTGCGGCGATTAATCAATTAGGAGCGGAAGAACTGAAACAGGCATATAAAGAACGATTGAAACAGCCACGCGAGGACGGGAAAATCGGCGGAGGCGTCGGGTTGATCAGCATTGTGCGCAAGGCCGGTCAGCCGATTGACGTGCAGACCACTGTTCTTGATGAACACCGGACATTTGTGGTGTTATCCGTTCAAATTCACAAGGAATAGTGCTATGGAAAATTTACGCATCGAACGAAAAAGAGACTGTCTGGGCATTGTCTTTGATGCGATCACTGGCGTCCTCGTCATGACTGGCGCGTCGTATCCCGAAAACCCCGTCGAATTTTTTGCACCGTTATACGCCTGGCTCAAGCGGTATATCGCTGAAATCAACCGTCCGTTGACCGTGAATATCACGATCAATTATTTGAATACCAGTTCCTCGAAATGCCTGCTTGATTTTTTGGAACTGCTTGACAGGTACTATGAAGCGGGCGGCACGGTGACCGTCAACTGGTATTATGAAGACGGCGACGAAGATATGCAGGAAACTGGCGAAGAATTATGCGAAGATTTAATGCTGCCCTATCAGGTGATTCCGATGCCGCAGTAAACAATTGCGCCGTTGGACAGCCCTGTTCGCCGCAATTGCATTGCACTCGACGAACAGGACTGTTCAGCAATACGCAGATTTGCCAACTCATGTCTCGAAAATACAGGTGTTGCCGTCAGGACGGAAACATTGCGTACAGGAAATGCACTGTGGAACATACGCCGGATCAGCCCGCCAGAAATTGATCAAATTCGGCTCGCGAATCAGCGGGCGCGACAGCGAAAAATAGCGAATTTTTGTGGCATTCAGAATCTCCGTCATTGTGGCGCATGACCGATTCACGCCGACTAAAATAATCGGAATATCCACATCGTCGGCGATTTGCGCGGCATAGTCCCGCAATACCGATTCGCGATAGGGATTGATGCGCGAGTCAGGGAAATCGAACACATTGCCGCTGATTTCAATCGTGTCCATCTGTTTTTCCGCAAAATGGCGGCAAGTGTAACGACAGGCATCGAAGACGAGCGCTGGGCTGCTGCCGTCAATGCAGTTGATTTTCATGAATATCTGAAATGAGGGGCGTGTGCGGCGGCGGATTTCATCGTAAATTTCTGAAAGAACCCGAAGATTCTTTTCAAGACTTCCGCCGTATTCATCGGTGCGCCGGTTGACAAGCGGATGGATGAAACGGCTTAAGAAAAAGCCGTGCGCCGCATGAAGCTGCACGCCATCGAATCCGGCCTGCTCCGCCCGCGCCGCCACGTTGCCGAACTCCGTGATAATGGCGCGAATCTGCTCGTGCGACAGCGCGGCGGGAAGCGGCGACCGCTCGCTGTGATCCGCATGGTTCACCTGAAGCAGAATCTTGCAGTCATGCTGATGCACCACGTTGGCTAACCGCTGGTATTCGCGGATAGCGTTATCGCTGGCAAGCACGATATGGCCTGAAATTGATGGAGAAAAATACACTGTCCCGGAGATGATCAGGCCGACGCCTCCTTTCGCAAGCTTTTCGTACACATTCAAGAGACGTTCCGACAGGCCGCCTTCGCGAGTCGCCATATTTTCCCAGGTCGCTGACCGGATAAACCGGTTTTTGAGTGTCATGCCTTTGATTTGCGTTTTATCGAATAATGCGTTCATTTTTGTTTCATCACCTTGTACCGCCAACGCCCTCGTCGGTACGATGCGCGAATTTAACGAACGCGGCGCACCACGACCAGCGACATGTCATCTTTGCGCATGTTTGCGCACCAGGTCAGGACATCCTGCATAATGGCGTCGCGCATGGCCACAGTCGCTTTTCCGGCGTGGCGCTGCACGATGTCCAAAAAGCCGGATACATCCAGCATGTTTCCCGCTGCATTCCAGGCTTCTGTCAGGCCATCGGTGTAGAGAATCAGCGTGTCGCCGATGTCGAGCGTGAAGGTCGCATTCGTGGTGATATCGGCGATGTCGGGAATAAAGTTCAAGAAGACGCCATCAGTGTCAATCAATTCACAGGTCTGCGCGGCCTGTCGGTGAATAATCAAATCAAGATGCGCCCCGGCGTGCATAAATCGCCCGCCGCCATCGTATTTCAACGTCGTGAAGGTCATGAAATGATCGGCATGCAATCGGTCATGCACGGATTGATAGAGCACGCGATTGACCGTTTCAATCACGTCTTTCGGCGTCAGCGACAATTGCGTCGTAATCGTCGCGTGAATCGTCTGCGCAATCATCATGACGAGGCCGGGCGTGACGCCATGCCCGGAGACATCGCCGATGGCGAGCCAGAGCGCTCCATCATTGCCGACCAGCACGTCGTAGTAATCACCGCCGACTTCTTCGGCGGGGAGCATGACGGCCTCGATTTCAAACCCATCGTATTGCATTTCGTTGGGCAGAATCGCCATCTGAATGCGCCGCGCCAATTCCATTTCCTGCTGCAAGCGTTCCTGTTCTTTCTGGCGCGCCACACTGATTTTGAGTTCCTGCGTCATTTTATTAAACGACTGCGCCAAAGTTTGCAATTCATCGTGGGTGGCAATCTGGGCGGTGGCGTCTAAGTTGCCATTTTCAACCTGACGCATCGTTTCCATGAGATACCGGATCGGGCGCACAATCGCCCGGCTGAGGCCGAACGATTCGGCGACCGCCACGCAG
>CAZMEO010000043.1:12529-18132 GCA_964565315.1 uncultured Candidatus Moduliflexus sp. | reverse complement strand
ACGCACAATGACGTAAGGAGACAGTATGCGATTTTTAGATGTCAAAACCGATTATGCCTTTAAAAAGGTGTTTGGAAGCCAGCAGTCCAAAGAAATTCTGCTCGATTTTTTGAATGCCATTCTTGACTTCGGCGAGCGGCGCATTGTTGATCTGACGATTGTTGATCCCTATCAAATTCCTCTGCTTGAAGGAATGAAAGACAGTTTTGTCGATGTGAAGGCGATTTTGTCGAACTCCAAAACGGTCATTATCGAAATGCAAGTGTTAAATGTGGAAGGGTTCGAAAAACGTGTCTTGTATAATGCCGCGAAAGCGTACTCGACGCAATTAAAAAAAGCGGAGGCATTTGACAGCCTTGAGCCGATTATTGCGTTGACGATCACCGATTTCGTGATGTTTAAAGACTTGCCGAACGTGATGTCATACTGGCACGTGCGCGAAAAAGAGCACTTTATCAAATATAGCGACGATATTGAACTGATTTTTATTGAATTGCCGAAATTTACGAAGGCGGAAACCGAATTGGCAACGATTGCTGATAAATGGATTTATTTCATCAAACATGCTGGAGAATTGGATTTTATTCCGATGTCTTTTCAGGAATCGACATTATTGGAAGCGTTCGACATTGCGAATACAGCAGGATTAAGCGAAGAGGAATTAGAAATTCAGTTTAAGCGCAAGGATTTTATCTGGCTGCAAAAAGGCGCGTTGAAGAAGGCTCAGAAAGACGGATTTTCGGAAGGATTCACGAATGGATTTTCTGAAGGAAAAAACGCCGGAATTCAGGAGGGAATTGAACAGGGGATTCAGCAAGGAATCGAACGAGGAATTGAACAAGGGCTTGAGCAAGGACGCGCTGCTGAAAAAATCGCAATGATTACACGTTTGCTTCAAGCTGGCGTTGATATTCAACTTATTGCGTCAACGACGGGAATGGATGTTAATGCCATCGAGAAATTAAAACGCGAGATGAGTATTGAATGAATTTAGCGCTGTCGCTCATGCTCGATATACGCCAGCAGATGCGGCAGCGTGGACGAATTGCCGAGAAAGCTGATGTGCGGATACCCGGCCACGACGTTTTTATACGCAAAACCACATTCCCATATTTTTTCTCCTGCGGTTTTGCGAATCTGAAAGACCGTTTCTCCACTTACATCCGATGTCGATTTGTGGAATTCGTGACCGGTCAGGCGCTCGCCGCGTTTTCCTAAAAGGCAATCGCGCTTGAGTTCGATGTCAATATAGCCGAACCGCTGCAAGCGCGGCGTCAGGCTGGTTTTCCCTTTGAAAATACCGACCATCGACGCATTTTCGACGGATTCGGTCAAATACATGAACCCGCCGCATTCGGCATACGCACAGCCGCCGCGCTCGATATATTCTTTTATCGATTGGCGCATCGACATGTTTTCGGAAAGCGCTTGATGAAACACTTCGGGATAGCCGCCACCGAGATACAAAAAATCGCATTCCGGCAGCACGGCGTCGCGCAGCGGCGAAAAATAGATGACGCGGCAGCAACGTTCCAACAATTCGAGGTTTTCAGCGTAATAAAACGAAAACGCCTCGTCTTTTGCGATAGCGACGGTCAAGACAGTGTGCGGAAGCGGATCCAGCGTTGCGGCTGACACGTCTGGAATCTGCGGCGGGCGCATCAGATCGAGCAATGCCGACAGATTGACGTGCGCCTCAAGCCGGTCGGCGACTGTTTCGATTTTGCCGCCCAAATCCGCAACTTCAACGCTTTGCACTAATCCGAGATGACGGCTGTTCAGTGCGGCGTCTTCGGTGTTCGGTAGATAGCCCAACACCGTGAGCGCGGTATGTTGTTCAATCGCCTCCCGCAGCAAATCGCAATATGACGGCGTAACGTTATTTAAAATGACAGCCTGAATCGTCGAGCCGGGAAACTGCGCCATTCCAAGCAATTTCGGCACGACCGAAAACATTTCCCCTTTCGGCGCATAGATCAGAATGGTCGGAATATTCAGCAGCGAAGCGAGATGAAAACTCGAATTGCGCCAGGAGTTACCGATTCCGTCGAAATAGCCCATGACGCCTTCAACGATGCCATAATCCGCTTGCGTTCGGCGCAATTGATACGCCACACCATGTTCGCCTTGCAGATGAAGATCGAGGTTTCGCGTCGGCTTGCCTGACGCGGCAGAGAGAAAGGCGGGATCAAGATAATCCGGCCCGACCTTGAAACCAGCGGCATCAAGGCCGCGCCGTTTCAATGCTCGCAGCAATCCCATCGTGATCGTTGTTTTGCCGCTTCCGCTTGCAGGTGCGGCGATCATGAGCATATTCATAATGATAACACGACATCGAATAGAAGAAAGGAACGAATTCGTTGTCTTCTTTTATTCGTTGTTGTGTTTCTGTCAAGCAGGAATTCTCCGTTCAGTCCCGTGCAAATCATCAGCAGGTCATTCTTTTCCTTGACAGAACCTCCCGCCATTTTTATTCTTTAAATTTGCGACAAAAATGTCACGATTTTTCCCTATTTTTATGGAGGCTACGCACAATGAAAGCGATTATCTTAGCCGCCGGACGCGGCCAGAATTTGAATCCGCTGACAGAAACCCGCCCGAAGCCGATGCTCTCGATTTGCGGCAAGCCGGTCTTGGAATATATCGTCAATGGTCTGGTGGAAACCGGAAACCGCGATATTATCATGGTGGTCGGCCATCATGCGAACAGCATCAAGCGCTATTTCGAACGCGGCGAGCGGTTCGGCGCGAATATTCAATATATCGAACAGAGCAAGCAGACCGGCATCGGCGACGCCGTACTGCTGACACAGGATAAATTCGTGCCGGGCGAACGCTTTTTTCTCGTCTATGCCGATATTTTATTTCAGTCGAATATCTTTGCGAAAACGCTGGAAACCTTTACGCTCAAATTAGCGCCGGTCGCCTCAATTACGCTGACGCCGAAAATCAATCCGTATTACGGCAACGTCTCGATCAACGAGCATATCGGCATTACCCGCATCGCCTCGCATCTTTCGAGCGATCAGGCAGGGAGTTACGTATTGGCGGGCGTCTTTATTTTTGATTACACGTTGTTCGAGCATCTCAAAACCGCAAATGGCAACATGGAAGCCGCATTCGACAAAATTGTCGAAGAACAAGGCTTTTTCGGCTCTATTTTTCAGGATCAGTGGATCGATCTCGGCTATCCCTGGAACGTGCTGGATGCGAACCGTTTCCTGATGAAATCGTTCACGCACGCGAAAATCGCCGGTTCGGTCAAATTTCAGGGGAACACGACGATCAACGGCCCGGTACAGATCGAAGATGATGTCGTCATCAGCGCGGGCGCGATTCTCAACGGGCCGTGCTACATCGGGCGCGGCACGTATATCGGCAACAACGTGCTTGTCCGGGAAAACACCGCCATCGGCGCGGATTGCGTCATCGGCTTCGGCGTGGAACTGCACAATTGCGTCCTCTTCGACCATGTGAATATCGGGCGGCTGTCGTTTGTCGGCGACAGCGTGGTCGGCGAAAATGTCCAGATCGGCTCTGGAATGATGACCGTGAATAATTTAATGACCGGCGAAACCGTCAAAGTCATGATTGACGGCAAACCGGCGGACAGCGGCCTGATGAAATTAGGCGCGTTTATTGGCGATAACACGAAGGTTGGAGCAAGCAATACCCTTGCGCCGGGAACGTTGATTCCTTCCGGGCGATTTGTTCCGAATCACGTCACGCTGTAGGAGGAAACAACGATGTGTGGAATTGTTGGCATAGTCAGTCATTCGAATATTTCCGACCGGCTCTTCCGGTGCATTAAAAATCTTGAGTATCGCGGCTACGACTCCTGCGGCCTTGCCATGTTGACGCCGACCGGCATCGAAGTGCGCAAAAACGTCGGCAGCGTGGACGAAGTGAACGCGGTCGAGCATTTGACCGAGCCGCAAGGCAACACAGGATTGGCGCACACGCGCTGGGCGACGCATGGCGGCGTGACGCAGATCAATTCGCATCCGCATCTCAGCGGCGATGGCGCGTTCGCGGTCATTCATAACGGCATTATCTCCAACTATCGCGAATTAAAGGAGGAACTCAGCGCCGCCGGGCATACGTTCGTGTCGCAAACCGATACGGAAGTGATTCCGCATGTGCTGCAAGACGAATTTGAGCGCGAAAAAGACGTGGAACGCGCCATGTTCAAGACGTTTAAGCGGCTGAAAGGGACGTATGCGTTCGCGTTTGTCACGACGCACGCGCCGCGCCAGATTTTCTGCGCCCGCAAAGAAAGTCCGCTTGTGCTTGGGATCGGCCAAAACAGCACGTTTCTCGCCTCGGATATCAACTCGTTCATCGAATACACCCGCGACATCGTCATTTTGAACGACGACGAATACGCGGTCATCAGCGGCGACACCTACGCCATCAAGCATGTGCAGACCGGCGAGCGGATCAATCGCAAAGTGCAGCACATCACCTGGAGCGCGGCGGCGGCGCAGAAAGGCGGCTTCCCGACCTTCATGCTCAAAGAAATTCACGAGCAGCCGGGCACGGTCAAAACCGCGCTGAATATTCCGCAGGAAGAGATCACGACGTTAGCGCGGATGATTCACGACAGCGAACGGACGTATTTAGTCGGCGTTGGCACGACCTATTACGTGTCGCTGACGGCGCATTACTATTTCGCGCAGTTGGCTGGGAAATTCCTGCCGGTCGTCAGTTCCGACGAATTCGAATATTCGGCGGAAATCAACGAGCGCACACTTTTTTTGTGCTGCTCGCAATCCGGAGAAACCTACGACACGCTGAAAGCGCTCCGTTTTGCCAAAAAGCGCGGCGCGAAATCGGCGGCGGTCGTAAATGTCGTCGGCTCTTCGATTTCCCGCGAAGTTGATCATGCGATTATGCAGAGTTCCGGGCCGGAAATCTGCGTGTTAAGCACGAAAGCGGCCATTTCTCAAATGGTGGTGCTGCTGCGGACGGCATTAGAAGTCGGGCGGCTGAACGGCATGCTTTCCGAAGATCAATATCAGGCGCATCAGCGTGAGCTACATCAACTTCCCGACGCAATTCAATGGGTGCTGAACCGCCGGTTAAGCCGCATTCAAGACATTGCCAACGCCCACGCGCCAATCAAAAACTGGCTCTTTTTGGGGCGCGGCATCTACATGGCAATCGGCATGGAGGCCGCGCTGAAAATGAAGGAAGTGACCTACCAACACGCCGAAGGGATGGCGGGCGGCTTCATGAAACATGGCACGATTTCGCTGATTGACAAAGACATGTTTACGCAGGTCTTCGTGCCGCCCGTCTCGCAAACCGACCTGTACGAATCCACCATGAGCAACGTCGAAGAGGTCAAAGCTCGCGGCGGGTTTGTCGTCGGCTTTCATTTCGGCGCGTCCGATTCGAAATTCAACGCCGAAGTCATTTTCCCCGACGTGCCGCCGCTCATCGCGCCGCTCCTCCAGTTGGTCGGCGGCCAGTTATTCGCCTACTATTCCGCCGTCAAGCTCGGACGCAACATTGACAAGCCGCGCTCCCTCGCCAAATCGGTCACGGTGGCGTAAATTATTCTCGTTGAACAGCGTGACGCCCGACATGTCGGGCGTCAC
>CAZMEO010000043.1:0-12429 GCA_964565315.1 uncultured Candidatus Moduliflexus sp. | reverse complement strand
AATGAAATGCTTGCGTATTATGGGTACTTTCAGGCGCTTATGACAATCTTCATCTCCATGCAGATTTGGCTCGGTTATCTCTTTGATCTGTCGCCTTATCAGAAAAACGGATTTTTTGAGGAAATGAGCGCAATCATCTATACAAACGAATTTATCATGAGCTATTTGACGCTGTTCGCATTGATTGTTTTCTGTGTTCATCTGTTCGCTGTCCCTCGGAAGACACGCCATATCGCAATCAGCGGCGGCCTTTTGTTGTTCTGCAACGTGATGCTGCATAGCGCCGCCTTTCTCTGGCCGGATACCCGATTTTGCGTCATCATGTCATTTCTCAATAGTCATCTTGGCAGCGCAGTAATGGTCTATGTGCAGTTGATTGGGTGGAGACAGTATCACACGCTCGCTCCTTCACCTGAGCGATTGCTTATCAAACGGCTGCTGATCCTCTTCCTGGTCGCCATTCCTGCTATGTTCGCCGAAACGCTGCTGGAAGCGACGTTAGAATCGTCGCTTTCTTTTTATCCATTGATCTATCTTGGAGAGACGATTCTGCTGACGCATTATTTTGTCACACAAGCGTTGTTTTCGGAAAAGGCGATTCCTCTGTTTTCTACCGACGCATCAACGGCAACATTGACGCCCATTATTCCGGAAAATGACCTGTTTGACCGCTATGGCATTTCGTCGCGCGAAAAAGAGTTGGCGCTGTTAGCGTTGCAAGGCCGCAGCAATGCTGAAATCGCTGAAACGCTCTTTATTTCCATCAGCACAGTCAAAACGCATCTCAGTAATATTTATGAAAAATTCGGCGTGAAAAACCGATATGAGATGCTCACCTTTTTAGCCAATCAATCAGCCATCGCGTCAACGTCTTCTCAAATTCATGACTCGAACGAGGAGATTATTTGAAAATGTTTTCGTTCATCCCTCATAGTCAAATTGCGGCTTCGGCTATTTTACAGGCAATTTGCCCATCATCCATCAGGACAATCACCTGAAGTCGGAGTGATTTCAACCATCGAATCTTCGCCTGACCGATTGACAAATTCCTGCGATCTGTTTATTCTAAGATGCGTGTTGGAGGACGCATCTTCTTCACGTCTCTTACAGAATGCGATAACATATCACATATTTACAAAACAGGACGGTCACAGTTCAGCGAGCGCTTTGCCGCGCTGAAATATGAACGCGGATAAGAGGTTTTTTTATGATTACACGAAGGACATCTGTTCGGATATTGGTAAAGACAGCGATATTCAATTTTGTGTTTTTTGCCGGATTACTTGCGTCATGCAATGGCGATAGCCCAAGTTCTCCTGATAGCGGGTCAGCGTTGAATGCCGGGCACGAATATATGCTCTGGTGGAGCGCTGGCGCGTATGATAAGGTGTGGGATCATGCCACAGAGGAATTTCAAGCTGGATTAGAAAGTTTGGCGAATTTTCAGGAGGTTTCGGCGCAGATGAAGGCGGAGTATGGGGCACAGACAGACTTGAAGAAGGAATACGTGTTCGACCTGGGAGAGATGCATCAATATGAATATGTCGCACAATACGCGAACAAGAGCGAACCGGCTTCATTCGAATGGCAATTGGATGCGTCGAACGATATTCTCAGCCTTGAGGTTCGCGATCTGCCGCAGGAAGCGCCGAGCGCGTATCTTGATTACCAGACGAAAACAGCGTTGCGCCTGCCATTCGACGATGAATGGACAGTGGTGTGGGGCGGGCGTTCGACCTGGGAAAATTACCATGCCGATACGCCGAACCAGCGATTTGCGTATGACTTTTTTATCGTGAACAATGGGTATTTTTCCGGCGATGGCAGTCAGAACGCGCAGCATTACGCCTTTGGCAAAACAATTATCGCGCCGGGCGCTGGCGTGGTCATCGCAGCGGAATCCGCTGTGCCGGATAACGTGCCGGGAGAGGAGAATTTCGCGCAACCGCTTGGCAATCATGTCATTATCGATCATGAAAATGGCGAATATTCCTTGTTAGCGCATCTCCAGCAAGGCTCGGTGGTCGTGCAGGTCGGCGACCGCGTCATCGCCGGACAGAAGTTGGGGGGATGCGGCAACAGCGGCGCATCGGATTTGGCGCATCTGCATTATCACATGCAGAATACGCCGTTCCCCTTAGTAAATGGCGTCTTAGATGGTGAAGGGCTTCCAACGCAGTTTACGAATTATGTTGCCGACGGAGCGCGGATTTCTCGCGGCGAACCGGTGCGCGGCCAGCGTGTTCATAACTAAAATTCACATTGGGCAGATATCTGAAAGCGCATCGGTTTCGCCGATGCGCGTGTTGTTTTGTGAAAACGAGTTCCTGACTGAGACGCCTGCGAACACCGCGATGAATCGGGGTGTTCGCTGAACAGTCTCAGCGTATCCAGAACTCACCTGAAATAAAAGGCGCATGTAAAGATCATCACCAAATTTTTTCTTGACAGAATCCTCGTCTATGTCAATCTTTTTTGACTCTCACAACATGATCAACCTCGCAACGCGGATAGACTTCTATGAAACTCATTCGGCAGATGACCTTATATTCAGGCCAGGGCGCGGCGGAACAAACCTTTATTATTGAACTGTGTGATGTCGGCGGCAATGCGCATGTCGTCAATTTCCGCGCCACGTCACGCAGCGGCAAGACGCAGGAAGGAACGAAAACCGTCATTCCGGTTGCTCGCGCCGTCGCTGAGCGGACGTTCGACGAACTGGTCACCAGCAAACTCGCCGCCGGATTTTCTCAGATTCCTTACGCAGGAGCAGACGCGATGAACGCAGAACAAGCATTGTCTCCGGCCAACGCCGCCCGCAAAACCGCCATTCTTACGCGCCTGTGCGGCGCGCTCGACGGCGAGCAGACCGCCCGCAAAAAATGGAAACTTTCCCGCGTCATCTGGCGCGCCGGGGAATTGAAATTGACCGCCGCCGCGCCGTATCTGCTGCGCCTCGCGAATCAGGGAGACGCCATGTCGCAGTATTGCGCCGCGTGGGCGTTAGGCCGCTGCGCCGACGAATCGAACGCGACCGATGTGATCCGCGTGTTAGGACACGCCTATTTTCAAGACGCTACGCCCGCGATGGTGCGGCGAATTGCGGCGGCGGGCTTGGCGCGCCTGCTGAAAGATTCCGACGACGCGACCTTTTATGACGCGCTGTTGGCGACGCTCCCGAACGACATCCGCGCCGCCGTCGAACAGGCCGACGCTGACGCGCTATCAGAGCGTTTGCGCTACTATCTGTTCACGCTGAAAACCGGCTCGAATGCGTATGTGACGACGCTGTATCTATTGTCGCAGAAATATGACGCGATTCGTGCGCCGCTGTTGGAGATTCTCAACGAATTGCCGCTGACACCCGGCTATTTTCAGACGATCCGCCAGATTTTCAAAACGGCGGAATTCTACGACGATGCCCACATATTCGGCCTGCTCGCCTATCGCATCGAGAAAACGGCGCACGGCTATCGCAGCCCGTCCGGCTATTATTTTCGGCGGCATGGCAGCGCGCAGATTTCCGGCGTCGGCTACATGAATGTTAAAGAAGAATATCAGCAACCACAGCCGCGCCTCGCGTTTTCCAGCAACACCCGCGATTATCTGCGCGAACGGATTACGCGCACGCTGCGCCGCGCCGGAGACGCCGACAGCCCGGCTTACACCGAATTCGCTGCCCGCCTGCTGTTGATGTACGATGACAGCCGCGATAGGACTGAACCGTATTTTATCCCGCGTTACCACTACGAATATCGGCCATTCCGCCGGATTGACATTTCCGCGCATTACGATGTGTATGCGACGCATCTTGCGTTTAATTTCATCCTCTACGGCAACAGTTCGCGCTATCGACATGAAACGAACGCTCACGCCTGGCACTGCGTCGCGCCGTATCAGCCCGGCCAACCTGCGCCGGACGCCCGCGAAGAAGCATTTCCCGCGCTCTGGGACAAGACGCCGGAAACGCTTGTCGAATTGCTGCTGAAGAGCCGCTGCGAACGGGTGCAGGAGTTTGCGGCGAAAGCGTTTCGCGCCAATCCTGACAACGGCAAATTGCTCGACACGGCGCAGTTGATCGCCTTGCTCGCGCTGCCGTATTCAGCGACGAACGCGCTCGCGCTCGATCTCGCGGCGCAGCGGTACGCGCCCGGCAAGCCGGACTTCGAATTAGTCCGCGCTCTGCTGAATTGCCCGCATCAACCGGCGCGAGAGATGGCGCGACGCTGGATCGAACAATCGGCGGCGGCGTTCATGCAAGACGCCGCGTTTGTCTGCGACCTGCTGTTCACGCCACACTCCGATGGGCGCGAATGGGCGCGGGCGTTCCTCTCGACGCAGCATGTCTTTGAACTACAAGAGCAGGCGATTGTCAGCCGGGCGCTCGCCACGCTGCTTGCCGCCAAACCTGACGAATTTACGGACGAGGCGATTCAGGGCATCGGCGAAATTCTGCTGCTCGCATTTCCGCGCAGCATGTATCGGCTCAACCTTGAGGTTATCGGCGATTTATTGGCGCATGAACACGCTGAACTACATACGCTGGCCGGAAAAATCCTGCTGAAACATGCCCGCGACACGCGGACGCTGCCGGAAGAACTCTTTACTGCATTGCTGCAATCGTCGTCGCCGCAGGCGCGTTCGATTGGCGTGCAACTGCTCGGCAAGCTGCCGGATTATCAACTTTTGGAAAAACAGGCGCTTCTCGCGAATTTCTGCGTGTCGGTCTTCCCGGAAATCCGACAGGCCGCGAAACCGCTGATCGGGCGGCTTGCGAAGAGTCAGAAAGCGTTCGGCGACGCCTTGGCGCAATTGCTGTTTTCGTCCATGCTGTTCAAGGAAGCGGCGGAAGGGATTCATCAGGACGTGTACGCGCTTTTGACCGAAGAACTTCGCCCGCATCTTGCGCTGTTCGATGCGGAAAAAGCCGTCAAGCTGCTGAAATCGCCGCATGTTTGCGCCACGCAGTTCGGCGCGTACTTGCTGAAAAACGTGGTGGAAATCAGCGCGTTTTCGACGCGGCAGATGATCGAACTCGCGAAAAACGAGATGCGGGACGCGCGCGAAGCTGCCTGGAATTTTTATCGCCGCTTTCCCGAACGCATCAAGCAAGACGCCGCTGTCGCGCTCGGCATCGTGGATGCGGACTGGGACGACACGCGCTGCTTTGCGTTCGACTATTTTCGCGCCACGTTCGGCGAAAGCGATTGGACGCCGGAACTTTTAGTCAGCTTGTGCGACAGCGTCCGCGACGATGTGCGGGCGTTCGGGCGCGAGATGATCACGCGCTTTTTCAGGGAAGCAGACGGCGCGGAGTATCTGTTGAAACTGAGCCAGCATCCGTCGGCGGATTTGCAACTCTTCGCTACGCATTATTTGGAGCAGTTCGCCGCCAATCGCGCCGACCGCATCGAGAAATTAGAGCCGTATTTCGTGACGCTGCTTTCGCAGGTGAATAAAGGCCGCGTCGCGAAAACGCGCATTTTCAGCTTTCTCCGCGCCGAAGCCGAGAAAGACGAAGCCGCAGCGCGAGTCGCCGCCCGCATCCTGACTCGCCAATCCGCCACCTGCGCCATCGGCGATAAAGCGGCCTGCATCGAGGCGCTGCGAGCGATTCGGCACAAATTTCCGCAAATCGAGACGCCGCTGAAAGCCGTCGAGCCGCCGGTGTATGCGAAAATTTGAGTTGAAGTCAGGTGTCAGACACTTTCAAAGTGTCTGACACCTTTGTTCAGGCTAATGAACATAGAAAAAGAAAGATTGTATTTTGAAGAATTCGATCAGGCTTTACCATTG
The DNA here is from genome assembly GCA_964565315.1 of uncultured Candidatus Moduliflexus sp. Taxonomy (GTDB): domain Bacteria; phylum Moduliflexota; class Moduliflexia; order Moduliflexales; family Moduliflexaceae; genus Moduliflexus. The sequence goes on along the minus strand of CAZMEO010000043.1, from coordinate 6,633 downwards.
CCTGCCGTGATGGAACGGCTTGCCGATGTGGGCTATCATGCCGAATTTTTGAATGATGTAGAAAAAGGATTGAAAACTTCGTCAATTAAGGAATATAGTATCAGTGAACTTTTAATCTCCACTCTCGATAATATATTGTGATATTCCGATTCAAAAGAGTTTTTCTAATAATTATGGCTCTTGCAACTTTTTCAAAATTCATTAATACTGCTTTAAAGCATACTTCTCTGATCATTGATCTGTGTGCAGAGTCAGATTTCGTTAATCACTCAAAACTCCTATATTATTTAGGAAGATATAACGTTCTCCCATTTGAAAAAGACGCTTTAATAGAAACATTATGCGAAGCCTCTATCTTATTCGAAGAAACAGAGAATGTTTATACGATCAATCCTGTTGTTGTTGAATTAGTTAATTATTATGAACGACGTGGGCGCTTAACAAGTGCAACTTTTTTGCGAGATCAAATTTTCAGCATTGCCACATCAACAGATGAACTCCAACGGTATTTAGCAGAAGAAGAACCAGCCCAGGAGATGATCGTTGATATAATAAATAATTTATATTTCTTGGTACGCGAGATTAGAGAAAGCGGCGATAGCCACTACATGGCGTGTATGCGGATATTAGGTGATATAAAGCGTTCCAGTGAGGAGAAAACAATCAGCCAACGATTGGATGATATTGAAACACTACAAAGACGACACATCCTCCCTTTATCTGAATTGATTGATCCGAGCGCTGAATTTGCTCATAAAATAATTTCTCTAAAAAGGAGGATGACAGAGTTAAACCTTCAATCAGACTTATTGGCCAACTCACAGGAATTAGATACATTTCGTCGGAGGTTAGAGATAGACCTTCGCTATATTGATTACACCTTATTGCGTAACTTCAAATATGTATCAGAAACTACGTTTGGAATCATCCAATCTTTACTTGAAGAAAAGAAGATCAAGAATGCCGTCGCACTCTGCCTGTCAAAATTAGACAAATTCTGGAACTATATTCAAGAAAAAAGTGTTCTAATTCCTGCTCAACGTTTTTCTCAATTCCCTGATCTTGATTCTTTTGCTGAGTTTTTCAATGAAGTGCTTCAATATAAATTTTTGCCGAACCCGACACCTTTATCTATAGCACCTGTACAAAAGCAAATGGCTGACGCACTATTGATCAGCAAAATAGTTATTTGGAAGTGTATTGAGGAACAAAAAAGTATCCTAAGTTGGCCTCAATTTGTTATCGATACATTTCATGAATATACCAATAAAGAACAACTAAAGGCAATTGCTGTTCCGTTGATAATTTTACATCCCAAAATCACGGTTAAACGTTCAGAAAGAAATTTTTGCTACAGTTTTAGAGAATTTAACCTTAAAATGAATGACTTTAGCGTTTTTTGGAGGGAGAACGATGGAATTTCAGAGCCCACCTAAAAGTCAGGAAATTTGTAGAAAACTCTTTAGCGGTTATCAGTTTAGTGATTCAGATATAGGAATTCCTGATATTGAGGATTTGTATCGCATCCTTGAAGATAATTTTTCTTGGTTTAAAGAGTATTTAAAGCTTTCTGGATTTGTTTTGCAAAATGATGAGAGTGTTTTCTTTCTTGAAAAAGAGAATAAAGAGCTAAGTAATGAAGAAAAACAAACCATCGTTGTCCTTTATCTACTTACTGATTTATGGATGGAAAAAGGCAAAATATATGGAGATTTATTCCAATTGAAGATTCCTTGGCAAGAATTTGATTGGTTTCGTGACGGGTATGGAAAAGAATATCTTGCTCAAGTAAAAATTGAAACTAAAGAAAGTATTGAGGAATTATTTAAACGAATAGATGGAAAGGGGTTAATCACCTATTCTTCTGATACCTGTACATTGACTTTTCGAAAGCCCGCAGATCGCATTGTCAAATTGGCTATAAAGGTTTATAAACAAATCAATACAGAGGAACAGTAAATGAATGAGTCTGTAAGTCGTATTCTTAGAATCGGATTGATTAATAGTGGCATGTTTGATTTACTCGAATTAAACATGGACGTGGAAGCCATCCATTTTATTGCTCAAAATAATGTCGGAAAAACGAGCCTTATCGAGCTTATTCAGTTTTTCTACTTTCATGAGATTCGAGAAATTACCTTTTCAAAATCAATCCCTGAGTCACTGGCATTTTATTTTCGCCCTGAAGGCTCTTACATTTTATTTGAAGTGCGGACAATACTTGGAACTATACGTACGGTCGGTATCTACGGCGAAGGCACAGCTAACACACGAGAGATTTTTGTGTTTGATGGTTCATTTAAATTTCAGGATTTCTTAGATGGTTCGTCATGCGTTATTCCCATCAAATATGCCCAGGAAAAACTTTTTGACAGACGGTTCTGCCGGTATCAAAAATTTGAGCGCTATGAGAAAGCTCTGTTAGGGCAAGATAAAGATGATCAATATAATGTTCAGATGTTCAATCTCTCATCAGTATCTAATCTTCGCTTATTACGAAGCTTGTTGAAGGGTCTTTTACGACTTGACAAACTTAGTTCAAAGGATACTCAACAATTCCTCATTAAAATCGTTGAATCAAGCACTGTAAAAACTACTATTAATATTGCTCATGATTTTGACAGGAAAAATAGAGAAATTCAAAATATTCAAAACCAGCTAAATCATTTAAAACAAATAGAACCGATTATTACCCGTTGGCAAAAACTACAGTCCGATATTAAGCTTTTGTCTCAGCAGTATAATGAGAAGTTGGAGCAGTTATTTCATATTTCCTGCCGATACCTTGAATTTTTGAAAGAGCAAAAGCAGCAGGCACAAAGAGATTATAATACTATTGAACAGCAGATAAGTGGGGTTGATTCTCAGGTAAAAAGATTAGTAGAAGAACGAACGAATTATCAACAACAAATCAATCAGCTTAAAAAAATTATTGGAGAATTTGAACTCCTTGAGACCTTTTGTGCCAGTCACCTTAAGATTCAAGCAGAACAGGCTCGTGAGCAGTTTATTCATCAAAAGGTTGAAATTCAAAGAATTCTTTCAACCATCCATCCCGAAGACTTGGAAAATTTAAAAAAGCGGCTGACGCGTAATGAAAGGGAAAGAGACAGGATTCAAGGTCGAATACAGAACCGTACGCTTGAAGACCTGTGGACTGATAAAATAGTCTCAGAAGAAAACCAGGCTCTGTTAAAATTTTTAATTTCAGAGAAATTATTGAGCATTCCAGTAGCGGAGATTGTTACAGATGAAGATACAGTTATAGACATCTCACGTCGAGCCTTTACTTTTATCGATCAACAAGGAGCATTCAAAGGTTTTGGACTCAAAATCCCAAAATCAAAATGGTTTATTCCTAAAGACAATATAGAAAGTACTGAAGAACAGTTAGAACGCATAAAGAGAAACATAGATGAACTGAGAGAAAAAGTTGAAGTCGCCGAACACCGAGAGCAAAAGAAACAGGAGCTTAACTCTCTTGAAGAAAATATTCGCCAGCAAGATGATATATTAAATCATTTTTTACAGTTCGAAAGGTATGAACGTGAATATGAAAGCGTTTCTCTCTGCCGCCTAAAATTAGGTAATGCAGAAGGAGGGTATTCACGGATAGAAAAGAGTATTCAAGATACCGAAAATGAATTGAATAGTTTACGCTCTCAATCTCTTTCGCGATACCAGGAGCTTTCCGAGCGTACTGCCACTTCTCAGCGTATTGAAAAAGATCATAATACTCTCAAAGTTTTCGATTCTCTTTGCCCTGAAAATATCAGCGCGATATCAAATGATGATTTAGCAGAAACCTATCAATTAACAAAAAATCATGTTAAAGGAATTGAAAATAATTTAAAACCGTTGAACCAAGAATCTGACGAACTTCGTGCAGATTTAGAACTCCGATATGAAATGGATTTTACAGATAGCAGTTTTGAACAATGGATCGAGCAAAAGTTAGATATCACAAAAGAAATTGTTCGGGTTGAGACTCAACTCCTTACAAGTTATGATCAGTTAATTGTGCAGATAGGCAAAGAATTGAGCAATTTAAAGCAGGCGTTTGAATCAATGAAATTAAAAGTAAGCGATCTTAACCACCTTATAGGCAAAGTTAGTATTTCTAATATAGAATCAATCAAAGTTGTTATAAAAGAGAGTGAACTTGTGGAAGCCATTCAGCAAACAACTCAAATGCAAGAGGATTTATTCTCCCCTATAAAGCGACAGAATTTTTCTCTTGAAGAAGCACAAAAATTTGTAGGAGAATATCTTTTAGAAAAATTACGGAAGTATGGAAGTGAAATAGATTTAAAAGATATGTTCCAAATCGAATTTTCAGTTCAATTCTCTCATACGAAGAAGCCAACGATGATTACAGAAATCAATACTTTTGAATCAAATGGAACACGGACAGGGATCAAAATTGTTTTGTACTTGGGTTTAATTAAGCTTTTACAAGAGCAACGAAAAAGCCTTGGTTCAAGAATCCCGTTTTTTCTTGATGAAGTTGGAAGTATTGATAGTAACAACTTAAGACAGCTTATTACATATTGTTCTGAAAATAACTTTCTTCCTATTTTTGCCAGCCCAGATATTAGACAAGATATTCCATATAATTATATTTTTAAAAGAATTGGAAAACGAAGCATTCTTGAAAATATCATAATTCTTAATGATAAGGAGGATTTACCTTCCTATGAAACGCCCTAATTTTATTCAAATACTTTTTGAACAGGGGGCTATAGCATATTCTCTCGTTAAATCACAACAAGATAGAATAATCTTAGATAATCTACAGTCACTTGAGCTTGTTCGAATAGATGTTTATAACAATAAAAGAAAGGTGATTGTCGTTGATCAAACCCAATTTTCTACTTGGGTGATGAAGCAATATCCTGTTGATAAATCGCAGAATCACAATTTAGCAAATCGAGCTCAAAATATTATGAATAGTGGAAATAGTAAAGCTGGCAAAACGACCCATATAATCCAGCCTGTATTATTGAAATGGTTTACACTTGATTTATCTTCACCTTATTTACAATGGACTCAAGAATTTGGTATTATTGGCGTTGTATCAAATCAGATAAAAAATTTACAGTTTCCTGAAAGATGGAATCTGCTTACGGTTGAAAATTGGGAATCATTTTATTCGCTAAAATACGCTATTGTTGAAACTCCAATTGTGGCTGCTTATTTGGGAGGTAATGTTTCTGATGTTGTATTGTTCGCATTCTCACAAATTAATCCTAAACCTGAAAGAATCCTGCATTTTGGCGATTACGATTGGGCGGGATTGAAAATTTTTCAGCGCGTACAAACAATATTACCAAAAGCTAAACTTTATATCCCATCTAATATTGAGGAGTTGCTTAAGAAAAACTATGGGAATCATAAATTAGTAAAGTATCAACTTATGAATGTTGATTTTAATAATCCAGAAATTCAGCCAGTTATAGACCTAATTGCTCATTACAATATGGGGTTAGAACAAGAAATATTGGAACAACCTTCTGAAGATGATTTCTCTTGTTAAATACGAATGTAAACTTTTAAGTAAGTAATAGAAATAGCAGCAATATGCAATTACATGACAAGCCTTGTTACGCCGAATACGAGCGCGGCGTCAATCCGAATATCGAGCAGATCGTCAGCGCGTTCGCCGCGCAATCCGGCGAATTCGACGTAGGCTACCGGATGCAGGTTTCGGCGGTTTTTTCCTCGAATATCGAGGGAAATACGCTGGATGTCAATTCATACATGAATGCGAAACTGCGAAACGAAACGCGCTCGAATCACAAGGAAGTAGCGGAAATTGACGATTTTGTCGAGGCGTATCATTTCGCGAACGCGCACCAATTGACCGAAAAGAATTTCTTACAAGCCCATGCGCTCTTGTCGAAACATCTGCTGATCGAATCGAAGCAAGGCGTATATCGCAACGAACGGATCGGCGTGTTCAGCGATGCGGGGCTGGTCTATTTAGCAGTCGAAGAACAATTCGTGCCGGAGCAGATGCGCCTCTTCTTTCAGGAGATTGCAACACTTTCGAAGACGCCGCTTTCCATCACGGAAACGCTCTATTTTGCCGCGCTGATTCATCTGCGCTGCGCCCATATTCACCCGTTCAGCGACGGAAATGGCCGCGCGGCGCGGCTGCTGGAAAAATGGTTTTTTGCGTCGAAATTAGGGGAACAGTACTGGCAGCATCTTTCTGAAAAATATTACAAAGAGCATCAGCAAGCGTATTATCGCGCCTTGAATCTTGGCGTGAATTTTTATGAACTGGATTATTCGACATGCGTGCCGTTTCTGCTGATGCTGCCGGAAAGCTTTCTGTAACGACAACGAAGAGATAGACGAAACAAGCGGAAACCCGTTCGCCCTACCGCTCAAGCTCTTGAAACAGGCGTTCGGCGTATGCTTTCAGCGCGTCTTTGTCGGCGTCGAAGTCTTTGGCGAAATCGAGATATTGCGCGAGCGTGTCGCCGACGCTGAGGCCGTCAGCGATACGCGGGCGCTGCGTCCGAATTTCGTCTAAATGCTGCGTCACGCCTGCGACGAGAAAGGCATTCTGTAAGGCGGCGTAAATCAATTTCGTATCCACCGCGTTTTTCTGCGTTTCGCTCACCA
>CAZMEO010000042.1:0-18225 GCA_964565315.1 uncultured Candidatus Moduliflexus sp. | reverse complement strand
GAAATTTCAGATTTCGCGCATAATATCTATTGACAAGAAAAATGGGTACGTCAGAGTTATGTAATCATTAGAGGAATCTTAGAATTTTTGCAAGTTGGCATATCCTGCTTTTTCAAAAAAAGCCGATCAAACCATTCAAATAGAAAATTGGAGTACGCCATATTTATTATGAAGAGAGAAAACATCCGAAATTTTTCGATTATCGCGCACATTGATCACGGCAAATCCACGTTGGCAGACCGGCTGCTTGAAACCACGAAAACGATTGCGAAACGCGACATGATGGCGCAAGTGCTGGATAACATGGATTTGGAGCGGGAACGCGGCATCACGATCAAATCGCACCCGATTCGCCTGAATTATACGGCAAAAAACGGCGAGGAATACGAACTGAATTTGATTGATACGCCGGGGCATGTGGATTTTTCTTACGAAGTCTCGCGCAGCCTCGCGGCCTGCGATGGCGCGTTGCTCCTCGTGGACGCCACGCAGGGCGTGGAAGCGCAAACCCTCGCGAACGTCTATCTCGCGATGGAACACAATTTAACCATCATTCCGATTATCAATAAAATTGATTTGCCGAGCGCCGAAATTGACCGCGCCAGAGAGCAAATCGAGGAAATCCTCAGCATTGACGCCACCGACGCGATTCCGGTCAGCGCAAAAATGGGGATCGGCATCGAGGACGTGCTGGAAGCGATTGTCGCTCGTATTCCCGCGCCGCAAGGCGACCCAGACGCGCCGCTGGAAGCGTTGATTTTCGATTCGTGGTTCAATGAATATTTAGGCGCGGTTGTCTATGTGCGCGTGGTGAACGGCACGATCAAAAAAGGGATGCGCATCCGCATGATGTCCACCGGCAATGAATTCGACGTGACGGATGTCGGCTTGCTGCGGCTCGGCCTGATCCCGACCGACACCTTGTCCGCTGGTTCGGTCGGCTATTTCGTCGGGAGCATCAAAGAGGTGCGCGATACGAAAATCGGCGACACCGTCACTGATGCGGAACATCCGGCGAGCGCCCCACTGTCGGGCTTTCGCGATGTCAAACCGATGGTCTTCAGCGGCCTGTTTCCGTCGGCGGGCGCGGAATACGAACATTTACGGGAAAGCCTCGAAAAATTGGCGCTGAACGATTCGGCCTTCCTGTTCGAGCCGGAAATGTCGGACGCGCTTGGGCCGGGCTTTCGCTGCGGCTTTCTCGGCCTGCTGCACATGGAAATCGTGCAGGAACGCCTTGAGCGCGAATTTGATCTCGATTTGCTGACGACCGCGCCGAGCGTCGTCTATAAAATCGTGCATTTGGACGGCACGGAAGAATTTATCTCCAATCCGGCGAAATTCCCGGAGCGCAACGAATGCCAGTGGGTCGAAGAACCGATTATTCGCGCCATGATTTTCCTGCCGACCGAATACCTCGGCAATGTCATGAAATTGGCGCAAGACCGGCGCGGCGTGCAGAAGAAAATGGAATACGTGGCGAGCAACAAAGTCGTGCTGACCTACGAATTTCCGCTGAACGAAACGGTGATGGATTTTTACGACAAGCTGAAAAGCTTGACGAAAGGCTATGCGTCGCTCGATTACGAACATATCGGCTACCAGCAATCGGATATCGTGAAGCTCGACATTCTGCTGAACGGCGACCCGGTGGACGCGCTTTCGATGATTGTGCATAAAGATAAAGCCTACGTGCGCGGCAAAGAGCTTGTCGAAAAAATGCGGAAATTGATTCCGCGCCAGATGTTCGAAGTCGCGATTCAGGCCGCGCTCGGTTCGCGCATCATCGCCCGCGAAACCGTCTCAGCGTTGCGCAAAAACGTGTTGGCGAAATGTTACGGCGGCGACATCACCCGCAAACGGAAATTGTTAGAAAAACAGAAAGAAGGCAAAAAGCGGATGAGGCAAGTCGGCAAGGTCGAAGTCCCACAGGAAGCCTTTATGGCGATCCTGCAAGTCGAAAGTTGACAATGTTCTCGTTCCACGCTCAGCGTGGAACGACGTTTCGAGCCGCTCTGCGGCAAAATGGACGCGGAGCGTCCGAATCGTTCCATTCCACGCTGAGCGTGGAACGAGAATAAAAAAATCATGTCTGAGCGCGTATTCATCAAATTATTCACTCTATTCGGCATGGCCGGCATTTTGGCGGGCGTGATTTCGTCGCGCCGAGAAGACGGCCAACAGGAGGATACGACAATGTCAGAGAATACGGAACCCAAAACAGATCAGACGCAGGACGAACAGCAGGAACAGGGCAAATCCGACGAAAAAAAACAACGCACGGAATTCGAAAATCTGTTTCATAAAATGTATCTCTTCGGGCTTGGCGTGCAGCGCGACATTGAAGAAACGGTCAAAAATTTGATTGATCGCGGCGAGGTTCGCGCCGAGGAGCAGCAGAAGGTCGTTGACGACTTTATGAAAAAAGCCAAGGAAAACACGGGTAAAGTCGAAGAAAAAATCAACGAGATGATCAACAAAACGCTGGAAGGGATGAACCTCGTGCCAAAAGAGAAATTCGACGCATTGGAACGGCGCACACAAGTTCTGGAAAGCAAAGTGCTCGAACTGGAACAACGCATGAAAGAGCAAGCCCAGTCATAACGACGGAGGAACGACAACGAATCGGAGCATGAAACCCTTTCGGATTCATTCTATTCGCAACGGAATCGCCGTGTTCGTTGTCGTTCTTCTTGTCGCTCTGTTTTTTCTTTCGACCAGTGATTCCCCCAACCGCGCCGCCGTCGAATCATTACGGAAAGCGCAGGCGTATAAAGACCTCAAGCAATACCAGAAAGCGGAAGAATATTTTCGCGCCGCGTTGAAACAAGACCCCGCTTACATTGACGCCCGCATGGAATTTGGAAAATTCCTGTATCGCCAACGCTGTTTCCGCGACGGGCTGAAGCAATTCCTCATGCTTGCCGAACAGAACGCGAATAACTTCAAAATTTCCGCGCTGCTTGGCTATGGCTATGAACAACTCAGGCATGTTCCGCAAGCAGAACAATGGTATCGCCGTGCGATCCGGCAAAATTTGAATCTCACTGACGTGCGGCTGCGTCTTGCGGATTTGCTTGAAGCGCAGGGGCGGCGGCAGGAGGCGGCGCAATTGCTCCGAGAAGTCCTGAAAATCAATCCGTTTGCCGATGAAGCCGAAGAATTGGAGGCGCGTTCGCAGTTATTACGCCAGTCGAATAACCCTGACGCACATTACGCGCTCGCGGATATTTACATCCGATCTGGCCGTATTTCGAAGGGAACGCAGGAATATCTCTCCGCCGTGCCATTCGAAGAGAATGATCCGCATGCCATGATCGAATTTGCTATCTTTTGCCTAAAACGCAACCAATTTGCGACCGCCCTGGCCTATTTTCAGAAAGCTCGCGACGCCGGGCTTGACGCGCAGCTTGAAGTCCACGCTGGCATGGGAGTGGCGTATGAAAAACTTGAGCGCTTTGCGGAAGCCGCGCAGGAATATCAGGCCGCCTTGCAGATTGACCCGGAATGGCATGCGCTCCGCCTGCGAATCGCGGATATTCTGAAAAAAGCAGGCAATCCTTCCGCTGCCTCCAATGAATTGGAGCAGCTATTTTATCTGTCAAAACATTCAGCCGCCTTTCAATTGGGAGCAGGCGCGTTTCCGTCGGTCAATGCGCTCTGGGAAGAAGTGTTGCGGCTGCGCGGAGAATCATCGGCCAAAACCGCTATCGAATTGCTGCCATCTGACCAGTATGCCGCGCTGATTCCCGCCATCGTGAATCAGGCCGCAACCGTGACGCTCTTCGTCGAGCCGCAAGCGGAATACACGATTCTTTCCGCGTCATCGGCTGCGAAGCTTGGCCTCGCAATCACGCCGGACACCAGCGAAGTGCGGTTCACGCTGAACGGCATGCAATACAGCGCTCCGCTCGTCAATCTGCCCTCGCTGAAAGTCGGCACGCTGGAAGTCCGCAATATTCCGACGTTGATTCTGAATTTATCCATGTATCCCGGCATTGATGGACTGCTCGGCCAAAGCTTTCTCAAGCATTTTCGCATGGAAATCAATTATTCTGAACGACTCTTTCTCTTGACAAAAAAGTTTTCTTGAATTTCGACAAGGATATATTTTAGGGAGGGTATTGGGCGTTTTCTTTTGTTCTCAAGCAAATCCTCGAATAAAAAAATATTCCCGTCGCCATGAGATAAGATTATGAATGAACGCAGAAAAGAAATCGGCACAATCACGCGCGGGTCGCTGACCGAAGGGATGGAAATGCGCCTCGCGCCATATTACAGCGTCGAAGAAATCAAGGCCGGAAAATTCGTCGTGGTCGAAGGGGCGCAGAACGACTTTTTTTCCATGATTACCGACGTGCGGCTCGATACCACCAGCCCGCAGATTCTCGTGCATCCCCCGGATCGCGACGATCTCCTGATGCGCGACATTCTTGCCGGAACAAGCGCGTATGCCACCGTCATGCTGCGCCCGATGCTGATGATGCCGCGCGGCGACGATGGCGAAACGGGCGGCGAGGCGCTGCCAGTCAAGACCGTTCCCGCCCATTTTTCGGGCGTGTTCGACGCTTCGGAAGAGGACGTAAATCAGATTTTCGGCAGCGAAGGGGATGAAAACGGCAAATATTTTTATCTCGGCACGCCGCTCGATATGGATACGCCGGTCTGCCTGAATCTCGACCGCTTCGTCGAGCGCAGCAACGGTATTTTCGGCAAAACCGGCACAGGCAAAACGTTTTTGACGCGGCTCGTCTTGTGCGGCTTGGTGAAGCAGGAAAAAGCGGTCAATTTCATTTTCGACATGCACAGCGAATACGGCTGGCAAGCCACGCAGGAGGCCGGAAAAGGGAGTTTTGTCAAAGGCTTGAAGCAGTTGTTCGGCAGCAAAATCGCGATTTTTACGCTTGACCCGGAATCCACGCGCCGCCGTAAGGTCAGCGCGGATTACGAAGTCGAGATTTTCACGGATCAAATCACGGTCGAGGACATCGCGCCGCTGCAAGACGAACTCCGGCTGAATCCGACCGCATTGGAGGCGGCCTATTTGGTCGTCGCGAAATACGGCAAAAACTGGCTCGAAATCCTGATTACGCGGGGCGAAGAAGACATCAAAGGCTTAGCGGAAGAATTGGGAGCGCATCCCGAATCGCTCTCCGCGCTCTATCGCAAATTGCGCCGCATCGCCGATTTCGATTTCGTGACGATGGGGCGCTCCAGCGATGACATTGTCGCGAAAATGATGGATTACATCAATCGCGGCATTCATATCGTCCTCGAATTCGGGCGCGAAACGAGCATGTTGGCCTATCTGCTCGTCGCCAGCATCATCACGCGCCGCATTCACGAACTCTACGTGCGCCAGACCGAACTCTATCACGCCTCACAGAACGCCGCCGACAAGCCGAAACACCTTGTCATCACCATCGAAGAAGCGCACAAATTTTTGAATCCGCAAGCCGCGAAACAGACGATTTTCGGGACGATTGCCCGCGAAATGCGCAAATATTTCGTGTCGCTGCTGATTGTGGATCAGCGTCCGTCCGGGATTGACGCCGAAGTCATTTCGCAGGTCGGGACGCGCATCGTCGCGCTGCTGAACGACGAAAAAGACATTCAATCGGTCTTGACCGGCGTCAGCAATTCCGGCGGCCTGCGCAGCGTCCTCGCCAGCCTCGATTCCAAACAGCAGGCGCTCGTCATGGGACACGCCGTGCCGATGCCGGTCGTCGTCCGCACCCGAAGCTATGACGAGGAATTTTACGCCGCCATGGGCGCAGTCTCGCCGCAAGAAGCCGACCGCAAGGCGATGCAGGATGAAAAAGACCTGTTCGGATAATCATACCGAAAGAGTGCGGCAAAGCTGCCGCAACGCGCCGACGGCGGCGCACTCCTTGACATCATGATTTTTTATGGCAATTGGCAAATGGAGACGACGATGGTGATTGAAGAGATTATCTGGTTTGAAGCAATTGTTGACAAATTAGCGTGGAAACACAATGTTCTCCCTAAAGAAGTCGAAGAAACGCTTGCCGGGAATTGTCGTATTTTCAGAAAAGAAAAGGGCAAGGTCGAAGGAGAAGATTTATATAACGCGCTTGGACAAACAGCAAGCGGACGCTATTTATCCGTCTTTTTCATTCGCAAATTGAACAGGAACGCGCTGATTGTGACCGCGAGGGACATGACGGAACAGGAGAGGAAACGCTATGAAAACAGATAAATTCCCGCCAATGACGCTACAAGAAGCGTCTGATTTTTGGGATGACCACGATTTTACCGAATTCGACGACGTGGTAGAAGTCCACGATGTGTCGTTCCGATTGACGCGAAAAAAATACGTGGGGATTGATGCAGTCATGTATGACCGCATTCAAGGCAAAGCGAAGGAATTGCACACAACAGCGGATCATTTGATCGAGACATGGCTGCATGAAAAAATGAGCGCATGACGCAAGCTGTCAGACACCATGAAGGTGTCTGACAGCTTCTTGCGATTCCAGAAGACAAAAACTTGACAATTTTTTCCCTCTTCTGTTTTTCTACTCCTGTCTGCATCAGAAAAAAGCCACTGTCAGGGTTTTGAACCCTGACAGGGCTGAAAATCCTCAACATCGCGTTTCGAGCGGTTGGCATCATGGAGAAAACACAGCAAGACACGGCGGCATGGAAACAAGAGAACGAAGGCACTCTTGTCGAGATTTTGAAGACGTTGCGCGAACTGAAAAGCGATCACATCAAATTGCAGCAGCGTCTTTCCAGGATTGAAACGGTGTTAGAACATGCCGGGCAAGAGGCGAAAACGCCTGAAATCTTGCCAACCGGAGAAGCGAATTACGAAACCTTCGACAAGTTTATCACCGCGCAGATTCAAAGCGGCCTCGACGAGGAATCGCGAGAACATGCAGATCCCGTTCTGTCTGACGCAGACACCAACTGGAATTATTTTATCGCGCAGAAAGGGGGCTTTGACGAAGTCTTATACATGACCGTGCAGGATTTTCTCAACGTTGATCGCAAGCGCGATGCCTCGCAGTTGCTTGCGTTTCTCCTGCAAAAGCGCAATAAAGAGGTTGAAGAAAGTTTTCAACATTTGAAAACCGAATACGAAAATCTCGAAGGCCATCAACTCCAAAAGCATTTTACGGAGTTATGGGATTTGCATCACAGTCTTCTGAAAAAGAAGATCATTCGCACCTGGAAAGAAGAAATTTTTCTCGAAGCGTTCGATCAATTTTTGAAGTGGCTGCAACAATAGACCTCACAGGTCTGAATACGAACACAGGAAGCGGGTGACCTGAGAACCGCGAAGTCAGCCTGATTTCCGGTTCCCGGCGCGTCATGCCGTTCCAAAACAGTATGGATTTTTTGACTCAAGTCCGCCAGAAAGCTGCGGCGACAAATCGCGTCATTGTGTTGCCGGAAGGCACGGAACCGCGCACGATTCTTGCGGTAAAAGATGTGCTTGCCAACAAATTAGCCAGGCCGATTCTGCTTGGCGATGAAGGCAAAATCGCGGCGCTTGCCAAAGAGCATAACGTAAATCTGGGCGCTGTGCGCGTGATCAATCCTGAAACATCGCCGCAATTGCAGGATTATGTCAACACCTTTGTTGACATGCGCGCCAAACGCGGCAAACCGGTGTCTGAAGAAGAGGCCGTGAAAACGATGAAAAACGTGCTGTATTACGGCGCGATGATGGTGCATCTGGGCGAAGCGGAAGGGAGTTTGGCAGGCGCGGTGAATGAAACCGCCAACGTCGTGTCCGCCGCCGCCCGCGTCATCGGCACGAAACCGGGCATTAAAAGCGCGTCGAGCTTTTTTATCATGATTCTGAAAGACAAAACCTTCGGACATGACGGCATTTTAGTTTATGCGGATGGCGGATTGGTCACGAACCCCGATGCCGACACGCTGGCTGACATCGCGATTGCCAGCGCGGGCAGCGCCGTGAGCCTGATTGAAGGATTTGAGCCGCGTATTGCGATGCTGTCATTCTCAACAAAAGGAAGCGCAAAAGACCCGTTAGTCGATAAAGTCGTGCAAGCGACTGAAATTGCGAAAAAGAAAGCGCCGCATTTGAATATTGACGGCGAATTGCAGGGCGACGCCGCGCTGATTGCGTCCGTCGGACAACGCAAAGCGCCCGGCAGCCCGGTGGCAGGAAAAGCGAATATCCTGATTTTCCCGAACCTCGACTGCGGAAATATCTGCTACAAACTGACCGAACGCCTTGCCGGAGCCAAAGCCCTCGGCCCGATTTTGCAAGGCTTCGCCAAACCGGTCAACGACCTGTCGCGCGGATGCAGCGCCGACGACATCGCCGACATGGTTGCCATCACTTCAGCGCAAGCCGAGTAAGCTCGTTGTTCCCTCTTGCGAACGCATCAACCGTTCGCAAGGGGAATTTGACAACTTCAGAATGCAGCATTATTCGTTTCGATTGAACAGGAGTGTAAACTTCAGTTTGCCCCGGCACGCTGAAGCGTGCACTCCTGGATCGGTGTCAATACGTGCGAATAATGCTATAAACCGCTGCGGCATGCTCTCTGTATGCTGCATGATTCAATCGCATTAACCCCACCGCCCACTTGTCATCTGTAAAATGTGAGAGATGTGATGGCATTGCTTGACAAAGAACCGAAGCAATGGTAGAAAGAAAATTGTCACATGCCACGTAAGTAAAAAGTGTAAAAAATAATACCAATTGTGGTACTGACAATCATCAAAGAAACACCATACCCCTTTAGGGAAGGGCAGGGGCATGGTGGATGCGTGGATATTATTTTTTCACCGCTACTCATGAAAATCCATCAATGCGTCGTTACAGAGGAGCCGGAGATATGGGGGCGTTGCTCAGCAAACTCAAGATTTCTCATAAACTGTTCCTGAATAGTCTCGCATTTATTCTGCCGATTGCGCTGCTGCTGTACTTCACGGTTGCCGGGATTCATGATGATATCCTGTTCAGTCGCAAACAACGTTGGGGAGATCGGGTTCAACGCCCGTTGAACGAACTCCTGTACCTGCTTCCCAGACATCAATTGCTTGCGCGTTTCGTGCAGGAAGGCAATCAGACTGCCGTTACAGAGCTTTCCACTACCGCGCAACAGATCGAATCAGCGTTGACGATATTGCATGAAGCAGTCGAGCGTTATGGCCGCGTCTTGCAGGTTGACGCCGTCGGATTGCGTGAAACCGGCATGACCGCGCTTGCGCCCGACGCGCTTGCGCAGCGCTGGCATTCCCTCAAGCCTCTCGCCGCGCAAAAGAGCGGCGACCACGCCGATCTGCGCTATCTGGAACTCAGAACGAATATCAGACGCCTTATCAGCCGCGTCGGCGATACGTCCAACCTGATTCTCGATCCCGACCTGGATTCCTATTACCTGATGGATATTTCGTTGTTAGCCATGCCGCAGGCGCAGGAACGCTTGTGGAACATTCTCCTTTTGGCGAAATACCAACTGGCTCAACAATCGTTGTCCTCCGAACAGCGCGTCCGGTTCGGCGTGTACGCCGCTTTGCTGCGCGAGATTGATCTGCCGCGAATTCAACATGGCGCAACGACGGCATTACGGGAAGATACGAATTTTTATGGCGTCAGCCCATCGCTCCTGAAAAATCTTCCGCCAGTGCTGGCGCGGTACGAGCAGGCAAGTCAGAACTTCCAGCAGATGCTGGCGCAACTCGCACAAGAGGCGGCGTCCGGCAGCGTCGCATTTCGTGACCTTTGGCAGGCCGGAGACGAGATGAATGCGGCCGCTCTGGAACTCTGGCGCGTCAGCGGTGACGAATTAGATCGGTTGCTTGAACGGCGCATCAACGTCTATCAGCAACGGCGTTTCTGGTATCTGTTCAGCAGTTTCAGCGCCGTGTTGATTGCGACGCTGTCGGTTTTGGTGATTTCCAGAGGCATTGCGCGACGCCTGGCGAATGTCGTGACCGTGACTCGAAAAGTGGCCGAAGGCGACCTGACGATGACCGTAACCGCCGACGCATCGTCGGATGAAATCGGGCAACTGCTCGCGGCAGTGCGCGTCATGGTGGACAATTTGCATGGGTTAATCAGCCAGATGCAGCAGTCCGGCGTCAAAGTCTCCTCCTCAACGACAGAATTAGCCGCGTCCTCGAAAGAGCATGAAGCAATTGTCAGCCAACAGGCCAAAGCCACGCAGGATGTCATGTTGTCGGTCAAACAGATCGCCAATGTCACCAGCGACCTTGTGAGCACCATGCATCGCGTCGTCTTGATGTCGCAGGAAACCGCGACCTTTGCCAGCGGCGGCCAGCAGAGTTTGCAGCGCATGGAAGACGCGATGCAGCGCATGGAGACCGCCTCGCAATCCATCTCCAACCGCCTCGAAGCGATTAATGAAAAAGCCGCGAATATCACCTCCGTCGTCACCACCATTACAAAAGTCGCGGATCAAACCAATCTCCTCTCGCTGAATGCGGCAATCGAAGCGGAGAAAGCCGGAGAATACGGACGCGGATTCACGGTGGTCGCCAGCGAAATCCGACGCTTAGCGGATCAAACGGCGGTTGCCACGCTCGATATTGACCAGATGATCAATGAAATGCAGTCTGCCGTCTTGTCCGGCGTCAAGGAAATGGAAACCTTCATCGTGCAGGTGCGTCATAGCGCCGAAGATGTCGAGCATATCAGCGCCAAATTGACGAATATCATCGAACAGGTGCAAGCCCTCTCCCCCAATTTCGAACAGGTCAATCAGGCGATGACGAACCAGTCTCAGAACGCGCAGCAAATTGATACGGCTATGATGCACCTGACCGAAGAGATGCAGCAAACCAGAGATTCCCTGCAAGAGTCGTTTTCAGCAATTGATCAGCTCAACGACGCCACCAGAAGCCTTTACGATGAGATCGGCAAGTTCAAATTGAAGAAGAAAACCGCTTCGGTTTCGCTTGCCTGACCGCCTCTTTCGGAATATTACCGAAGAGAAGCATTGTTTCAAGACGAATTGACGAAATTGACAACGCGCCGCCCGGTGGAACGCATGAAATGAGGGCTTCCGTAAAAAGCCGCATTTTTTTCTTGAGTTTTTTTGAGAATGCGGCTAACGTAAAAACATTCGCAGAGTTGAGGGAGAATGAAGGGTCAGATACGTTCAACATTTCTGACACCTGATGTTATGCTGAAGCAATATAACGGAATTTGGCCGGAGATTCACCCGACAGCGTTCATCGAAGAGAGCGCGCAGGTGATTGGAGCGGTCGCGATTGGCGAAGAGTCGAGCGTCTGGTTTCAGGCCGTTTTGCGTGGCGATGTGGGGAGCATCCGCATCGGGGCGCGGACGAATGTGCAGGACGGGGCAATCATTCATGTCAGTTCCGCCTGTCCTGTCACTATCGGCGACGATGTCACCATCGGACATCGCGCCGTGCTGCATGGATGCGTGGTGCATGACTGCTGCCTGATCGGGATTGGCGCGATTGTGCTGGATGGCGCGGAAATCGGAACGGGATGCATCATCGGCGCGGGCGCGGTGGTCACGGAAGGCATGCTCGTGCCGCCGAGGTCGTTAGTGCTGGGCGTGCCTGGAAAAGTGCGGCGAGAACTGTCCGAAGCGGACGTTCAACGCCTCGCAGATCAGGCAAGATGGTATGTTGCGTATCAACACACGTACCGTCAAGACGTGTCGTAGCGCGGCAGCATGTCGCGCAGATATTGGCAAGAATCTACAATGAAAGGAGGTGTCGCTTGTTATGAAATTATGCAAATATGTCAGTCTGATGATGATGGGGCTGATGTTGATGGCAGGCGCGGCAGTGGCCGCTGAACCGGCAGATTACGGCTATGCGAACATGATGGCCGTTCAACCGGAAGCCGTGCAGCCTCAGCCACAGGTACAGCCGACGTATCCGCAGGTACAGCCATATCCTCAGGTGCAGCCATGGCCTCAGGTACAGCCGACGTACCCGCAGATGCAGCCCTGTCCTCAGGTACAGCCGATGTATCCTCAGACGCGGCCATGTTCGCCATATCCGACGCAGACATGCAATCAGCCTGTGACGGAATATTGCACGCGTTGGATCGCCGGACATTGGGTGCAAGTACGCGTGATGGTGCCTGGCCGCTGGGAATATCGTCCGGTGTGGATTCCAGGATATCCGACGACCCGCTATCAGTGGGTGAAGGGCTTCTGGCAGACCACCGCGTCGAGCGCTCGGCCTGATGTGTATATCTGGTCATCTCCGAACGGAGGTCTGTGGGGCGTGCCGTATCAAACCTATCAAAACGCTGGTGGGGGGTATTTCACCCCTGAGGGCGTGTGGGTGTCGAACGCTCGCTAACCCGGACGGATGCCCGCAAGACATCTGATCAGGTCAGTCAAAGGAGCAGCCCGTGTTCGTCAGGGTTGGTAGCTGACGCACCACGCGGTTGCTCCTTCTCTTTTTTTGTGTTATCCGAAGCCATCCGAAATATCCGACGACCGCTTGAATACTGCGCCAAGCATGATTTCGCCAATATCGAGCGGCTTCGCGACCTTGAACGCACGATTTCGCAATGGAAAGATTCATTAGCCGTCTGTGCGTTTTCACCACATCAAGAAGCCATTTTACTGGAATTTTGCGCTGCGTTTTATGGCTATGACGCCAAACCGACGCCGCAGAAAATCAACACCATCCAGCGAGCCTTTGCCCTGCTCAATCAGCTTGAACAGCCGCCCGAACATGCCATGAGCGCAGTGGAAGAGCATGACGATTCTCGTTCCACGCTCAGCGTGGAACGCGACGAATCGGACGCTCCGCGTCCAGGACGCCGCAGAGCGGCTGACAGCGTTCATTCCACGCCGAGCGTGGAACGAGAAACATCTGTTGCCGCTGATGATGCCGACGAACACCCGGAGAGCAGCGACGCTGCGCCGGAAGAGCGGCAGCAACTCGGAGCGCCGCTTCAATATATCAAAGGGATCGGGCCGAAACGCGCGAAATTATTGGAGCGCTTAGGCGTGAAAACCATCGAAGACGCGCTTTTCTTTTTTCCGCGACGCTATGAAGACCGCCGTCATATCGAAAAAATCGTCCGTCTGCGACCGAGCGACAGGCCGACGACAGTCTATGGCGTCGTGCGTGCGAGCGGCGTCTCCGTGTCGCCGAAACAACACGCCAAAATCTTCGAACTGATGATCGGCGACGATACTGGCGTGTTTACGGCGAAATGGTTCAATCAGGGCTTTTTGAAAAAAGTCTTCACGCCCGGCATTCGCGTCGTGTTGAGCGGCAAAATCACGATGAAGCGCTACGGCGGGCTGGAAATGATTCAGCCCGAATATGAAATCATCAGCGTGGACGAAGGGGACGACGCCGAACTGCTCCACACCGGGCGGATTGTGCCGGTTTATCCGCTGACTGATGGGTTGTATCAAAAAGAGATGCGGAAAATCATGAAACAGGTGGTGGATCGCTACGCCGCATCGGTCGAAGAAACCTTGCCGGACGCGCTGCGCCGTACATTTCAATTTCTCCCGCTTCATCACGCGCTGCGCCAGATTCATTTCCCGGAACAGTCTGAAAATATCGACTTGCTGAACCAGGAAAAATCTCCGGCGCATCACCGCCTGATTTTCGATGAATTTTTCCTGCTGGAACTCGGCATGGGCTTGCGCCAGCATCACGTTAGCGCCGAAGAGCCAGGCATCGCCTTTGAATTCAGCGGAAATTTAGAGTGCTATTTACGCGCATCATTAGGTTTTTCCTTGACTTCTGCGCAAAACCGCGTGATTCAAGAAATTCAGGAGAACATGCGTTCGACGCGGGTGATGAATCGCCTGCTGCAAGGTGATGTCGGTTCCGGCAAAACGCTTGTCGCGCTTGTCGCGCTGCTTTCGGCTATCGAAGCGGGCTTTCAGGGCGCAATTATGGTGCCGACCGAAATTTTAGCGGAGCAGCATTTTCGCAAAATCGCGGCTTACGTCCGTCAACTGAATCAGCAGATTCAGCAGGGCGATCTGCCGAACAACGTGCTGCCGAAAGCGTCGGAGCAGCCGGATTTATACAGCGGCATCGCACCGCGCGAAATCTCGGTCGCGCTGTTGACCGGCGGCATGAAAAAGCGCGAGCGCGAAGAGACGCTGTTGAAGATCGAGCGCGGCGAAATTGACATGGTGGTCGGCACGCACGCGCTGTTGCAGCATGATGTCACGTTCCACCAGTTAGGGCTGATCGTAATTGACGAGCAGCACAAATTCGGCGTCATGCAGCGGGCGACGCTGAAGGCGAAAGGCTACAACCCGGACGTGCTGATCATGACCGCGACGCCGATTCCGCGCACGTTGTCGCTGACGATGTACGGCGATCTCGACGTGTCGATTCTCGACGAACTCCCGCCGGGGCGCACGCCGGTCATGACGCGCCGCTTCTATGAAAAAGACCGCGAAAAGGCGTACCGCCTGATCGAGCGGGAAATCGAGCGTGGGCGGCAGGTTTATATCGTGTATCCGCTGGTCGAAGAGTCGGAAAACCTCGATTTGAAGGCCGCCACCGAAATGTCAGAGCATCTGGCGAAAGATATTTTCCCGCAATACCGGATCGGTTTAGTGCATGGCCGGATGAAAGGGGAAGAAAAAGACCGGCAGATGCAGGCGTTCAAAGCGCATGAACTGCATATTCTCGTGTCAACGACGGTGCTGGAAGTCGGGATTGACGTGCCGAACGCGACGGTCATGCTGATTGAACACGCCGAGCGTTTCGGCCTGTCGCAGCTTCACCAGTTGCGCGGGCGCGTCGGGCGCGGCGCGGAACAATCGTATTGCCTGCTGATGACCTCGTTTCCGATGAGCGAAGATGCCCGCAAACGGCTTGACGCGATGGTGGAAACGACCGACGGCTTCGTCATTGCGGAGCGCGATTTGGAGATTCGCGGCCCCGGCGAATTTTTCGGCACGAAACAATCCGGCTTGCCGGATTTGAACGTCGCGAACCTCGTGCGAGATGTCAAGCTGTTGGAACAGGCGCGGGAAGAAGCGTTCGCCCTGATTCAGCGCGATCCGACGCTGGAGCAGCCGCAGCATCGCCGCCTGAAACATGCCTTAGAACAACGCTGGAAAAAGAGCCTGGATTTGATTAGCGTGGGCTAAATACTTACCACAAAACACACGAAATACACGAAAATAGAGCAAACGACTTCGCCCAGATCGACCAGTTATGGTGAACGGAGTCGAACCATGACAGAATGATCGTTTTCGTGTATTTCGTGTGTTTCGTGGTAAAAAATAGATGATACCGCTTGCAGATGACAATATCGAGCAGCTGATCGAGGCATTTTCCTCGGATGAACTGATGAATCTGAGCGAAGACCTGCTCAATATTGCCATCGAACTGACTCTTCAGGACGATTTCGACCTGTCGATGACCGATTCGATTGCCAAAAGCAACGATCTGCTGGCGGTCATTCCCAAAATCATCGCGTCGCGCCTCAGCAAGGCGGATTTGTATTCCCGCAAATTTTTGGCGCTGGATCACGAAGACCTCGCCTTTGCCGGATATTCGCTCGAAGAATTGCGCGGCATCCGCAAATTGCTGGAAGACGTGGTGGCGCTGTTCGAAAAACGCTCATTTTCCCAAACCCACCAGATTTATCGCGATGTGTTCGAGGAACTTAAAGACAGCATCGAGATTGACCTTGAACTCTATCGCCGCGCCCTGAGCAAGGTCAACGACGCGTACAAAATTCAAAGCCGCCATGTCATGAACGCCGCCATTGACGTGTATAAGCGCGTCAACGCCATGAACTTCGAACACCTGCTTCATGAAGAATTGTTCGTGTTAGAAGAGCAGCAGCGCCATCTGAATAATGCCATCGAACTCTTAGAATCCGCCGATTTTCAAGATAAATACAGCGAGCAGCTGCATGGGCTGCGAAATACGTTGATTATCGTGTTAGAGGCGATCAGCACGCAGACGATCAACTCCGATGTCTCCAAAAAACGTGCGCTCTCGCTTGATGATATTTTGTATCACACGCGCAATAACCCGGAACAATATCTGCTGCGCGTTCTGCAACGATTTGCGCATGTTTCGAAGGATCGGGTTCGCTCCGGCTATCTGCCGCCGGAAGAAATCGCTGCCCGCTATAAAAGCGGCTATATCAAGCATAATCGCGTGTTGTTGAGCCTGATTTCGAACCCGCTCCATGTGAGCCAGTCCGACCTGCTGATGTTGGCGAATGAGGTCTTGAAAAATCTCTCCAGCGCGTTGAACGTCAAATTGACATTCGTGGAGACCTGCCGCCTCTGTCAAGAGATACGGCAAGCGCCTGCCGACACCTTTGAGCAAACGTATTCAACCGAGCAGCGCCGCCAATTTCTCGCCAGAATCACTGATGTGCTGAGGATCTTGGAAACCTATCCCACCAATTCGGAATATTTGGAGACCTTGCAGAGCAAGGGATACGAAGCGGCGATCATGCTGCTGGAACATTTGCAAGCGGCGCAAAGCCTGACGATGGCGAACCTGCTGCGGCAATATCAGGTTTATACTGCCCGCCGCCTGTTTGCATTGCGCATCTCGCGGTTCTGCATGTATATTTCCGCGCATACGCCGCATCAGCTTGCGCGGCTGGCTTCGGAGCGAATCCTCACGGTCTGCCGGGATTTGATACGCTATAAATACGATTCGCTGCGCCCGTCGTCGGTTTATCTGGAAGAGATGTTCGATTTGGATGAATACAAAGACCCGGTGATTTTGAAGCTCGAAAAAACGCTGCAAATCGTTCAGGGGAAAATGGCCGACAGCGAGGACGACAGCCCGGACACCGCCGTGCAAGAGCGCATCACGCTCCATCCGTCCTTCTCGCAGCAGGTGATTGACTGTTTTGCGCTGAAAGTGCAGGAACTTGATAATGTGGTCGAGCCATTGACTCCGCAGCAGGCGATCAGCGCCTCCGAATTGCAGGCGTATATTGACTCATCGCGCGAGCGGATTCGTTACTTTTTAGGGCAGCATCAGCAAGAAAATCAATTAGTCGTCACTTCGTATGAAGAAGAGCAAGAGACATTTATGCCCGCGTAATCAGTCCTGGCGCGAGGGAAAATTTTCGAATGATTTTACTTGACATAATATAAGAATATTCTTATATTGTAATTTGACTCTTGAGCAACAGAATGCCAAACAAGAGTTGTCCTTTACGATTTTGCATTTTTTCACAATACAGATGGAGGATATGATGATTGCATTAACACAGCGAGCGCGTCAAAAATTAGAGGAAGTGGCTCAAAGCCTGCCGGAACACCATTCGCCTATTTGGGATGTCGTGTTTATGGGGTTTGGGTGAGGCGGCCCGCGAATGGGGCTGGTACAGTCCCAATCAACGCAGGCTGATGAGATTATCGAAGTCGAAGGTTTCCGTTTTACGATTCCGCAGAATTTGAAACGTTTTATTTCGCTCTATGGCAATTTGATGATTGATTGTAAAAAATCGTTCTGGGGCGATGATTTTGTCGTCCGCTTTGCCCAACAAGGATCGTGCGGCTGATCCTTCAGCGAGAGCGCCAGGCTCAGGACGAACAGCAGCATTTTTGCCGATAAGCCCTCACAGGTATTTTCAACCTGTGAGGGCTGGGGGAGGTTAATTTTTTTACGTTCGCATCTATAATGATGCCCCTGCTGGGATTTTACATGCTGACAGAGGGGCATGCCATGTATGTATTCGTGTCCCCCCTTCTTTTCACAACTCCTTATTTTGTGCGCGGTTATAACCTCTAAATATTGAGATTTATTTGCAGGAAAAAATATTTCTTGCCTTGAAAGCGTCGCGTATGTCATGATGAATAGAATATCGTGACTGCGCAACATCAACACTCATCAATGACGGAGGAACAACGCATGATCCTTACAAATCTTGAAACAGTTCCAGGAAAACGAATTATCGAGCATTTCGGCTTAGTGTCCGGCAGTACGGTACGCGCAAAGCATATTGGAAAAGATATTCTGGCAGGCTTGAAAAATATCGTTGGTGGCGAATTGAAAGGCTATACGGAATTGCTGCAAGAGTCCCGCGAAGAGGCGACGGCGCGGATGGTAGAACAGGCAAAAAAATTTGGCGCGAATGCCGTCGTGAACGTGCGTTACTCCACGTCATCGGTCGCGCAGGGCGCGGCGGAACTGTATGTTTATGGCACGGCGGTAAAAGTCGAATAACTCCAACCGGGGAGGCGTTATGGATGCGTTAATCAATCTCGGAATCTTTCTGATTCTGATGGC
>CAZMEO010000041.1:9598-18473 GCA_964565315.1 uncultured Candidatus Moduliflexus sp. | reverse complement strand
CTTATGAAATTTTAAACATTTTCACGGCTTGCTGGAGATCTTGAGACTGGTCCACCAGGTTTTTGACGGTGGCTTCCGACATATCTGAGGCTGTTTGCAGAATAAGCGCCGTGATGCGCTCAATCATGCGCATGGCTTCGACAATTTGTTCGGAATGGTTGTGTAACGTCTGAATGCGGTCGGAGATGGTTTCGAAATTTTCGGTGACATTCGTCATATTGTCCGCAATCTGTTCGGCGGCTTTCCGCTGTTCAGTGCTTGCGCGGCTGACCTGTTCGGACATGCCGCCAATGTTTTCGACGGCGGCCATCACCTGTTCAATATCATAAATTTGCGCATTCACGGCGGTGTTGATATGCGCGACTTTCTCAATAACCCGCCCCATTGACGCGCCGATTTTGCGGCTGCTGGCCGTCGTCTGCCGAATGACGTGCGCGGTGCTGTCGGCATGATTCGACGTGCGGGTCGCGCTGTCCAGAATCACGGCTAACGCATGTTTCACGGCGCTGGATAGCTGCATCCCTTGCTCGGCTTTTCTGATCCCTTCCTCAGTATGTTTCACGCCTTCGCCGGTTTTCTGCTGTAATTTATGGACGAGCAAGGCGATTTCTTTCGTAGAATGTTTCGTGCGCGTCGCTAAATTTTTAATTTCATCGGCGACGACCGCGAATCCGCGTCCATGAACGCCCGCCTGCGCCGAAATGATGGACGCATTCAACGAAAGCAGCGTGGTTTGCTCGGCGATTTCATCAACAATATCGAGGATTGAACTCACCTGCTCGCCCCAGGAATTCACTTCGTTGATAATCGTCGCGGTATGCGCAACCACTGTTTTCAACTCCTGCATCCCCTGCATCGACGTTTCAACCGATGTTTGTCCATTCAGCGCGGCGTCCATCGTCTCTTTTGCCAGCGCTTTGGTCTGTTCCGCATTGCCGGAAACTTCTTGAAAGGAGCGGTCGATATGATGGATTTCGACCTCAGTTTCCTGGGCGATTTGCGCAAGTTCCTCGGTTTGGGTCGAAATATCTTTGCCGGAATAGTTGACCTGTTCTACCGCCGACGAGATGTGATGCAGTTCGTCAGCTAACATGACCGTACTGGTCGTGACTTCACTGATGCTGGCGCGTGATTCCTGAATCGAGGCTAATATTTCGGCGGAGGCTGACATCAATTCTTCCGTGTTGTGCGCGACCGAATCAATGAACTGATTGATGGTTTCAAGCGATGACGAGGTATTCTCTACCGCTGTCGCTTGCTGTTCGGTATGCGTCATTAACGCATCCATCTGTTGAAGAATCGCATCCCCGATGCTGGCAACAGAAGAGGCAGCGCGATGCACTTGCGTCGTCACCACGCGCAATTCATCGATCATCTGATTGAATTTCAACCCGACCATGCCGATTTCGTCATGCGTCTTCACGACAACCGCCTGCCGGAGGTCGCCGCTGGTGACAACGCCGATAACATCTACTAAGTTGCCAATAGATTGAATGGTTGAGCGCGTCGCTAAAATAGACAACAGCAGCGCCGCAGCCATGACGGTTAATCCAATCGTAACGACCGTCGTCAAGAGCTTGCCGATTTCTTGAAATTCGACCGCTTTCGAGAGGCTGACAGTCAACGCGCCGATTGTCTGTCCAGCCGCGTTTTTCAGGGCGCATTGCGCTTGATAATACGGGAGATTGTCGAATGCGAGCGACTGGATGACCAGCGCGTTCTGCGCCAGGTTCGGCGTCGCGCAATCGAACGATTTGTCAGGCGCTGGCGGCAATTCGCGCTGCGCCGGGAGCGTGCCGATGCTGAATGTCTGGCCGGCAAACAGATTGATTTCGGTATGGCTTAACTCGGCAAATTCCTGAATCATGGCCTGCGTGTAAAAGGT
Source organism: uncultured Candidatus Moduliflexus sp. (assembly GCA_964565315.1). Lineage (GTDB taxonomy): Bacteria > Moduliflexota > Moduliflexia > Moduliflexales > Moduliflexaceae > Moduliflexus. The sequence continues at coordinate 16,588 of CAZMEO010000041.1, read as the reverse complement.
TTCTCCGATCAACACGGCGATTTTCTGATTGCGCCGAATAATCGGGACACTGATCCGAAAACCGACAATCTGCTGTTCTTGAAACAGCGTCACGGTCGGCACATCGGGGATGTCATCGGCAAAATACAACGGAAGCCCATCTGGCGCGGGCGTTTCCGGGAACAGTTTATTGGGGATGTTTAATATCAAATTGTTTTTGCGAAACGTGATTTCTGCCCTCACGCTGGCATCATCCATATTGAGATATTTCAGTCCTTCACGATACGAAGCAAACAGGCTGCCGAATGTCTCGCGCCCGGCAGCGCGTTGATAGACCACTAAAAGCTGCTTATTCACGCCATACAGACGAATCCGATCCGAATTCGTCCCTCGCCCGAATCGTTTTAATCCTTCCGCCACCGTCTCAAAATGATCGAACAAAAAATTGATCATGCCCACCTCGCTCGAATCGCGGCTATAGCTATATACGGCGCTTAATAAGGTCGTGTTATCTTGTAAAAATTCATCAAAACGCGTGGTGTACAATGCCACCCGTTTCGTAAAATCGTGGCGCAGCATATCGAACGCAATCTGGATGCGCTGGCGGGATTCCCGTTGTTTATCCCGCCGGGTGATCAGGTAATGCGGAACGGAAATGCCGACAATGGCTAAGGCAACAAGGAGCAAGTACGTCATCAGAAGTTTGTGCCTGATTGACAATCGCATGAAACCTCCCTATAATAGACCCCATACGTTTTAAAAACCGATGAGGTGTACACAATATTATTTTTTTATCTATAAGATGCCACAGAAGGAGCTTGTTGTCAAGAAAGAGCAAAAGAAAAATCTGGCGTTTCGGACAGTGCGATGCTATTATATCGAATCATTAATTTTTACAGGTGCGCCGTACCGCCGACGTCCTCGTCGGCACGTTGAAGAGACGCCGACGAGGACGTCGGCGGTCCAAATGACCGCTAAAAACTCATGAAACAGTGTACTATACAGGTGCGAGCATTGAACATTCATCTTGCGTCACTCGCAGACCTCACAGGTTTTACAAACCTGTGAGGTCTGCTAAACAATCAAGGCTCGCATCTATAATGGCAGGCGGATTCGGAAGGTGCTGCCGCGCCCGCGTTCGCTATCAACAAGCATCTCGCCGCGATGCTGCTCGATAATCGTATGGGCAATCGCTAATCCTAACCCATTTCCTTGCTTTTTCGTGCTGAAAAACGGATCAAAAATGTGGGGCAGATCATCGGCGGCAATCCCCGCTCCGGTGTCTCGCACGGCAATTTCCAGCATGTTGATCTCATTCAAAATCGCAGCGCTGACATGGATTTCGCCGCCGGGTTCGGTTGCCTGAATCGCGTTGAGCAGGATGTTCAACAGCACTTGCGTTATCTGATCATGATCCAGCCGAATCAGCGGCAGCGCGTCCGGCCATTCGCGGAACAGCCGCAGGCGCTTCGCCTCGCAATCGCGGTGCAGCAGCGTCAACACATGGTCGAGCATGTCGGCGATCTGAGCGTCTTCGAAGACCGGCTCTTTGGGGCGGGCAAATTCCAACAGGTTGGAAACGACGGTGTTCAGCCGATCAACCTCATTCATCATCACGCTCAAATAGGCTTTATCCTGGTCGTTTAACGGCAGTTTGCGCTGAAAATACTGAAGAAATCCTTTGAGCGAGCCGAGCGGATTCCGAATCTCGTGCGCGACGCCCGCCGCCAATCGTCCGACTGACGCCAGCCGTTCCGTCCGCTGCACCTGTTCCTGCAACGCCTTAACATCGCTCAAATCCCGCAGCAACAGCACCGCGCCGAGATGTTCGCCAGCGTCGCCGCGCAGCGCGGAGGCTGAAATGCTGAGCGGGAGCGTCTGGCCTGCGGCAGTCGTGGCCGAAAGCTCTTTTTCAAGGAGGCGTTCTCCTTGCGCCAATGTCTTGAGCAGATCGACATCATGCAGCGTCATGATGTCGGAAAGCGGCTTGCCCTGCGCCTCTTCTCCGCTGCTCAGGCCGAACATCCGGCAGGCTTGCCGATTGACCGTCACGATGCCGCCTTGCGCGTCTAATGAAATCAGGCCGTTTGCCATGCTGTCCACCACATGCTGCGTATATGTCTGCATCGTGCGCAAGGTTTGATGGACAGTGACGGAATTCTGCGTGGAGACGATGGCATATAAGGCGGCAGAGCCGACCACGACGAGCAGCAGCAGTATGACGGCGGCGTCTTTCAAATCGTCTCGCCGCGTATGATCCAACTCCGACATATCCATGACGACGCGGATAAACGCGATTTGCGCAAGCGCGGCGGCTTCCTCCGTCATCATGCGCATCTGCCCCTGACCATGCCCATGCCCTGGAAAGAGGTTCTGAGTGCCTTGCGGCGACGTGCTTTGCGCGACAATCTCAAAGACATGCCGCTCCTGCTCGCGCACTGTTTTCGCGCGAATCGCCTCGCTTGTCGGGAGTTCAAGCGTTTCAATCCCGGCGGGCTGCCCCACGCGGCGGCTGTCGGTATCGGCGAGAATCGTTCCGTTCGTGGCAATCACGCTGATCGAAATCACTTTCGGCACCTGGCCGATTTCTTCTACCAACGTTTGCAATTGATTCACCGCCCAGCGCATTCTCATGCCGGTGCGATTGCCGGCTTCGATGGCGCGAATCAGCGCGACTCCTTCTTGAAACAGCGATTGTTCGAGGCGCTGGCGGGAGCGAGAGAGATTTTGCGAGGTGTACGCCGCCAACAGCAATAAGAGCGTGCAGCCCGCTGCAAGCACGGCAAGCAGGGGAAATGAACGGGGCGTTCGGCGTGTTAAGGGCGGCAGATGCAGATTCATCAATTCAAACGACCTCACCGATTTAAAAAACCTGTGAGGTCGTTTCGTCTGTTTCGGATTATTTCCAGAGCGTGTTCCACCATGCTTGCAGGCGTTCCCACAGGCTGTTCGAGGAGGCGTGCGATGATTGAGGCGCAACGCTTCCGCCTGCGCCAACATCAAGCGTCACGACCGGCTGATTCACCTGAACTTCGGTCATCTCGCGCAACAGCAGCAGCGTATCGGCGTCAGTTACATCCACATCGTAGCTGCCGAACAGCACGTTCGGAATGTCTAACAGATACGCGCCTTGCTGCTCTGGCGGCGCGGCATCGCTCGTGACCGTCAGCGGCTCGATTTCGTCGTCAGATTGTGCGGAAATCAGATCAACGATGATCGGCGTCCAGGTCTGGCCGGTTTTCGGGAAACGCAGCCGCAACGTGGCGCGCGGCGCGTCCGGCGATCCGATTTTGCGGCCTGCCGCGCCTGCGCTGTTGACATCAATAACCGTCGGATTCGTTTCGACCATCACATCCGAAAAATCGGTCACGACTGATCCGCTTGCCGCGTCGGTCAATACCAGATCATACACGCCTTTGGCGAGATTGGGAATGTCGAAACCATAGCCATTTTGAGCAGGTTTGACTGCCGCGATTTTAAAGGACGCCGGATCGCTGACCTCCCTCCCTTCATGTTTGAACATGTCCACGATCAGTGGTTTCCACGCTTGCCCTTGCGCAGAGGAAAAGAGCAGGCGCACGGTGACGCTTGTCGGCGTGACAGACGACGTCGGTTTCGAGACAGGCGGCGTCGGTTTTTCCGGTGTGGGTTTCGAGACTGGCGGTGTCGTCGTGGTCGGCTTTGTTGTGACAGGTTCGGAGGTTTCAGGGATGACGCCCGCCGCGCCGGTCACTTCGACAGCCCCATTATACGCCGGAATCCAGCGGTCAAGATGGCCGGGATGGTGATGCATCCCCCAGTCATTCGCTTTCGTAGCGCGAACGCTGCCCGCGTTATACGCGCAGGCGATTTTCGGCGGATCCCAGCTATGCTGCTTGATCTGATACTTGCTCGCCATATACGCCGCCCCGGCATTGATATTCGCCGCCGGATCGTACAGGTCTTCCGGCTTGCCGCGAAATCCGGCGGTATAGGCGGTCGTGTACATGATTTGCACTAAGCCATAGGAGGCGGCGATGCGGCGAGGATATTTGTAATAGGGGCTGTCTTTCCATTCCGCTTGATCTTTGATGTACCGTTTATAAAACAGCGGCTCATAACGATACGCTTTCGGATTGCTGCTGGATTCGGTGGAAATCGTCGCAATTATCGCCGGAATCGGCACGCCGTATTTTTCGGAGGCTGCCGTAATCATCGGCTCATATTTACGCCAGATGTCCGCCGCCCGTTTCGTGTATTTGTCCTCTTTAATCAGCCCTTTGCCTTTGATTTCCACGCCCTGTTTGGTCAATCGCCACCAGATTTTGCCATCGCCGTAATGATGCCAGGCTCTCGTGCTATTTTCCAAAGCCGCCCGCTCCGGAATATCGAGCGTTTGGCCGACTTCAAGCGCATTCGCGTTTTCAAGCCCATTATATTCGGCTAACAATTTATACACATTGCTATCGCCGTAGAATTTTTTCGCGATGGCAAGCAGTGAATCTCCACGCTGAACTGTATAGGTTTTCATTGCCGAGCCTCCTTTGTTAAGGTATTGATGCGTTTATGACCGTTCATCGTTCGAATGACAATATGACACCATAAACAGTCGTTGCAAGTCAAGGGAAATATGGCGAGTCAAGAACATTCTCGGCAGACGGAATTTCTCTGCCCCGAATGATGCCAGCGCTATTCGCAAATGTCGAACGACACGCCCGCCATCAACTGCGCAAGATGCTGCGCCGCCGCGTCGGGACGTTCGCCGGAAGCCACCATCCAGCCGCAATAATCAAAGCCGTCGGGCGGAATGCTGACCGTCTCGCCCACCTCGCGAAAAATCACCAATTCCTCGCAAAACGGCGAGGAAAACACGTCCGGGGCGACATGAATGCCGCGAATGCGTCCTGATCGTGCCGGAATAAAGTTCGTGCTGACGCAATAGGCGCGAATCGGAATGCTCGGGTTCAGCGTCAGCGGCAAATCAAGCGCGATGCGCACCGTCTGTTCCAACAAATTGACGCCGAACGCGCCGCGATGAAACGCGCAGACTTCCGCCCCGCCGATCCGCAGGTTGACCTCAATCGGCACGGCGCCATTCGCGCCGAGACGCGCCTCGAAATGGACAGCGCCGCGCTGAACGCCAAGCGCCCGCAGCGTTGCGGTCGCCAGATCAATCAACGCCTGCTGGTCGGCGGTGCGCAGCAACGACGGAAGCCGCCCGCCGCGCTCCATAAACCAGGGTTCTATCGGCGCAAAATTATCGCTGACACGCGCATATTGCGCCTTGCCGCCAACCAGCAGCAGGTCAATATCCACCTCAGCCCCGTCAATGTATTCTTCCGCGAACAGCCCGTCATTGCCCCAGACGTCATCAAAATGATGCTCCCGGATTTCCGCCTGAAAACGGGCAGCAATCGAGCGAAGTTCCTGCGCGTGTTCGACCCGCTGCACGTACAGGCTTCCCGCTCCACGCACCGGCTTGACGACAAGCGGATAAGCCAGCCTGGCGGCAGCGATGCGCTGCTCAAGATCATGCGTATCGCGGATGCGGAGAATGCCCGGCGCAGGAAGGCCATTGGCGCGGCACACGTCGCGCATGGCGTATTTATCGCGGGTGCGCAGCGCAACCTGACACGGCACGCCGGGCAGATTCAACGCTTCCGCGAGCCGCGCCGCCGTGACCACGCCATATTCGTCGTAGGTATAAACGCCGTCCGGGCGCAGCGCAGGCTGAGCGGCGAGAAAGGCCAGAAGCGCAGTCAACGCGGCGTCTCCGTTTCCAGCCGATGGCGCGCTGATCCAGGCATCCGCATACGGCGCAGCCCAATTCGGCTCATCATGCAGAATAAGAAGCCGCCGCAGCCCGAAACCGCGCAGCGTTTCCAGTACCGGACGCCGCTTAATGCCGCCCGTGCCGATGAGCAGCAGGGTTTTATCCTGATAATCGCGAGAGGCTTCTGTGCTCAATGATTCACGTTGTTGTTTTACGATCATACGATTTATGGCGCATTGAGCGCCATTGCAGAACGCTATCAGCGCCGAAAAAAGGCGATGATTTCGCTCGAAGAGATGATTTGCCGCTGTTTGATATGCTTCCGCTTGCGCCAGACGCGCGGCAGCAGCGTGATGACGTCCCGCAGCGCCAGAAAGAGCGAAGGGCGCACGAACAGCACGTAGCCCCAGATCAGGCATTCTAAGCGAAGGATGTGCGGCAAGCCCGCAAGCAGTTCGCGCCAGGAAGCGTTTTTCAGCAGCGTGAGATAACGATTTTTGAGAATGTGCCGCTGGACGAACGGCGGCTTCTGCGTAAAACTGACACGCGGAAGCCAGGGTATCCGCTCAAACCAGCCGTCCGCCTGCAAATGCGTTGAAAAGCCGCCGCCGCGAAAATGATACGCGACCGCTTCCGGCAGATAGTAGGCTTTCCAGCCGAACAACTGCGCCCGCCAGCCGATATCCAAATCTTCGTAAAACGCGAAATAGGCGCTGTCGAAATAGTCGCCGTCAAACTGAATGTCATCCAACATGGCGCGGCGGTATAGCGCAACCGCGCCGCAGGCGGAAAAGACATATTCCGCGCAGTCGTATTGCCCCGTGTCTTCTTCGTCATAGCCGCGTTCGAACGGCGTGAAATTTTTCCGCAGGAATTGACCGGTCGAATCGAGCGTCTGGCGATTGAACCGAAGCAATTTACCCGAAAACATGCCGACTTCAGGATGCTGCTCCGCGCATGCAATGAGCCGCGCAAGAAAATCGGCTTCCAGAATGACATCGGGATTGATAATTAAGACATATTCACCGCGAGCGTGTCGAATCCCCTGATTTGCGCCGCCGCAGTAGCCAAGATTCTGCGCATTCAACAACAGGCGTTCCCCGGAGTGTTCTGTTTGCAGCCATTCCCGCGACCCGTCGGTCGAGGCGTTATCAATGACGATGGTTTCCACATCCTGATACGTCTGGATACGAAGGGATTGCAGGCACGCGCTCAAAAATTTTTTTCCGTTCCAGTTAATGACAACAATTGAAATCATC
>CAZMEO010000041.1:7074-9498 GCA_964565315.1 uncultured Candidatus Moduliflexus sp. | reverse complement strand
GCACGCGCTCAAAAATTTTTTTCCGTTCCAGTTAATGACAACAATTGAAATCATCGGCGTTTCTCATTTTTTTAAACAACACGTAACGATAGCGCCTCACAGGTTTAAGAAACCTGTGAGGTGTCAGCGGCGGCTCTCACGTTCACAAAAATGCGCCAATCTCATTTGTCAAGTCCTCAGAAGATTTTTTCTTGTTGACAGGCTTTTCTATAAGATTATCTTGACAAGTGAGACGGGTTCGTGTACAAATAACATGGCAGAATAAAAGATTTAGGTGGGAGATTACACGTATGAAATCATCAGGGATCGCCTATTTATTGTGGTGTGCATGTTTGTTTGGGGGATGCGGCATCCATCGTTTTTATTTAGGCAAGTACGGAACAGGGTTATTATACTTTTTTACATTCGGTCTGTTCGGCATCGGTCAGTTGATTGATCTGTTTCGTCTTGGCGATATGGTGGAAAAAGAAAATCTGAAAGAACAACTTCGGCAGGGCGCGACGGTGCATGTCAATATTCACAGCGCAACAGAACAGCCGAGTGTCGTGGTTGAACACCGCCAGGCGACGCAGGCCGTTCCGCCGCCGTTATCGCAAACCGCGAAAGAAGAGCCTGAAACAGGCAAAGTCCTGGAAGCCAAAATTTTGCGGTTAGCGCGGAATTTTCATGGGCGGCTGACGCCGTTGGAATTAGCCGCCAATAGCAGCCTATCGCTGGAAGAAGCGGATAACGTGCTTGAAAATATCGTGCGGCGCGGCTACGCGAATATGGAGGTGTCCGACACAGGCGCTATTGTCTATGAATTTCCAGGTTTTTTAGAATTACACGCTCCGAAACAAAAAGAATTGGATAATTACGATACAATCTAACCTTGCCTGAAGTGACCGCCACGTCCTTCAGGCGCTTTTCATCGACGACAAGAGCAGAACGTTATGAAGACACGACGTTTTTCAGTCAGACGCATCAGTGTATATGTCATGATGGCCGCCCTTCTCCTGATTGCGCCTGTTTACGCGCAAGAGAAGATCACGGTGACACAGGATCAGTTAGAATTACGCAGCGACCCTGCCGACAATGATGAAAATATTCTCGGCACGTTACGCGCCGACACGCCAATAACGTTCACGGGGAAAGTGTCGGGGAAATGGTATCAAATTACCGCGCCAAACGGTCAGACCGGTTGGGTGCATCAGTCCGGCGTCTCACGCCCGCCAAGCCTCGTCAAACCAACGCCGACTCCGAAGCCTGCTGCCACGCCGAAACCGGCAGCCGCGCCGAAAGCCGAAAAAACTCCTGCCAAACCGACCTCACGCACGGTGCCGAAACCGGCAGAAAAACAGCCTGAGAAACCGTCCAAAACTCAGCAGGCTACGCTGAATGAGTTGGAAACGCTCAACAATCGATACAAGGCGCAGCTTGAAGAAAAAGACCTCCGCATTGCGGAACTGTCGAAAGAGTTAGATGAAGTGGAAACGCAGTTGAACGATGCGGGAAAAACGGCAACAGACCTTGAGCAATTGCGGAAAACGGATGAAGCGAAATTGACAGAGATTCAGACGCAAATCGCGTCGTTGAACGAGACGATTCAACAGAAAGAAGACGCCTTGCTCGCGCAAAAGGTCGAATTTGCCACGCTTCAGGAGGAATTGAACAAACAAGTCTCGTCGCAGCAGATGGTGTCGCTGCAACGCATGCTGCTGCTGATTTCTCTGCCGTTGAATATGATCGGATTGATGCTGCTCGGTTACTTCGGCATCCGGCATATTGCCAGCAAGCAGGAGAAACGAACCGAAGCGCTGTCCCATCTTCATGAGATGGAATCTCCCGAAATTGCGCCAACGACTCCGCCGGCAGGAAAACCTGTTAAACAGCCTTCCGCCGATTCGTTGACCATTCAGATCGGCAGAGAATCTGACCCGCAGTTAAAAGATTTGGACGTCATCATGACCACCTCCGCGCCGGAGCCATTGCCGGTTGCTGCGGCAGTAGCGCCGCCAGAAGAAGAAATTGTCGAAATTGAAGAAACGGTGATTGATTTAGGCGATGCGCTGCCAGAAGAATCCTCCGAACAGTTGGCGATGGACATTTCCGAGCCAGGCGTGATTATTACCGAAGAAACGATCATTGTCGATGAACCGATTGAGATCGTTCACGAAGACATCCCCGAACAAGAGATCGAACCGATTCCTGCTGCGGCTGAACCAGCCATCTCTCCGACACCGACAATCGAGGAGCAGTTGGATATGGAAGAGATGCCAGAAATTCCTGAGATTCCTGCTCCTGTCGAGGAAGAGCCAGAAGATGTCGAATTGGAATTCGATGATGAGGATATTGAAGAAACGCCGATAGAAGCTGAAGCAGAAGAAGGACTGGCGATTGATGATGACAATATGGAAGCCCTGCTGGAAGATACGCAGGATTTAG
>CAZMEO010000041.1:0-6974 GCA_964565315.1 uncultured Candidatus Moduliflexus sp. | reverse complement strand
TATTCTAACGCATTTCGTCGAAAGGCCGCGTTCAGCGAGGCATCAATCGCGCATTCATACCCCTCGATACGAGCAAGCAGGCTGCCGTTCCGGTCAGAGAATTCGATGTCTGCGACGGCGCGATGTTGTTCATGCTTGATGATCCTCGCCGCAATCCGTCCGCCGTCTGGTGGGAATTTCTGGACGAACTGCCGATACTGCCCGATAACCGACGGCAGCGAGCCGTTCCGATCATTGACGAAACTCCAGACAATCAGGAGTTGAAACGCGCTGTCTAACATCAACGGATCAGCCAGCCAGTGCTGGCGCAGCGGATGACTCATCCAGGCCGACGGCGTCGGCGCAGCCTGCGCGTTGGCGGCAATGCCGTCCGAAGAACATCCTTCGACGTGTTGAATTCCATGTAATGCGTCGCCATGAAAGAGGAATTTTTGGTAAATATCGCCGCCAGTATAAGGCAAGAGGCGCAGGCCGCTTTCATCAATCGCGCGTTCGCCGCGTGGCAATTTGCCTGCCAGAATGAATTCGGCTGAGGCATGCCGCGTCAGCTTGCCGCTCGCGTCGAGGCTCTGCAATTCCACCGGAACGCGGTAGGCTTTGCCCTCTTTCACGGCGTCTCCCACCATCGCCTGCAAGCGGATTGTTTCCGTTTTGCGCAGAATCACGCCTTTAAGAATTTTCAGATTGTCGAAACCATGCAGCAGCAATCCTGGGTGATTATGCAAGACCGCGTGTCCTAACCATTCGATGATCATGGCCGTTGGCAGCACAGCGCGGCCATTCATGACATGCGACGCGAGAAACGGATGATCAGCAAGGCTGACGACGCGCTCGAAACCGACCGACAACTTGCCGATTGACGCCGCTTTTTCAAGCATTTCCGTCTCCGGCAGCACGCTCCCTTTGCCGAGAATCAGGACTTCGACCGCCTCCGGCGCGGCGATTTCGCGAAGAAGCGCCGTAGCGCCGTCGCGCAGCGGAATGACGCGAATCTGCTCTTTTTCGAACAGGCGTTCCAGCGCAGGCGTCACCATGCCGCCCGCCCATGGTCCCCAGTTCATCGCAATGACGCGGCAATCCGGGCGCAGCCGCGCTTGCTGCTGCGCAAATTTGTTCAAGACCTCGTTTGCCATCGCGTAATCGACCTGCCCGATTCGACCGAATCGCGCCGTTGTTGAAGAAAAGAAGACGAGAAGCTTTAACGGAACGTCACTCAAAGCGTTCAAGAAATTGATCGCGCCACCGACTTTCGTACTGATGACGCTCTCGAATTGCACGTCGGTTTTGTCTTCGATTTTTTTGTCCGCCAGGACGCCCGCGCCATGAATCAGGCCGGTAATCGCGCCAAACTCCTGCCGCGTGTCATCCAGAAAGCGTTGAACCGCCGCCGCATCGCGCACGTCAAGCGAGCGATACGCCACTCGCGATCCCGCACGTTCGATGCGCCGCAGATTGTCGCGGATTTCTCGATTCGTTAAAATGCGCTGACATTCGTCGTTGACCTCTTTCGGCGTCATTTTGCGCTCGGCATGGGCTAAAACGGCTTGCTTGAGTTCCGCGGCAGCCTGGCATTTGGCAAGCCATGCCGGTTCATCTTGCGGCAGCGGCGTCCGGCCAATCAGAAGCAGCGTCGGCTGCCACGCTTTCGCTAACGCCACCGCGCATTCGGCGGTGACGCCGCGCGCGCCGCCCGTGATAAGAATGACATCATCGGAGTTCACAACCCTGTCAGGGGTTAAACCCTTGACAGGGGTATTCCCCAATTGCAATGCATACCGGCCATCTTGCGTGATTCCGACTTCCACCGGGCTGCGGAAAAACATTTCGTCTATGATCGCGGACGCGGCCTCTTCATCGGCCAATTGCGGTGAAACATCAAGGGCTTTGCACTGCGCGTTCGGCCATTCCCGCGCTGCCGTTTTTATCAATCCCGACAAGCCGCCGGAAAGGACATTGGCGGATGGAACAAGGTTTCCGAAGCCGAATTGGCCGTCTAATTGCGAGACTGCCACCAGCAGCGACGGCGCGTTATTCAAGTGAGCGGCTGCGGCTCGCGTGAATTGAAAGGCGGTCTTCAACGTCTCCGCATCAGCGCTCGGCGGCACAACAATCACCGCGCCGCGCAATGTATCGGGCATGGTTTTTTCTGCCGCTTCTTTCAGCGTCATGCGTTCGACGAGCAGCCCTTTCAGGCGCAAGCCCTGTTCGATGGCGGCAGCCAGTGGCGTGTTGTCATCCGTTATCCAGACGGTCGCGCCAGATGGCAATAACAGCGCTTCCCGTTTCATATCTTGTGAAATTTTTATCGGAATTGCAATATATCGATCAAGCGTCGTTTCCGGCGCGGGGTCTGCCTCCGCTTCTTCGTCGGCGTCCGCTGATGACGCGCTTAGCGTCGGCTCGCTCTTGGCGCGTACCGGATACGCAGGCCGCGCCAACGCGCCGAGGATCTGCCGCAGACTTTGCAGCCGCCCAATCTGTTCCGACGTGATTTCCGGTGCGCTCGGCAGATGGTGTTGCAGCGCGGAAAAAATTTCGACGCGCTTAATCGAATCAATGCCCAAATCGGCGTCTAACGCCATGTCGAGATCGAGCATATCTTCAGGATAGCCGGTCTTTTCCGCCACCACTTGCAGCAGCACGGTTTCCACCTGTTTTTCGTCAATATGCGCTCCGGCAGGCTGGGCAATCGCAATTTTTACCGGCGCGGAGAGTTTCGGCGTAAACAGTTCAACAATCTGCCGCAGATTATGAAAGCGCCCGATTTGATCCGAGCCGATTTCCGGCGAATTCGGGAGTTTGCTTTGCAAGGCGGAGAAAATTTCGACGCGCTTGATCGAGTCAATACCGAGATCCGCGTCAAGCCCCATATCCAAATCGAGCATGTCTTCGGGATAGCCCGTCTTTTCGGCAACAACTTGCAGCAAAACATTGGTCACGTCGTTCTGCGCTGGCTCGGAAGATGTTTTTCCGTGAGCGCCGTTGCCGTTCGACGGTTTCGGACTGGCAGGGACAAATCCGCCGCGCGTTCCGAGCGCCTCGACAATCTGGCGCAGGCTGCGCAGCCGACCAATCTGGTCTGATCCAATTTCCGGCGAGCCGGGAAGCTTGCTTTGGAGCGCGGAAAAAATTTCGACGCGCTTGATCGAGTCAATCCCGAGATCAGCATCAAGTCCCATATCGAGTTCAAGCATCTCTTTCGGGTAGCCGGTTTTTTCCGAAACGACTTCCAACAGGATGGATTCGACCTGCTGCGCGTTTGCGCCACTCGCCTGTTGAACAGCAGGCGCGGCGTTAGACGGCGCGGCTGTTGCATTTGACGCGCCGAGCGTTTCGACGATCTGGCGCAGCGTTCGCAGCGAGCCGATTTGCGCTGACGTGATTTCCGGCGCGTCCGGCAGCGCTGCCTGCAACGCCGACAGAATTTCGACGCGCTTGATGGAATCAATCCCCAAATCCGCGTCAAGCCCCATGTCTAAATCCAGCATATCCGTCGGATAGCCGGTCTTTTCCGCCACCACTGACAACACGATATTTTCGACGCGAGACGTGTCAACTGTGACTGGTGCAGGCGGCGTGATCGTCGGTTTCGTAAATTCCCCGTCAGGGAGGGGTTGGGAGTGGGTTTCGACATGCGGTGACGCCTGCAAATCCTTTATCGGGACGGCTTGAGGCTCGATTTCGACAGCAGACGTTCTTTCTGCTCCCACCCCACCCTTTGCCCCTCCCTGGAGGGGAATCTGCGTCACCCCTTGAAAAGGAACCTGGCCGAAGACAAGCTGCTGTTGCTGGCTGAACAGGCGCTCGAAGGTCTGGCGCGTGGCATCTTGTCCTTCTAAAAATTGACGGTGCGCTTCGGCGGTTTGCTGCTGGAATTGCTGCAATGCCCGCAAGTTGTCCTGCGTCATGCGTAATGCTTCGCTCAGGTCAAGCCCGGACGCGACGCGATTCATCGTTGAATTTGATGGCTGCTGCACATTCATAACTGATGGCGCTGGCGAGGCTTCGAACGCCTTTGGCGGCGTTGAAGTCTGGCGTTGAGTTGTTGGTTGCGAAATATGAGAACTCGTCGGCTTCGGCGCGACAGGCGTTTTCGGCGGCGCTGCTGGCGGATTGACGGGCGATGTCGCCGCGTTTGGCGGCGTTGCTGGCGACGTGGTCGAAATGACAAGCGGCTTTGCAACTGGCGGCTTCAGCGCTTTCGGCGCAACATAGTTTGCGCCGCAGAGCGTGACTGCCATTTTGCGGCCTTTCTGAGCAGGTTCTTCGTCTGTTGTCGCGTCGCCGTCCCATTCCGCCAACCGAATCGCATAGCCGGACGCGGCTAACTGGCTGAGGGCGCGGGCGACATCCGCTTCGCCGGAACGCTGGCCTTTCGAGGCGTCGAGCGAAATCACGTCAACCGCTTTTCCTTCTAAAATCGCCTTGATCAGGCCGTTCATCTGCGACGACGGGCCGACTTCAAAAAACGTGCGCACGCCGCGCTCATACATCCGCTCGATAATGCCGAGAAATTCGACCGGATTCGCCAATTGCCCGGCGAGCAGCTTGCGGATTTCCGCCGCGTCGTTTGGGTAGAGTTGCGCGGTACTGTCGGCATAGACCGGCATCGTCGGCATCGAAATATCAACCTTCTGCAAGGCGTCGAAAAATGCGCCGCTGGCATCGGCGACAAACGCGCTGTGGAACGCCGCCGCCACGTTCAATTGTTTGCAGCGGATATCTTTCGACTTCAGCAGCGCCGCCGCCCGTTCGACTTCTTTCGTCGCGCCCGATAAGACGGTCTGCTGCGGCGCGTTTTTATTGGCGATGACCAGGTCAATTCCTTCATCCGTAATAAGCTGCTGTACGAATTTCAAATCGCCATTGACCGCCAGCATCGAGCCTTTGTCGCCGCTTTTCTGCCCCATCAACTGCCCGCGCAGTTTCGACATGGCAAAAAACGTGTCAACATCCAACACGCCCGCCGCGCAGAGCGCAACAAGCTCGCCGTAACTATGCCCCGCGACTTCATCGGGCTGAACGCCGAACCGTTTCAGCGCCTCAAACGCGCCGAGGCTCGCCGCACCAATCGCGGGCTGCGCGACTTGCGTGGATTGCAGTTGCACGGCCTGCGCGTCGCGTTCCTCGTCGCTGAAGGCCGGATGCGGATACATCAAATCGCTCAGGCGTTTTCCGCCTGCGTCATAGGCAAAGACGCGGTTCGCCACATCAAGCACGCCTTGGAATTCGGGGAACTGGCACGACAGATCGCGCAACATGCCGACATATTGCGCTCCCTGACCGGGAAAAATCACGCCAAGCTTGCCGGACACCGCGCCGCTGCCGTAAAAAATGCCATCCGGCGTGTTCCAGGCGGTTTTGCCCTGATTTTTTTCGAGCATGACGCGGGCGTTTTTCAGGAGTTTCGGCAGCGCGTTCTGCGCTTTTTCCAGCACGATAATCAGGCGATGCGCCTGTTTCGGGTCGAATGTGCTGCGCGATTTGGCGGCAGCGCGGCGCAGCGCATCCCACGCCATATCAGGAGAAATTTGGTCGAGTGCGGCCTGAATGTCCGCAACTGTCGCGGCGGAAAAGGCAAGCATCTGCGTTTCGCCCGTCCAGTCAATCTGCGTTTTGCGCGGCGCGTATTCTTCCAGCACGCAGTGGAAGTTCGTACCGCCGAACCCGAACGCGCTTAATCCGGCGCGGCGCGGGTTTGTGGTTTTCGGCGCCGCCCAGGGGCGTTTCTGCGTATTGACATAAAACGGCGTTTGCCCCGGCGCAAGGGCTTTCGTCGGTTTTTCGACTTTGATCGTCGGCGGCAGCGTTTTGTGATGCAGCGCGAGCGCGATTTTGATCAAGCCGGCCACGCCCGCCGCTGATTTGGCATGTCCGATCTGCGATTTGACCGATCCCAACGCACACCATGAACCGTTGGTCTGCGACGGTTGAAAAATTTCTTTCAACCCGACGATTTCCGCCGCGTCGCCGACCGCCGTGCCTGTACCATGCGCCTCGATCAGTTCGATAGATTCCGGCGTGACTTGCGCGTCGCGATAGGCATTGAGATACGCATTCACCTGCCCTTTGGCGGTTGGCGCATAAATCGCCGTGCCTTTGCCGTCACTGGATGAGCCGATACCGCGAATCACGGCGTAAATCTTGTCGCCGTCGCGCTCCGCGTCCGCAAGGCGTTTCAACAAGACCATGCCGACGCCTTCGCCGAGCGTCGTGCCGTCGCATTTTTCGTCGAACGGGCGGGCGTGACCGCTGGGAGAAAGCGCGGGCGTTTTGCTGAAACAGATATACATGAAAATGTGATTGAACGCATCCACGCCGCCGGTCAGCACCAGATCAGCCTTGCCGTGCTGCAATTCCAGCATGGAGAGATGCACGGCGCTGAGCGAACTGGCGCAGGCCGCATCTACCGTGCAGTTCGTGCCGCCGAAATCGAAGCGGTTCGCAATGCGTCCGGCGATGACGTTGCCGAGCAAGCCAGGGAACGAGTTTTCCTGCCATTCGACATACTGCTGTTGAATCCGCTCCACCACATCTTGCGCGATGTCATCGCCGAATCCGGCGTCTTTCAGGGCTTTGCGCCAGAGCGGATGCCCAAGCCGCGCGCCGAGCGGAATGACAAGTTCCTGCGTGCCGGTCACGCCGAGAATCACGCTGGCGCGGCTGCGATCAAATTCGCGCCGCAAATATCCGGCATCCCGCAGCGTTTCTTGCGCAACCAACAGGCTGAGAAGCTGCGATGTGTCAATTGCTTCCAGGGCGTTCGGGACAATGCCGAACGCTAATGGATCGAACTCGACTGGCGGCATAAATCCGCCTTTTGCGCCGTAGGTTTTATCGCGGGTTTTGGGGTCGTTGTCGAAATAATCGGCAAGCTTCCAGTGCGTTTCCGGCACATCGGTAATGGCGTCGCGGCCTTCTTTGATGAGCGTCCAGTATTCTTGAAGGTTGCGGGACTGCGGGAAAATACATCC
>CAZMEO010000040.1:14295-18483 GCA_964565315.1 uncultured Candidatus Moduliflexus sp. | reverse complement strand
AGTTACTGCGCTTTAATCTCCGTCCAGATTTTATCCCAATCCCGCGTGGCGTTGCCTAAATCCTGAATATATTCCATTTTTGCGGCAGTTTCCGGCGGAATGCTGTTGGCGAAATTGCGGATGATTTCGTCAAGATACGGCTCGGCGGCGGCGTTCGTCGTCGGATAGCTGATCTGATTGTGGATCCGGGCATCGCGCTGCGCGTCGAGCATGAAGTTGATAAATTCATGCGCAAGCTCTTTATGCGGCGCGTTGGCCGGAATCGCGAAACTATCGAGGAACATTGACGCGCCTTCTTTCGGAATAACGATTTTGATGTGTTCCGGGTCTTCGCGCAGGACGCGCAGCGTGTCTCCGGTGAAATTATGCAGCAGCGAGGCATCGCCAGAGAGGAGCTTTTGTTCCGGCTGCGCACTGCTGTATGCTTTAATCAGCGGTTTCTGTTTCAGCAGCAATTCTTTGGCTTTCGCCAATTCATCAGGATTAGTGGAATTGTATGAAAACCCCTGATATTTCAGCGCCATCCCCATCACTTCGCGCATATCGTCCAGCATGACGATCTGTCCGGCATATTTTTCATCGAACAAAATGCCCCAACTGTCAACCGGATCGGTCACTTTGTCGGTGCGATAGGCGAGACAGATGCCGCCCCAGGTGTACGGCAGCGAATATGTGTTTTCTGGATCAAACACTTGTTTCATGAATTTCGGATTGATATTCGCGGCGTTTGGAATTTTGCTCTGGTCGATTTCCGCGAGCAGATTCAGCTTGATCATGATTTCGATCATGTACTGGCTGGGGAAAATCAAATCAAAGCCCGATCCGCCTGCCATCAGCTTGGCAAGCAGCGTTTCGTTGCCATCATAGACATCGTAATTGACTTTGACGCCGAATTGTTTTTCGAATTCCGGGATCGTCTGTTCATCAATATAATTCGCCCAGTTATAGACATTCAGCACCTTCTCGTCTTCTGCCAGAGCAACAGATGCAAGACTCGCCATGAGGCCGAGCATCGCCATGCAGACCCATCGTATCTTCTGTGCCATCAGTGATTGCAGAACGCAATACATGCCGTAACGCGGAGTGCCTGCGTTGCGCATCTATCGCGCCGTGTCCATGCACCGGCGAACAGCCTGTTCGCCGGTACGTAAATAGCTCCAATTTTTCTTGTGTTCACGCCAATGATTACTCGGCCAATCTGCCGAGGCTGCGAAACCGAATGCGGCGCGAGTTTTGATTTTGGCAAGAAAAAAGTTGACGTGAGCATTCGGATTATTCGAACAAGCAGCTTCGAAAGGAGTGACGCCACCGTGGAGATTTGATGTTGTGATATAATACGTTATGAAAGGAGTCAATACAATGCCGACGAACGATGAACAGAAAAAAGGGTTGGGATGTTGGTTTTATGGCTGTCTGACGACAGTGATCCTGTTTTTCCTCTTTGTAGGAGTCGTGGGGTTTGCCGCCTGGAAATTGACGACATACGCGCTTGAAAAATTTACAGATTCCACGCCGATGACATTTTCCGCCCAAAATTATTCCGCCAATACCGCCGAAGCGACCCGCCGCAAAATCGAGGCATTTTCCCTGCTGCTGGAGCAGCAGCAGCCTGAACCAGCCGCCTTGATCTTGACGCAGGATGAATTAAACGCTTTTTTGTTGATCAGCGAGGGCATGATGCCCAATAAGGCGCAGGCCGAAGTGGAACTGCATGACAATAAGGTCTCAGGAAAAATCAGCCTGCCGTTAGACGACATGCTGCCGTTTTCGCTTGGCAAAGGGCGCTATCTGAACGGCGCAGCCGCATTGAATGCGTTTACGCGAGATGGCAAATTATTTGTGTTTATCAAATCATTAGAGGTCAAAGGGCAGAAAATGCCGGAATATATCATGAAAGAATTGGGGACGATTAACATGGCGGAAAAACAGGCGGAAGCGACTGCCGAAAACGCGACGCCGCCGGAATTCGAGATCACGGCGCTGAAGATTCAGGAAGGCCAGATCAGCGTAAGCATGAAGAAAGCTCCCAAATAGCGGCACGTGTATTGAGATAGCCCGTTATGAACAAAGTTGTCAGACACCTCAAGGGTGTCTGACAACTTTGAGGGCGAGCGTCACGCCGATTTACTTAATTCCTCTAACACTCCGCTCATCAGGCGGTTAATTGCGGCAAACCGCTCCGGCCTTGACATCATGCGTTCTGCCGACTGAATAAACGGCGCGGCAACCAATTCATCGCCACAATTGACGATTAACTGGTTCGCGCTCTCCGGCGTGGTTTCGAAATGAAACTGCAAGCCGATGACATGATCTCGATACGAAAACGCCTGATGACGGCACGCTTCGCTCTGCGCTAACCATTCAGCGCCATTCGGCAGATCGAAGGTCTCGCCGTGCCAGTGAAAGACCTCTGAACCGGACGGAATATGCGCCAAAAATCGCGAATTCCGGCCTGCTTCAGTAAGTTCGATGGGAAACCAGCCGATCTCTTTCTGCGCGTTGCGATACACCTTTGCGCCGAGCGCAACCGCGATCAATTGCGCTCCGAGACAGATGCCTAAGACGCGCTTTTCGGCCTGAATCGCGTCGGCAATACATCGCTTTTCTTTCACCAAAAACGGAAATTCGCCGTCATCGTTCACGCTCATCGGCCCGCCCATAATCACTAACAAGTCGAAGGCGTCGAGCGCGGGCAGCGCGTCGCCCTGATACAGGCGCGACACCGTGATCGTGTCGCCTCGTTTGTTCGCCCAGATTTCAATGCTTCCTAATCCCTCAAACGGGACATGCTGCAAATAGTGAATCCTCATAGAACATCGCTCCTTGTGCTCCCTCCATGACAACGCCTCACAGATGCGACGCATTTTGGCAACCTTTTTTCGCAGAAAAGAAAAATTGGCGAAACGCCCAAACCTCACAGGTTTTCAAAACCTGTGAGGTTTATATGGAAAAAAGATTGACAGCGCAGCCGCGTCTGAAAAGCTGCGAATCTATTGGAGGAACTGTCGGACACGTTCAACGTGTCTGACAGTGTTTGTGTTATCACGATTCTTTTCAGGTGAATTTATGGCCTTACTATCGCTTCAAAACGCGAGCATCGCCTTTGGCGGGCATCAATTGCTGCAAAACGTGTCGCTGCACATCGAGAAAAACCAGCGGATTTGTCTGCTTGGCAGAAACGGCGAAGGGAAATCCACGCTGTTAAAAATTCTGGCCGGGGAAATTGTGCCGGACAGCGGCGAACTTCATAAAGATCAAAGTACGCGCGTCTCATATTTTACGCAAACGATTCCGCAGGACATCACCGGAACAGCGTTCGAAATCATTGCACGCGGTTTAGGGAGACGCGGCGAACTGATTCTGAAATATCATGACGAGGAACGGCGCGGCGCAGCAGATCATGCGTTTTTGAATCGGCTGCACGAAGAAATGGATGCGCATCAGGCGTGGTCGGCGCTGGATGTCATCAATAAAATCATCTCGCAGCTATCGCTCGACAGCGAATGGAACTACGCCGAATTATCGGGCGGGCAGAAACGGCGCGTGCTGTTAGCGGCGGCGCTTGTCTCCGAGCCGGACGTGTTGCTGCTGGATGAGCCGACGAACCATCTCGATATTTCGACGGTTGCGTGGATGGAAGAATTTTTGATTCGCCTCGGCGTCACGCTTCTGTTTGTCACGCATGACCGCATGTTTCTGCGGCGGCTGGCAACGCGCATTATCGAATTAGATCGCGGCGAATTGGCCGACTGGTCGTGCGATTACGACACCTTCCTCGAACGCAAGCAGGCGCTGCTCGATAATCAGGAAAAAGAATGGGAACGTTTCGATAAAAAACTCGCGCAGGAAGAAGTCTGGATTCGGCGCGGCATCAAGGCGCGGCGGACGCGCAATGAAGGCCGCGTCAAAGCATTGCTGGCGATGCGCGAAGAGCGCAAGCAGCGGCGGCAGCGCGAAGGCGTCGCGTCGCTCAAACTTGCCGATGCGCAAAAATCGGGCAAAATCGTCATCGAAGCGCAGGGTGTCTGCTATGATTACGGCGACAGGCCGCTGATTCGGAACTTCAACGCCATCGTCGCGCGCGGCGACAAAATCGGCGTAATCGGGCCGAACGGCTGCGGCAAAACCACGCTGATCAATCTGCTGATCGGCAATCTTGCGCCGCAAGCCGGAACAATCAAACTCGGC
>CAZMEO010000040.1:9878-14195 GCA_964565315.1 uncultured Candidatus Moduliflexus sp. | reverse complement strand
ACCAGCACGTTCGTGTTCGGCAAGGACGGAAAGATCGAAGAATTTGTCGGCGGCTACGACGACTGGCTGGCGCAGCGCCAGCCCGACGCGCCGCCTGAGCCTGCTGGTGACAATGCCGAGAAAAAAAAGCTGCACCGCGAAACGCAGAAGGCCAGACAGAAACGAAAACTCTCGTTCAGCGAGCATAAAGAGTTGGGAAAACTTCCTGGATTGATTGACGCTCTGGAAAAAGAACAGGCGGAATTGTCTCTAAAGATGGCGGATTCCAATTTTTATCGCCACATCGAAGCGGTGAAAATCGCGACCACCCGGCTTGCGGAAATCGAACAAGAACTTGTCAGCGCCTACGAACGCTGGGAATACCTTGAATCTATCGCGAATTAATATGAAAATTGAGCAGTGGCAGCGCAATCTGATCTTTTTATGGATCGCGCAGTGTATCTCAATCACCGGCTTCAACTTTGCGATTCCGTTCGGCCCGCTCTATCTTCAAAAACTCGGCGTCACTGACCCGAAACAATTACGCATCTGGGCAGGTCTGTTTGCGTCGGTTGCCGGCCTGACGATGACGATTATGACGCCGTTCTGGGGCTATCTCGCTGATCGCTTCGGGCGCAAGCCGATGATCTTGCGGGCGAATTTCGGCGGCACAATCGCGCTGCTCGGCATGGGATTGGCGCAGAGTCCCGACATGCTTTTGCTGTTTCGGCTGATTCAGGGCATTTTCACCGGCACGATTACGGCGTTTTTGACGCTCGCCGTCGCGGAAAGCCCGAAAGAACGCACCGGCTTTGTCGTCAGCGTCATGAATTCCGCCGTCTTTTTAGGCGCGGCGATTGCGCCGCTGGCAGGCGGAACGCTGGCCGATGTGTTCGGCTTTCGCCTGACCTTTTTGATGTCGGCGGGATTGCTCTGCGCGTCATTTTTGTTGTCAGTGTTCTGCATTCAGGAACGAACCATTCCCCAACAACAAGCGTCGCTTTCGTTCTGGGCTGATACGAAAGCGGTGCTGGCGATTCGAGGCGTTGCACCGATGATCGGCATGATTTTCTTGTATAGCGTTTGCCGCAATATCCATCAGCCTGTGCTTCCGTTGTTTATTCAGGAGATTTCGACGAACCCCGACCAGATCGGCATGCAGACAGGGATGGTGAGTTCGCTGGCGGGCGTGGCCTCGGTGGTGGCGTCCATTGTCATGGGGATGCAGATAGATCGCGGGCAGTGGCGTATCGGCGCGGTCTGCGCCTTTGTGGCGGCGTTGTTTGCCGGCAGCATGTGTCTGGCTCACGCGGTCTGGGAGCTTGCGCTGCTGTATGGCTGTACCGCGATGTTTATCGGCGGCATCGACCCGCTGCTGAAGGTGATGCTGACACGCAGCGTTCCGCAGGCTAAAAGTGGCTCGGCGTTCGGCTTAAGCGGCAGCGCCATGTCATGCGGCTGGTTTATCGGCTCGCTAACAGGCGGAGTGCTTGCTGCGTTTATGGGATTGCGGCCTGTGTTTCTCGTGATCGGCGCGTTTTTGACGATGATTGCGGCCTTATTGACGAAATTAGTGAACAGGCAAAAATGGCAGGGGAAAAAAAGATGAAATATGCCGAAGGGGGGACTCGAACCCCCACGGATCTCTCCGCTACCCCCTCAAGATAGTGTGTCTACCAATTCCACCACTTCGGCTTTGATGTGTGGCAACATAAAGAAATCCCGCATTTGCTGTCAATAAAAAAATGCAGGGAGCGCATCTTTTTCGCGAAGAGCGCGAATCACACAAGACGTTTGCCGAGCTTCGCGACTTCCACTTGACTTTTTTTCTTGCTCCGCACGGTATCATGCTATATGCAAGGGATTCAGGCGATTCGATCCGCATGATGGCAAGCGAACATCTTTGCGCAACTTGACAACTTTCGCGAAGCGCCTTATATTGAGATCATACGCCTGAAAACGATAAAAAAGGAGGTCAGCATGACAACGTTAGAAAAATTAGAAGAATTGGTTTACGTGGGATTCAAACAGACCGAAGAGCGCTTCAAAGAAACTGATATTCGATTCAAAGACACAGAACTTAGATTCAAAGACCTCGAAGAGCGCTTCAAAGATACTGATCGGCGATTTCGAGAAATTACAGAAGAATTGCGCAAAGATTTCGCCAAAACTCGGAAAGAGGTCGCCAATGTGACCGATGCGTTAGGGCGATTTTCTGAAAACATGGTTGCGCCCGCGTTAGTTCGCTTATTGAACCAGGCCGGCATTCCAGTGAGTGAAACGGCTTTGCGTGTCCAGTCACCATTGCGTCGCATCGAATACGATATTGTCGCGGTGAACGGGGATACCGTGGTCGTTGTCTCTGTCAAAACACGACTTCAGGTCGAGCATGTCAAGTCGTTCCTCAAAGAACGCCTTCCAATCTTTAAAGAGGTCTTTCCCCGTTATCAGCACATGAAGGTGCTGGGCGCGGTCGCCGGAATGAGCATCGAACAGGAAGCCGATGCTTACGCCATCAAACATGGATTGTTTGTGCTGACCCAATCTGGCAATAATATCAAGTTATTGAATTCTAAAGGCTTTCTTCCGAGAGTATTCTAAATTGAGAATGCCGCAACAATAAAAACGTTTCATACGATACGAATCGCTTATGAGAATTAAAATTTTTACGACCGGCGGCACGATTGATAAAATCTATTTCGATGCTAAAAGCGAATTTCAAGTGGGCGAACCACAAATCGCCGAGGTATTGACGGAAGCCAATGTACGATTTTCCTTTGAGGTGGAATCCCTGCTACGCAAGGATAGCCTTGAACTGACGGACGCTGACCGGCAGTTGATTCGGACGCGGGTCGCGCAGGACGCCTGCGAGCGAATTCTCGTGACGCACGGCACGGATACGATGATTCAGACCGCGCTTGCGCTGCGCGATATTCCGGGGAAAACGATTGTGCTGACCGGCGCGATGCAACCCGCGCGGCTGCGAGTGAGCGACGCCTTCTTTAACATCGGTTTTGCGATAGCGGCGGCGCAATTATTGCCGTCGGGCGTGTACATTGCGATGAACGGTGACATTTTCGATCCGCGTTCCGCTCGAAAAAACGTGACAAAGCATCAATTCGAAACAGTATCATGACGGTGTGTAAAATTTTTCGACACATCCAATTATTCCAGGTATCCCGACCAATCAGTCGTCGCGGAGAAAATCAGGAAAATGGATGTCGAGAATCTTGACAAAATCTCGTTTAAGAGCAATTATATTGTTATGTATCGCAACATCATGCATCGTCATAACTCCTCATAAAGTCATGAGATGTAACGTGTTGTGAACAATGTCGTCTCAAAAAGATTCTTTGGCACTTATTTTGCATAATAAAGAATCTATGATAAAGCCAAACCCATTGTGAGATGGGGACGGAAAGCCACGGGTCTTGCGTTTAAGACAGCCGGGTTGCCTGGAGGAAGTAGCCCATTCAGACTTACGTTATAGGGACGTACTCACAGGCGAAAAATGTTTGACGTGTGCATCCTTAAATAAATAATTATCGGCTACTTTCTTCTGTTGGCCTCTGACACCAACAGAACGAGGCCTTCGCGCCAAAGGGGAGATTTGACGTATGAAAAAAATCACGACTATATGCGTAATCGCAATTGCGGCAATCATCACGCTGACTCAATATGCCGGAGCATATAGTGTCACATTACAAGATTTTGAGGGACGAGACACGGAAGTCACGTTAAATATTACTTCGACCTCAGCCTCAAAAGTAGAAGTGACCGCTAAAGTTTCTTCCGGCATTGCAGATATTCAGGGGTTATTTTTTAATTTTACCGAGCTGTTTTCGGCAGGCGATTTGAAAGTGACGGGAGATAATGTCACTCAATTTGTGTATTCAAATAATGCGGTAGATGAAATCAAAGTTGTTGAGCAAAATGGTAAGAAAAAAAGCGCCAGTACGATTACAATGTCAGGAACGAAATCAACGTTTGATTTAGGATTAGCCATTGGAACATCTGGCATCGGGAAAGATGATATTCGTTCTACCAGTTTTACCATTGAGTCGTTATCAGGAAAAGCGATTGCGCTGACAGATACGTTTGGCGCTCGCTTAACAAGTGTTGGCGCAGATCGGGAGGATAGCCGCAAGTTGATTGGCACATATAAACCGACAGTTCCTCCGGTCGTTCCGCCGACAGCAATTCCAGAGCCTTCGACGTTATTGCTTATCGGGAGCGGAATTGTTGGGGTTGCGATGTTGCGGAAAAAAGTGCGCCGCTAAGAAAAAACGTTCTGACATCCAAAGCAGAAGAGAGCAATCTCTTCTGCTTTTTTTATTT
>CAZMEO010000040.1:5659-9778 GCA_964565315.1 uncultured Candidatus Moduliflexus sp. | reverse complement strand
TTTTTATAAAAAATTCAGACTTTCGCTTCATATCAGCCTTTTACAGCAACGCCTGCGCGAAATTTCAGGTTGGCATGTCTTCTGCATTATATTAACGTGTCGTTGATACAAACATTACCTCCCTCCGAAAAGAGTACAAAAGGACGTTTACGCGAAAATGGTTGCTTCGCAAGAACGAAATTTTGTACTCTTTTTTCTTGACATCCGCCTTAATTCTCCAATAGGTTTCTTTTCCGTAGGAACATTCTGAGGTAAGCCTATTTTGATAGCTTTTTCAGAATGTAAGGTGTCAGAATTAGTAACATTTTTAGCTATGTGAATAAGATTACCTTTGTGGCGTGAATTTTTATGACGTTTCATAAAAAAACAGATGCAAAAGTAACACTGTTCACCTGGTAAGCAGGAGATTCGGGCTTTGGCAAAAGGTGTTGTAAAATGGTTCAGTGACCAAAAAGGATATGGCTTTATCGAACAGGAAAATGGAGAAGATTTGTTTGTGCATTATTCCTCCATTACAGGGAATGGCTTTAAAAGCTTAGCAGAAGGCGATGAAGTAACGTTCGAAATCGGAGAGGGGCAAAAAGGTCCGGCTGCAAAAAATGTCGTGAAGGTGAAGAGCGCGAAGTAAGCGCATGATTTGACCAGTTGAAGCATCTCATAAACTCTGTGTTTATGAGATGCTTTTTTCTTTCAAAGAGGGATACTGTGAAATATCTTATTTTATTTGGAGTGATGGCGATTCTCTGTGGCATCAACAAATTGTCGTGGGCAGAAGCAAAAGCTCCGCGAGTCAAGCTGACGACTAATCATGGCGACATCGTCATTGAATTGAACCTCCAGGCAGCGCCGAAAACCACCGAAAATTTTCTCAGCTATGTTCGCAACGGATTTTATGATGGCGTGATTTTCCACCGCGTGATCAAAGGCTTCATGATTCAGGGCGGCGGTTTTACGCCTGATATGAAACAGAAGGCGACGAACGCGCCGATTGCGAATGAAGCCGATAATGGGCTGAAAAACGATGTCGGGACAATTGCGATGGCGCGCACGAACGATCCACACTCAGCCAGCAGCCAATTTTTCATCAATACGGTCAAAAATGACTTTTTGAATCACAAAAGCAAAACGGCGCAGGGGTGGGGATATTGCGTATTCGGAACGGTTGTTGAGGGACTGGAAGTCGTCAAGGCGATTGAAACCGTAGCAACTGGCAATCGCGGCGGTCATCAAGATGTGCCGGTTGAACCTGTTCTTATCGAACGCGCCGTCATTCTTGAAGAAAAATAATCGTGAAGTAGTTTGCGCCCGAAGCACTTACTTGCGTCGGGCGCAATGCTGTTAATCCTGCGTTTTTTTCGCCTCATTCCAGAGCCGATCCATTTCTTCAGGACTGGTTTCTTTCCACGCTTTTCCCTCGGACTTCAATGCCTGTTCAATGAACGTAAAGCGTTGCGTAAACTTGCTGATGGCTTTGCGAAGCGCATTTTCAGGATTCACTTTCAGAAACCTGGAAATGCTGACCAGCACGAACAGCAGATCGCCGAATTCGTCCTCAATCTCGTCAATATCGCCATGTTTATACGCCTGGCGAAGCTCGGAAAATTCCTCATCGAGTTTCTCCAAAATCTGCTGAAAATTTTCCCATTCGAAACCGACATGAGACGCTTTGGATTGAAGCCGGTGCGCTCGCAACAATGACGGCAGTTCCTTCGGCACGCCATCCAACACCGACGTCCGCTCAACCTTTTTTTCGGTCTGCTTGATGTGTTCCCAATTTACCAGCACTTCCTCGGCATTTTTCACCTTGGCATTCCCGAACACATGCGGATGCCGCCGAACCATTTTCGTATAAATGGTTTCCATAATATCATACAAGTCGCCGTTCTCTTCTTCGCGCAGCAATTGGGCGTAAAATACGATTTGGAAGAGCAAATCGCCCAACTCTTCTTTCAAATTTTCCGTATGCCCTTCATCAACGGCTTCGAGCACTTCATAGGCCTCTTCAATCACAAACGGTTTCAGCGTATCTTTTGTTTGTTTTCGATCCCAGGGACAGCCGTCTTCGCTTCGCAATGTCGCCATTAAATCCATTAAATCCTCAAGCGTCACTTTTTCATGAGGTGTTGGTGTTTTCATAGTATCATCTCTCATTTTTCTCAAATTTTTTCATCCGTTCACATAGAAATGTGTCAAAACTTCTTATACGATGAATCGTTCAGCAATCTTGCGAGAGTTTACCGCCTGCGCAAGATTAAAAAATATTCATACAGAAATGTCATTTTTTAAATACAGATGTTGTCAAGATTCTTTTCGATATTCTATAAGAAATCTTCCGGGCAGACGTGATCTTTAATTTTCATGAACGCCGATTAGCCCTTGACAAATTTTATAGAGACAATAGCAACGTTATTTAGACAGAAAACAGGAAAACATGTCACTGATTAAAAAAGAGAACGCAGGCATTTTTGATATAAGATGATTTGAAGCAGGGAGTGTTTTTGCAAGATGTACGCGACGGGGGGAACGTGTACTGGCGAACAGCCTGTTCGCTATCTGTCGGCAGTGACGAACCGTCACATACAACTTGTCAAAATTGTCGTATATGCGTCAAATCTTCTCTTCAAAAATGCCTCTTGAATGATAAAATGCGTATGAAATCATCGTACCTTATAAAACGATGGATGTTATGTTTCGTGGGGTGGACAGGAGTGATCCTTTTCAGTCTTGCAGGCTGTAAAGGCGTGACGAACAACCCGACAGAGCCAGATGTAGAGGAAACACCTACCGCGCAGTCATCGCCGAAGCCGACGATTTCGGCCACGCCGACGCCGAGCACAGGCTCAAGCAGTTGTGATAATTACGCAGATCGCCCCACGGAGACGAATCTGCGGACATTAGACCTTGATGGAAACGCTTTGCGCGTCGTGATGGAATGCGCCGGAGATGTGGACTGGTTTGTCATTGAGCTTCCAGAGGGAACCGTGAAGCTCAAAATCGCTCTGACCGATATGTCAGAAGAAAGCGATTTTGATCTTGTGGTTTATGATTCATCGGTCAAAGAATTGAAAGATGGGCGCAGTTCGCGTTCAGGCAACAGCGATGAAGAAGTCTTGCTGACAGTGGATGATTCGAAGTTGTATGTCCAGATTTATGCGTTCAGCAAGCGCGGCGAAGCATTGCTGACCGTTACCGTCACGAGCAATACCTCCTCTTCGAGGACGCCGACACCGACGCCAACGCCGACCGGCACGGTGAAACCGACGCCGACACCCGAAATCAATCAGCTCACATACGAACAATTGCTGAATTCGAAATTCTGGCATTTCCCAAGAGGCACGAATTCCGCGCTGCTTGAGCGGTCGGTGGAAACCATTCAGACAAAGACCATTTCCTGTCGGAAATCTGGAAAGGACGAGGCCGTGCTGACAGGGGAATTCACCATCGGCAACTACGCGCATGTCGAGCGAGATTTGCTCAAATCCGTCGATTATGTGGATGGATGGGCGTTAGTGGTCTTTAATGGCTCATCGCAATTTTTGGACGAGATTCGTTTGGCGACGCATTTGAAAATTTCTTCGGAGAATCTGGATATGGTGGTCAATATTCCCACCGAAGTCAATCAAGAAGATTCGGACGAATATTCAATCGACTCCGAGGAAAAAGTCGTGTATTATCTGGCGCACTCGTATGGAGACCTGTCCCAGAGCAGTTCGAAAGACGTGAGGATCTCTTCGGGAGTCGTGGGGAGAGCAAACGACGTGCTGTTCGAACAAGACGCCGAGGTTGAATGGGAATTTGAAGGGGAAGATGGCTTCATCTGCTCAGGAGATGTCTCTGGAAAAACTATCGCAGATTTCGAATTAGGAAACTTTCTGGCTTTTCAAGAGTGAGCCTCAAACAGATGCCCGGCCAGTTCAACCTGTGCCGGGCATCTGTTTATTCGCATCGAAATGTCCGATTAAACGTCTTCAGGCTTAATGTCCCTTTCAGCAAGGCATCCAGAGCGCGATTGCTTTTTCCCGCTTCAAGCATCCTTACTGCGCAATCAAAATGCTGCTCATCCAATTCTCCCGCATAAAACCACTGTTCCAATTGCTGAATTTGCGCCTCGGTCGTTTT
>CAZMEO010000040.1:0-5559 GCA_964565315.1 uncultured Candidatus Moduliflexus sp. | reverse complement strand
ATCCCGATGATAACTGCGTAACGTTGTCCAGGAATGGCTGACGCAGCGGCCTCAGGCGTTCCCTGCTCGGCTTGCGAGCGCACAATCGTCATCTCTCGCGTCGCGACATTTCCCCTCAGATCAATCGCTTCAATCTTCACGCGATTCGCTCCCGGTTCTAAGGCGACTGATTGTTCGAAGGTCAACAAGGTCTGCTGCTCCTCTTCGGCAGAGGATTCTGCCGAGGAAAGAATCAAACCCTTCGCATCGTCGCGGCCCGAAGAGACTCGCACTAATGCCATGCCGCCATCGTCATTCGCCACGCCTGAGATCATCACGTCTTGCGCGTCGGTTTCTTCTGGAATTTTCGAGGTCAGCGTAATCGTCGGCAACGTGACATCTTCATCGTCAGCTTGCGGAGGAGTCGGCGCAGGCGTCTCCTGGCGAACCGGACGAGGCGTTGGCGTGGCTTTTTTAGTGGCCGGAGCCGGGGTCGCTTTCGCCACAGATGTTTCGCCGGGGCGATTCCTGACCACCGAGAATTGTTCCTGAGCCGCCTGATCATTCATATCAATGGCTTCAAGGATGATATTATTTTGCCCAAAATAAAGCGGAACGCCGATCCAGAAATTTTCCTCCTGTTTTTGAGTCATTTCGAACCGCGAAACCGTCGTGACGCCTAAGTTTTCAACACTGACTTTGATTTCCTTGATGCCGTTGGCACTGCTGGCGACGCCTTTGAAATCGACGAGTTTTTCATTGGTCGTTTCTGGAACTGGCGCTGTCAGCAGAAGACCTGGGGAGGCATTCTCCTGGCGAGGCGGCTCCGGCGTTGCGGTCGGCTCAGCCTTCGGCGTCTTCACAACATATTTTGAGGCAATATTGATGCAATCCTGGACGGGCTTTTCCGGCTCAGCTTTTTTTTCTTGCGCTAACTGGCAATACGTCAACGCCTCTTCCATTTTCCCAATCGCAAGATACGCGATGCCAGCGCCTAAATACGGATAGTATTGGGTTGAACGCATCCCATAATTCTTCTTTTTCGCGGGAACAGGGTCATCCGCGATGGCTTTCAGATATAATTCTATCGCCCGTTCCCATTGCTTGTTGTCGGACGCTCGTTGCGCTTCGGTGTAGTACTCATACCATTTCGGCGCAGCCCATGCCGCCTGATGCGCCATGATACACACGCTTGCGGCAAGGAGAAACACAGACATTCTGCTCCTACGCATATCGCCCACCTTCTTTGACAATATTGTTCGCAAAAAACCGCGTACTGCGGTGTTCTGCGCACTCTCCTCTTCATTTGTTGACGATTGATGCAACAATCTTCCCTTATTTCTTAATAGATAAGACTATGGAGAAAAGTCAAGAGAACAAGCCAAAATTCACAAATTATTTCACGAAAACAAAAAACGCCAGATTCGCAACGCAAATCTGGCGTTTTAGGAGAGAATTCAACGCACTCTAAGGCCGCACGACCACCCGGTCATCTTCTATAATGCTTGCGCCGGGGGCTAACGATTCAATTTCTCCGACCGAGAAGCCATCCTGCACGTCCGTAAGGCGAATCGTGCCGATCAATTGATCTCCTCGATACACATCCAACATCATGCCCGGCTGAATTCCGTCGGCGCGAATGAGATTGATTGAAATTCTCTGTTCGCGCACCAGAACGACATATCCTTCGCGAAATCCTCCGGCTGGAGGAGTCACGACCGTTTCAGGCGTTGATTCAGCCGGTGTGACCGTTTCAGCAGGCGCTGGCTCAGCGACGGGCGCGGGGAGTGCCGTCACGCCAAGTTTTTCCAGATGTTTTCGCGCGGATTTGCTCTCTTCGGAAGCCGGATATTTCTGCGTGATTTGTAAAAACGCTTCCTTTGCCAATTCCGGGCGATCCAATTTCAGATAATTTTCACCCGACATCAGCAGCGCAGTTGGGAGAATGTCGGCTTTGGGATAATGTTCCGTGATGTAGCGCAGCCTGGCGTTCGACGCGTCGTAGCGCTTTTCAATGCGATAAAAACGGGCGACAAGATATTCGTGTTCCGCTAATTTATCCTGAACCTCCAGAATCTTGACCTGCGCCTTTTCGACAACCGCTTGATTCTCTGGATACTTCTCCAGCACGATCTGAAGCTCGGCCAATGCCTCATTGAGATCCGTCTGATCTCGTTCCGGTCCAAGCGCATCTTCGAAGCGGCTGACGCCCAATTTATATTGCGCTTCTGCCGCCAGCGGATCTGTTGGGAAAAAGTCCCGGAAACTGGTATATTCCGCAGCCGCGTCTTCATATTGCTCTAACGCAAAATAGCATTCTCCCGCATAAAAGCGCGAAATGCCCGCCGAATCGCCGCGCGGAAAATGATCTTTGATATATAAAAAATATCCTAACGCCTCTTCATATTTTTTTT
The DNA here is from genome assembly GCA_964565315.1 of uncultured Candidatus Moduliflexus sp. GTDB lineage: Bacteria > Moduliflexota > Moduliflexia > Moduliflexales > Moduliflexaceae > Moduliflexus. The sequence continues at coordinate 3,166 of CAZMEO010000040.1, read as the reverse complement.
GCTCGTAGTAGGTTTTCGCCTGCTCCGTCAATTCGGCTTCAGTGCCTTCCAGCGATTCGGGAATTTCCATTGAAGGAGCGCAGGCTGTCAAGCCGATGACTGCCAGTAATCCGATTCCCAACAACCCCCATCTGTTTGTATTGATCATAGACATCCTCATACACATCTGAAAATGAAAACGGCACAATCCTGTGAAACAGAAGGACTGCGCCGATCTTCTACGGCTCTCCTTGCGGCATGTTTATTGACGTTCTGCTTCCAGTACGGCTTTCAACTGAAGAAATGCGCCTTCTTGTATCCGCACTTCTTCGACATAATTTCGATAGCCCGGCTTGGTGACTCGCACCGTATAATTGCCCGGCTCTTTGTTCAGAATCACCGGCGTATAGCCCATATCCTCGCCATTTAACCAGACCTTCGCGTGCGACGGGTCGGATTCGATGCGAAATTCTACGACGACGGGATCAAGGTCGCGATGGATATTTTTCGTGATATTGTCTTCAATGACGACATCTTCGCTTAATTCACGATATTTTTTGCCGCGAATCGTCAGGCGGTATTTGCCCGGCTTCTTTTCAAGCGGCAGCGGCGTTTCGCCCATATACACGTCATCGAGATGCACTTCCGCGCCCGGCGGATTCGTCGTAATTTTCAGGCCGCCGGAACGTTCGACCAACTCTTCGGTAATTTGGAGCGTTTCATCCGCCGCAATCGTGGCTTGAATGATTTTATCGCGGAATCCCTCTTTTTTCAACGTAATCACATACACCCCCACCGGCTTGTCATGCGTAAAGGGGGACGTGCCGAGTAAATCATCCCCGATATACGCTTTCGCGGCGGGCGGCGTGGTTTCGATGACAAGTTTCCCGATCTGAGGGACTAAATCGGCCTCAACACTCTGCGTTTTCGAGGCGTCAACGACCACCTCTTCTTCATACGTATAAAACCGTTCTCTTTCGACTTTGATCGTGTATTTTCCAGGCGAAAGCTGCATCTCAAACGGCGTGACCTGCCCCTGCCGCAGGCCATCAAGATAAACCGTCGCGCCGGAAGGCGTGCTTGCAATCTTGATGTTGCCGTATTCTTTCGACAATTTCGCCTGCACCATCGCGGTCTGATTTTTCTCAACGGAAATTCGGCGGGCATACGTCTGAAAACCTGCCCGCACGACTTTCACATCATACGAACCTTGTGAAAAAGATTTTTTCAAGGGAGTTTGCCCAACAAATGCGCTATCTACATAAACGGACGCCCCCTCAGGAAGGGATTCCACCGCTAAGAGGCCTTCATTCGAAAACATGGTGGAAAATTGTCGGAAAAATTTTCCGGCTGAAGCCCACAAGCCATCCAGCGGCAAGACCTGGATGAGAATTGCCCCAATGCACACCAGGACAAAGAGAATAGAAACAACCGAAAGCGCTTTTTTCATCATAAGGCTATACCTGCTGATAGGTTATCCGATCGAGCGTCTCGACAGTGTCATCAATGGCTTCGCTCAAATTCATCACGGTTTGATAGACCTGGCTTAATTCATCAGACCCGTCATGAATCTCTGAAAAACTGAGACGAATAATTGAGAGGTGAACTTCCCGAAGCGAGGTCAGAATATTGGTCAATTTCGACTGCACGTATTCCTTCCCCCGTAAAATTTCTTCCTGACTTTTGAGTTGCTTGACAAGCGAATCCCGCGTCCTGATCCATTCCGCGCGAATGAAATCATCCGCCGCATCGCGTTCGATCTTTTGCTGATAATGCTGCAAAATCATCGTGGTGCGCTCCATGTCGTCATGACAACGCAATCCATGATCAATCGCCTGCGCTTTGCGCGTCAGCAGCGCAATTTTTTCCATCAACGCCTGAATCGCTGGCAGCACGTCGCCGAATGATGCGGCAAACATTCCGCTGCGATCCAAAATAGCCGCTTTGATTTCTCGATAGATGTCCAACGCTTGCGACAACACGCGGGCGTAGGGCGGGTCCATCTGCGCTCTGGCGTCGGAAAAGACCTCTTCAATCTCGTCATACTTCGTATCAAGCAACCGCGTCAATTTCCGCGATAACGCAGACGCCACCCGCGCATCGGAAACCATAATCGCCAATGACAGCACTACCCCGACAATCAGAAACCAGGGCTGCACGACGACACTGGCAACGGTTGCCGCGCAGAGAACGACCCCTGCCCATTTCAGGCTGACAAATAAATCCAACACAGCCTTCTCATGCGGCGCGTCATCAATCGTCTGATACTGCTGCAACTCAAGTTCTTGCGTATTCATGTTCCTTAACTAACCACTTTTTCAGACGTTTGTCAAGAAAAAATACATGATTTTAACAGGCAAGCCATGATTATCAATTCGAACCGTGCTGGTGGGTTTTTCCGCCCTGCCATTCTTCATGAATGCGCTGAACTTCGGCGGCGGTCAGGACAGTGCCTTCCCAGGGCGCGTCAAGGATGGTGTATTGATGTCCCTGCCCGAAATACCAGGGATCGGAGTTGTCGGCAGGATAGCGGATCGGCTCGATGGGGCGATTTTTGCCAAGCTGCTGGCGTTTGCGCGTTTCATGCTCTTCCAATAGCTGCCCTAATCCATTCAAATCCGTGCCGCAATCGGGATCAACGCGAATGATGAACCGATTTTTCTCAGGGGACGAAAGATCAAGCGTCATAAAATGATAGCGCTGCTCACCGCGTTCGGTCAATTCGGCCTTCGCCCAGAGCTTGTAAAAAATGCTCTGCGGATGATCCAACCAGAGTCCAGTAACCGGCTCAGGAACGCCGTTGATTCTCGCAGAATACGCATGGCTGCGCAGCGCGACATCTTCCTGATACTGCCGCCGGTCATCCTGAATCAGGCGGCGTTCTTCTGGAAACCACTGCGGACGCGACTCGAACACATGCGCCAGGTCTTCCGTCGGCGTTTCCTCTAACAGATACAGCGCAGCGTCAATCACGCGCAGCCCTGCTTCAAGCAGATGCCAATCGGTCGAGCGCTGGCCGGACGTATCGGCGACGCGCCGCTGATGCGCGATAAACATGCCGATCAGCGAGTCGCTCAAACGGTCGGCATTCGGAATCCGCCCTTGATCAATCAGGCTGACATAGGCCGCTAACGTCCGGAGCAGGACGTGGCGCGGGCGTTTTCCCAGCAGTTCATAGGCAGCGTAC
>CAZMEO010000039.1:5532-18840 GCA_964565315.1 uncultured Candidatus Moduliflexus sp. | reverse complement strand
GGGGTGCGTAACATCAGTTATCTAATTCTGTTTGTAATGACACGACGTTATAGTCAAAAGCTGTTCTGACGAAAAGGCCGAGATCCATGGCAAACGTGCAATCACTACGACTGAAATTTTTCGGAATATTTCTGCTCCTTGTCGTCATGGTGACGGGCGGCTTGTCGCTGACGTATTACATGCTGACAAAACGGGAAAAACGCCTGGAGTTCCACCAGCAGATCAATACTGCCTTTGATATTATTCTTCAAGAATTACGCCGAAATATCACAGTCTCCAGCAAAAAATTAGAAGCATTTTCCGCCGACACGCCGATTTTGTCGTTCGCCACCTCACAATATATGCAAGACCCCGCGCAACTCGATTCAGTCGAATTTTTAACAGGCTATCTGAAAAATGCGTTTGAACAGGTGCAGCTTTTCGGAGAAAACACCGTATTCAGCAGGGTCAGCATCTACGGCGCAGATGGCAGACTGCTGGCGTTCTCGCAGACAGACGGCGTCTCTCCCCATCATGGCGGCGTGTTCATGAAGAATTCGGCAGGAAAAGACGCATTTTTCCCAATAGATCAACAGACCTCCTTCGGCTGGCTGTTGTCCAACGACAGGCAGGCACTCGAACGACCGCTGCCGGAAGGTGTCGCGCCGGTGCTTGTTCCGCCGCTTCCTGCGTCGCCGACCATGAATGTTTTTTATGAAGCCGAGCATTTCGGCATTCGCATGATGTCCCCGGTGAAGCATCGCGAACAGATGACAGGCATGCTGGTCGCTGACATCATTTATACCAGGCAAACCGCAAAGTGGTATGCTGTCATGACCAGAGCCGAAATCAATCTCTTTATTGATGGGCAGTGGTTTCTGGGGACGCTGGAAGCCTTTCCGCTTGCTGCTGAAGCCGTCGAACAGATGGTCTCATGCAAAGAGGCGATGTCTGTTCCGCAGGAGATGCCATTCTATCCTGTGTCATTTCGCCAGCAAGACTATTATCAAGGGGGCTGCGCCTTTGATGCCGCGGATGGAATGCGCGGCCTGCTCACCATCGCCGTGTCGCGCCAGCCAGAACGCCAGGCGTTGACGAAATTATTCATCACGGTGCTGATTGTGTCGCTAATCGCGTTGTTCGTTTCAACGTTGCTGGCATTGTGGTTAAGTCGATATATCGTCTCGGTCATTCTTTGCATCGAACAAGTCGTGCGCGCGCTTGCCGAAGGTGATTTGCGGAACGCGGCGCTGCCTTACGGTCAGGATGAACTCGGGCGTCTGGTCATGCAGGTCAATCGCATGATCGAGGAGTTGCGCGTGATCGTGTCCTGTGTGCAGCGGGCGGAATTGGAGGTCACATCTGCCGCTGAGGAATTGGCGGCGCGGATCAAATGTCAGGGCGCAATCATGATTCAGCAGGTCGAATCTGCCGATTATGTGGTCAATGCGGTGGAAGCGATTTCGTCTGTGACCGTCGCGCTGGGAGATACCATGCGGCAAGTATCGGCAACGGCGCAAGAAACGGCGGAATTTGCCAACCAGGGACAGACGAATTTGGCGCGAATGGAAGAAGTCCTCCAGCACATCGGACAGGCGTCGAGTTCCATCTCTGAGAAATTAGAGATCGTCAGCGTCAAGGCCGACAGTATCACCTCGGTCGTGACCACGATTACCAGCGTGGCAGACCAGACCAATCTTCTTTCCCTGAATGCGGCGATTGAAGCGGAAAAAGCGGGGGAAAGCGGGCGCGGGTTTGCGGTGGTGGCGCGCGAAATTCGGCGGTTGGCTGATCAAACGGCGGTGGCCACGCTGGATATTGAAGAGATGGTCAAAGCGATGCAAGTGGCCGTCAGCGGGAGCGTCGGCGAAATAGATCGATTTATTTCGGACGTGCGGCAAGGCGCGGAAGATGTCAGCAATATTGGGACGCAGCTTTCCCGCATCATCGAGCAGGTGCAGCGATTGCTGCCGAATTTTGCCGACATCAGTGTGGTCATGGGGCATCAAGCCGACAATGCGCAGCAAATTCATGAAGTCATTCTTGTGTTAAGCGCGCAAATGCGGGAAACCATGGAATCGCTGAATGCCGCATTCGAGGTGATTACGCGCCTCAACGACGCCGCGAATGTGTTGCAGAATGAAATTTCGAGATTTAAAGTCTGAACCGTAAATATCAAAGCTTTGAAAGAGGAGGAGGGGGCTATGTTGAAGTCATTGCGAGCCAAATTATTAATGGTGATGATCTGCCTGTTGGTCGTCACCTTTCTGATTGTGTTATATTTTTCGCGCCGCATAACGGAACAAACAATGGAGGCGAGCGCAAACGAAAACGCGCAGAACGCCATGAAACTCGCAATCGTCGCGATTGAAAACCAGTACAAAAATCTGATGAACTTCAAGGCCACGATGTTAGAATCATATCAAACCAAACTGCGAGATTTGGTGCGAGTCCAGGAGACGCTTATTCGAAACGCCTATCAGGAGGCTCAGAATGGCGTCAAAAGCGAAGAGGAGGCCAAGCGCGACGTGCTGGAAAAATTGCGTCAGTTCCGGTACGGCGAAAATGATTATTTTTGGGTATCGAATTATCAATCCACGCTGATTTCTCATCCTGACGATAAGCTGCATGGCGCTGATTTTTCCCAGATTAAGGATGTTCAAGACAATTTAATCGTGCCGCCGATGGTGGAAATCGCTCGTAAAGATGGAAGCGGCTATTATTCATATTGGTGGAAACGCCTCGGCACGGAAGAACCCGCTGAAAAGCTCTCCTATGCCAAACATTTCCCGGAATGGGAGTGGGTTTTTGGAACGGGGTTTTATATTGATGATATCGAGAAGGGAGCGCAGCGCTGGATTTCCGTGATGATTGACGATCTGCAACGAGCATTCGCGCAAATCTCGATTGCGAACACCGGCTATCTGTATGTGTTTGATCGGGAAAAGCGCATCATTATCCACCCCACGCTGCAAGGCGACGAGGCAGCCACGCTCAAAAATCCGGTCACGGACAAGTTCTTGCTTGATGAACTGATGGAAGCATCAAAGACGCCGAACATTCCCTATAACTATCTCTGGGATCGTCCGGATCATCCCGGCGAATACCGCTTTCAAAAGCAATCGTATGTCACCTATTTCGAGCCGCTCGGATGGTATATCGCGTCATCAGTCTATTACGACGAACTGTATGCGCCCATGCGCCGCTTAGGATTTCAGATCGTCATGATTTTTTCGGGCGTGCTGCTATTGGCGATTATCACGTCAATCCTCTTTGCGAATACATTGACTGCGCCGATTCGCGAGATGGGCGAGCGCGTGAAGCGATTGTCGAATTTCGATTTGAAGGTCGTTTTTGATGAGAAGTCGTCCCTGCGTGAAATTGCCGTTCTCTCCTCGTATTTGAATGAGATGCTCCACTCGTTCCGCGCGATTGTGGGGCAGATGCAGCATTCCGGCATTCAAGTCACGTCCTCGGCGACCGAACTCTCCGCAACAGCAAAAGAGCAGGAAACGACCATGGCGAATCAGGTGGCGTCCTCCGGTCATGTCGTCTCGGCAGTCAAAGAGATTTCCGAACTTTCGACGCGTTTGGCGGAAACCATGCAGACTGTCGCCTCGATGTTAGGCGATGCGACCGGCTTTGCGAACAAAGGCCAGACCGACCTGCTGCACATGGAAGACGCGATGCATCACATGGAAGACGCCTCGAAATCCATTTCCGGCAGATTGCAGGCGATCAGCGAAAAAGCGGAAAATATTACCACTGTCGTCACGACGATTAACAAAGTCGCGGAGCAGACGAATCTGCTCTCGCTGAATGCCTCAATCGAGGCCGAAAAAGCGGGCGAATTCGGGCGGGGATTCACTGTCGTGGCGCGAGAAATCCGGCGGCTGGCCGACCAGACTGCTGTGGCGACGCTGGATATTGGACGGATGGTGCAGGAGATGCAATCCGCCGTCTCATCTGGAATTATGGAGATGGATAAGTTTATTGCGGAAGTGCGGCATAGCGCCGAAGATGTCGGAAAGATCAGCATTCAACTGACATTGATTATTGACCGCGTTCAGGCGCTTGCGCCGAGTTTCGATGAGGTCAATGCGGCGATGGGGCGGCAGTCGCAGAATGGGCAGCACATCAATTCCTTGATGTCGAATTTGAGCGAGGAGATGGATCAAACGCGAGAAGCGCTGCATGAAACCTACTCGGCCATCGAACAGTTGAATGATGCCGCCAGAGGCTTGCAAAAGGAAGTCTCGCGCTTTCAGATCAACTAAACGCTTCTCATGCAGAAACCTTACAGGTCTTCAAAATCTGTGAGGTTTTTGCAATGAATATGAGCATGTCATTACGCACAAAATTTCTCATATTATGCAGCGGGCTGATTCTGCTGACCGCAGTGGCGATGTCAGGTTCGTATTACTGGCTGATGCAGCAAGCGTTGCGCAAAGAATCGCAGCAGCGGATTCGGGTGATGTATGATGTCTTTTTCGATGGCATTCGAAGTCAGGTGCAGACGTATGTGCGCCAGGTAGAAGAGTTTCTGCAAAAAGACACCCGTCTCAAAGGCTCGATAGATTTATACCTTCAGGAAGAGAACCGACTGACTTCCGCGCGTCCGATTGCGTTTCATCTGACGGCGTTAGCGGCGGAACTCTTGAAAGTGCAGGAAATCGTCTTTGCGGATCGCCTCATTTTGTATGGAAATGACAAACGCTTGCTGACCGTTTTCGAACGAAAAGGCGAGAGGCAGACAATCGGCGGATATGTCGTTTCCATCTCTGGAAAAGATACCTATCTGCCGCTGGATGATCCGAATCTTCAATCGAAACTCCTCTCCGGGCAGGCCATTAACGATATCGCGCTGCCGTTCGATGTGGCAACGACATATCAAAAGGCGTTTCCAACGGCGATTGAACGCAGCATGGTCAGGGAAGGCAATCTGCTCGGCATGAAAATCACCGCGCCGATCTTTCATTCGTATTATACGGACAGGCTGCTGGGCGTGTTGGAAATCGAGGTCTTCTTCACGCAGGACACCATTGAGCGGTATGCGCGATTGGGGCAGGCCGATATTAACCTGTTTGCCGGAGAACAACTGAGCGTCGGCACGCTGAAAAGCCAAATGGTGATTGCTCACGAGGTCATTCGCGCAAGCGCGACCTGCGACGCCATGTTAGCAGAGCGGCAAGACATCCCGATTGTGTCCGCCATCATTGCGTATAAGCGCTATTCGCAGGGACGATGCCGGCTCACTGGCAGCGACGGCGGAATTGGGCTGATGACGGTAAGCTTATCGCAAGACGTGGAGCGGCAGGCGCGGATGCAAGTGCTTCTCACGCTTTCCGCTGTAACCGCTGCTGCGCTTGCCCTGACATTCGTCGCCCTCTTGTTCGGCAGCCGCCGCCCGATGCAAATGCTGACGAATCTACTGAAGGCGATTGAAGCCGTCGCCAATGGCGATTTGCAGCAAAACGCCCAACTTGTCAGCCATGATGAATTCGGCGCGTTGGTCATGCGCTTCAACCGCATGGTCGGGCAATTGCGCGGCATTGTCGAACAAGTGCATTCGGCGGGAATTCAAATCTCCTCGTCAGTCGCTCAACTCTCTGCCAGCGCCAAAGAACAGGACGCGATTATCAGCACGCAAGTCGCATCAACGGAACATGTCGTGGATGCCGTGATGCAAATCGCGGAATTGGCTGCCGGTCTTGTTCACACGGTGCAAGATGTGGCGGGGAAATCGCAGGAAACGGCGCGATTTGCGGCGAGCGGGCAGGAGGATTTGATGCAGATGGCCGGAGTGATGGCTGAGATGGAAGAGGCGTCAAAGGCGATTTCCTTGAGATTGGAGGGGATTCAGGAAAAAACCGAAAATATCACGTCCGTCGTGACCACCATTGCGAAAGTTGCGGATCAAACCAATCTGCTCTCGCTGAACGCCGCCATCGAAGCGGAAAAAGCCGGAGAACACGGGCGCGGTTTTACGATTGTGGCGCGGGAAATTCGCCGATTAGCTGACCAGACCGCGAGCGCAACGCTGGACATCGCTCAGGTCGTGGACGAGATGCAAGCCGCTGTTTCCGATGGCGTCCGGGGCATTCACGATTTCCTTGCTGAAGTGCGCCATAACGCGGAAACGATGGAGCGAATCAGCGGCGAACTGCGGAAAATTATTCACCAGGCGCAAGGGTTAGCGCCAAGTTTTGAACTGGTCAATGGCGCGATGGAACAGCAGGCCGACAACGCCGCCAAAATTAACGACATCGTGCTGCATTTGAGCGAAGAGATGCAGCAGACGCGGGATTCGCTGCATGAAACGTTCTCGGCAATCGGGCAATTGAACGGGGCCGTCCAGCAGTTGACAACGCATGTCGCGCGTTTTAAATTACGTCAAGAGAATCCTCTTGACACGGGAAGGCGGTAGCTGCATACATGAGGAAAGGGGGGAAGGCCATGTTAGTCTTGTTATTTTATCTCGGCGATGTCATGTATTCCATCAAATGTGACTCGGTTCGGGAAATCGCGCCGATGGTTGAATTGAAAGAACTTCCTCACGCGCCGGATTATTTCGCCGGGCTGTTCAACTATCGCGGCATGATCGTGCCGGTCATTGACCTGCGGCGGCTGATTCAGAAAGAACCCTGCGACATTCGCCTGAGTACGCGCATTATTTTGCTGGATGGCGTCAAACCGGATGGCACGCCCGCGATTTTTGGCATGATGGCGGAACGTGTCACGGAAGCGGTGATGAAATCGAGCAACGCGTTGATCACGTCCGGGATTACGATGTCCAATATGCCGTATCTCGGCGGCGTGTTAGTGGATGGGAATACGATGATTCAGTATATTGACGTGGAAGCGTTGCCGGGCGCACTCAATCTGTCGCCGATAGCGGCGTCGGCGGCCTAATGAATCTGAACAAACGGCGGGCTGAGTAGCAGGATGCCGCCATGACAAAGCGACACGCAGCATGGGATTGCGCAGCATTGAGAAATGGTTAGAAGAGCGGATCGGACTATCAACCGAAACGATTGGGGCTGATACCGTCGCAAAGGCCGTTCAGTCGAGGATGCAAGCATGCAATCTGACGAATTGGGACGCGTATTCCGCCTACCTGCTGCATTCCGAAGCGGAATGGGAGGAATTGATTGAAAGCATCATTATTCCCGAAACGTGGTTTTTTCGGAATCACCGGTCATTTCAATTTTTGCGGCACTATGTGAAAACGGAATGGATGCCTGTCCATAGCGCTCGCGCGCTGCGGGCGTTAAGCTTGCCTTGCTCGACAGGCGAAGAGGCGTATTCGATTGGGATGACGTTGCTGGAGGCCGGGCTGTCGGAACACGCCATTCGTATCGACGCGATTGACGTGAGCGCGAAATCCTTGCAAAAGGCGCGAACCGGCGTATATGGCGCGGAATCGTTTCGAGGGAAAGACGCGGATCATGAGTTTCGTCAGCGTTTTTTCGAAACAAAGGCTGAAAAATTTCAGATTTGCGAGACATTGCGGCGCATCGTGCAGTTTCGGCAGGGGAATTTGCTGACGCCAGGATTTTTGGCGAAAGAAGACTCCTATGATGTGATTTTCTGCCGGAATGTATTGATTTATTTAAGCGCGGCGGCGAAAAGTCAGACGATCAGCCTGCTGGATCGGCTTTTAAGCCATGACGGCCTGATCTTTGTCGGGCATGCGGAACGTCCGGCCTTCGCCGGAGCGCCCTTCAAATGGCTTCGAGAAGTGGGCGTGTTTGCCTGCCGCAGAACAACAGCGCTGCAACGATTGAGCGCTGCCGCCGCTCCGTCGAATCGCAAGAAAAGCATCACCATGCCAGCACAAGCCGTGTCAGCGCCCCGGAAAATTGCGTCGCCGCCTGAGCCGGTATTTGAGCGAAGGCATCGCCCGCAAACGAGCGTTACGCCGGGGAAAGAAGCCGATGGTCGGGTTCAAGCGGCTGTTCTGCCGCCGCCGATGCTGCCTGGCGTGAACAATGAACGGCGTCATGTGTCGGATATGGCGACGCAGACGCTTGATAAAGCGCGATTGCTCGCAGATCAGGGACAATTACGCATGGCGCTCGAACTCTGTGATGCGGTGCTGAAAACAGAGGCAGCGCATGTGCAGGCGCATTTTCTGAAAGGACTTATCTATCAAGCCTTGCGAGATGAACGTCACGCCGAAGAATGGCTCAATAAGACCGTTTATCTTGATCCGAATCATGAAGACGCCTTGAGTTATTTGGCAGCGCTGGCAGAATTTCATGGCGATCCGGGAAAAGCGGCTCGCCTGCGCCAACGCATCGAACGAATTCGAAAAAAGACATGATGGAGAACCGACGATGTCTATAACACAGCCCATGCCCAATTGTTGGAAGCTTATCGGCGTGTGGGGGCTGGACGAACGTTTAACCTGCCCGCACTTAGAACGCTTTATTCATTGCAAAAATTGTGAAGTGTACACGCAAGCCGGACGAACGCTGTTGGAACGGGCGCTGCCTGAGAATTACAAGCAAGATTGGACGCAAGTGCTGTCGTTAAAAAAAGAGGAAGAACTTGTCGGCACGATTTCAGTGGTGATCTTTCGGATTGAAGGCGAATGGCTGGCCGTCTCCACCCAATTGTTAGATGAAATTATTGATGTCGAATATGTGCAAAGCCTCCTGCATACGATTCCGCATCGCCGCAATCCGGTGCTGATGGGCGTGATCAACGTGCATGGCGAAATCTGGCTCTGCGTCTCCCTGAAAGAACTGTTGGGGCTGGAAACGATTGCGCCGCAAGGCGACCAGGATCGCAGCAAGTTCAAGCGGATGATGGTGATTCAAGGGGATAATGATCGCTGGGTGTTTCCGGTGGACGAAATTTACGGCATCTGTCGCGTGCATCCCAAAGCCTTTCAAAATGTGCCAGTCACCGTCGCCAAATCAAAAACCACGTTTACGAAAGGTCTCTTCGAATGGGAACAACGGCAGGTGGCCTTTTTGGATGATGAATTGCTGCTGCATAATCTGGCAAGGAGCGTAAAATGACCGGAGAACAGAAAGATTTCGCTGATTTTTCGATGATGGAGCTCTTTCGCTCTGAACTGGAGACCCATCTTGCCACGCTGAATGACGGGCTGTTAGCGCTTGAACAAAACCCGACGGCGATGGATAAATTAGAAGCGTTGATGCGAGCCGTGCACTCGATCAAAGGCGGCGCGCGAATTGTGGAGTTAGACCCGGTCGTTCATTTGTCTCATGTGATGGAAGATTGTTTTGTGGCGGCGCAGCGACATCAACTGCTTTTGCAATCAGCGCAGGTTGATTTGCTCTTTCGCGGCGCGGATTTGATTCGAGAAATTGCTGACGCCACTGCCGAAAATGATGACGAATGGCTTCAGGCGCATCGTGGCGATGTTGAACAATTGCTGAAGGGATTAACAAGAGTCCTTCAGCCCGAAACCGCCGCTGCCGCAGTGCCGCCAACGCCATCGCCCGCTGTTCAGGCGGCAACGCCTCCGCCGCGTTCTCGGCCTGAAACGCGAACGCCGTCGCCCGCCGTGTCTTCTGAACCGACTGACAATGCACCGGTTTCCAGCGATGACGCTGATGCGTCAATGCGGGAGTTTTTCCGTTCTGAGGTTGAAGCGCATACGGCGATGATTGGCAAACTGCTCGACGCGCTTCAGAATGACGCAGCCCCTCTTGAAAAGCTTGATGGCGTCCTGCACGCGCTCCAGGCGATTAAGGGCGGGGCGCAGATTGTCGCCATCCAGGACGCCGCCATATTTGCGGACGCGATTGGGGGGTATCTTCAAGGAATGCGCAAACAGCAGCAGACACTGCCGCCCGCGCATATCGCCGTGTTGAGCGAAGGACTTGACGCATTGCGTGAAATTGCCAGAGCGTCCGTCGCCAATCAACCGCTTTCGCAGGCGGTGAAAGAAAAGATGGATCGCATTCTTCGGCAGATCGAAGAATTTTTGCAGGAGGCGACCGACACTTCAGCCCCGTCTCAACAAGCCACGTCAACCGTCTATCACAAAGAGGAGGCTGCCCCGTCGCGTCCAGTTTCACCAGCGCTGACCGCTCCGGAAACCGACGAAGACATCGAAGACGCGGCTTCGGATGTGCAGATGTACGCGCCGCCATCAGAAAACAAAGCGGAAAGCAAAAAAGGGGAAAGCAAGGATCGCACCGTGCGCGTCACCGCCGCGAAAATCGAGCGATTGATGGGATTAGCCGGAGAAGTTGTCGTCAGCGCGCGCTGGCTGCCGTCGTATTCCGAATCGCTGCTGACGCTGAAAAAAACGCATCGCGAATTATTCGCCGCGCTGGAAAAATTGCGTGAGCTCACGCGCCACGAACACCAGAGCGAAGCGGTGCGCAATCTCGTGCTGGCTGCCCGCGAAAAGGCCAAAGACGCAAATGCGACATTGGCGGCGCGGCTGAATCAACTGGAAATGTATAACAGCACCTCTGCCACCCTGTCGGATCGCCTGTATCATGAAGTGATCGGCATTCGCATGCGCCCATTCTCCGACGGCATTCGCGGATTTCCCCGCATGGTGCGGGATTTGGCGCGTGAACTCGGCAAAAAAGTGCAATTGGATATTATCGGCAAAGCCACAGAAGTGGATCGGGATATTTTAGAAAAACTTGATGCGCCCTTGACGCATTTGCTGCGCAATGCGGTGGATCATGGGCTGGAGTTTCCCGACGAGCGCCTGTCCGCCGGAAAGCCTGAAATCGGCACGGTGCGGCTGGAAGCGTCGCACCGCTCCGGGATGCTGCTGATTACGGTTTCGGACGATGGGCGCGGGATTGACGTGCATAAGCTGCGCCAGAAAATTATTCGCAAAGGGCTGGCGAACGCCGACATGGTGAATCACCTGACCGAGCCGGAACTGCTGAAATTCCTCTTTCTGCCCGGTTTTTCCACGTCGGAGCAGGTCACGGAGATTTCCGGGCGCGGCGTGGGGCTGGATGTCGTGGATAACATGGTGCATGAAGTCGGCGGCGTCGTCCGCGTGACGTCCCGGCCTGGCAAAGGCGTCAGTTTTTACCTCGAACTCCCGCTGACGCTGTCCGTGATTCGGACGTTTCTCGTGGAAATTGCCGGAGAGCCGTATGCCTTCCCGTTGGCGCGGATCGAACGCTGCCTGCTGCTCTCGAAAGAGGAACTGAACACGGTGGAAGACCGGCAATATTTCCGGTTCGACGACGAAAACGTGGCCATGGTGAATGTGCATGAAGTGCTGGAATTCCCGAAAACGACCATGAATCCACGCGAAAAATTGCCGGTGGTCGTGATTACGGATCGGTCGAATCTGTATGGGCTGCTGGTTGATAAATTTGTCGGGGAATGCGATCTGGTCGTGCGGCCATTAGACCCGCGACTCGGCAAAGTGCCGGACATCAGCGCCGTCGCTGTGATGTTGGATGGCTCGCCAATCCTGATTTTCGATGTCGAAGACCTCGTGCGTTCGGTAGATAAACTGCTGACCAAAAAACGGTTGGGCAAATTGCAGACCTCTGACGAAGAGCATGATGAGGTCGTCACGAAGCGGATTCTCGTGGTGGATGATTCAATCACGGTGCGGGAAATGGAACGCAAGCTCCTTGAAAATAAAGGGTTTCATGTGGAAGTCGCGGTGGATGGCTTGGCCGGATGGAACGCGGTGCGGGCTGAAGAATTCGATCTGGTCGTGTCTGATGTGGATATGCCGCGCATGAATGGGATTGAATTTGTCAGACAGATCAAACAACATGACGAATTGAAAAAGATTCCGGTGATTATCGTGTCCTATAAAGATACGGAAGAGCATCGGCTGCAAGGGCTGGAAGCCGGCGCAGATTATTACTTGACGAAAAGCAGTTTCCAGGATGATTCCTTCATTAACGCGGTGGTTGATCTGATTGGGGAAGCCTGAATATGCGCATTGGAATTGCGAGTCAATCATTAGGATCAGCATTGCAGAACGCGCTGCAACATCAGCCGGGATGCGAGGTCGCATGGGTGGCGCACAACGGCATGGAGGCAATGAAACGGTGTGAGCGTGAGATGCCCGACATGTTGCTCATTGATCCAAATCTCCCTGGCCTGGATGGCGCGGAAATCACGCGCCGGATCATGCAGCGTTCCCCCATCCCGATTCTGCTGGTGTCGGATTCCGTCGAAGGAAACGCCGCGAAGATTTTCGAAGCGATGGGACGCGGCGCGGTGGATGCCGTGAACTTTTCGGCGAATGTTTCGGCGGCGGAACGAGAAAAAAACACGCAGACCGTCTTGAAAAAAATCAAGACGATTGGGCGGCTTCAGCAGCTTTCACCGCTGGAACGCAAGCCGCCGTCGCAGAAGCAGATCGCGGAGGCGAAGGTGGCAAGCGTTCCGCCATTCATCGTGATTGGCGCATCCGCCGGGGGGCCGAAAACGCTGGCAGCGATTCTTGCGAAATTATCAGCGCCGTTTCCCGCCGCCATTGCCATCATTCAGCATGTGGAGCGCGATTTCTCGTTCGGGCTGACAGAATGGCTGAATCATCAGACGCCGCTCACCGTGCAAGTTGCCAAAATCAGCGAACGTCCGCAAGCCGGACATGTGTATGTTGCCGGAACAAATGATCACCTGATTTTGACCTCTTCGCTGCGGTTTGCCTACACGCCCGAACCGCGCACCATGCCGTATCGCCCATCAGTGGATGTCTTTTTCAGCAGCGTGGCCAAACATTGGCCGGCGCAGGGAGAGGCCATTTTATTGACCGGCATGGGGCGGGACGGGGCGGAGGGGTTATCGCTCCTGCGCCAGGCCGGATGGCACACCATTGCCCAGGATGAATCCACCAGCGTCGTCTATGGCATGCCGAAAGCGGCGAAAGAAATCGGCGCAGCGATTGAAGTGCTTCCGTTAGACCAGATTATTCACGCGATCCAGAAATCGGTGTTGAAAAAATAAGGGGTGCTCCGGCGCTGCCCCCTGTCAGGGCTGCCAACCCTGACAGGGGGGAACGCGAACGCTCGTCATGCAACATACAGACATTTTCCCCGCGCGTCGCATTACCGTCCTGTTGGTAGATGATCAAGTCGCCATGATCGAGGCGGTGCGCCGCATGTTAAGCACGGAACGGGATATTGATTTTCATTTTTGCCGCAATCCGATTCAGGCGATTAAAACGGCGAATCAGATTGCGCCGACGGTCATCTTGCAAGATTTGGTGATGCCGGAAGTGGATGGCCTGACATTGGTGCGCTATTTCCGGGCGAATCAGGCCACGCGCGACGTGCCGCTGATCGTGCTGTCCGTCAAGGAAGAAGCGCACATCAAAGCCGAAGCGTTTACCCTCGGCGC
>CAZMEO010000039.1:0-5432 GCA_964565315.1 uncultured Candidatus Moduliflexus sp. | reverse complement strand
ACGGGCATGATCTTGGCGATTGCATTCTCCGCGAATTAGTGAAGTGCATCCGCGCAAATCTGCGAGCCGAAGATATTATCTGCCGTTATGGCGGCGAGGAATTTTTCGTGATTATTCCAGATATTGACCCACGAGATTTGTTGAGTCGCGCGAATTATTTATGTCAGGAAGTGAGAACGTCTG
Source organism: uncultured Candidatus Moduliflexus sp. (assembly GCA_964565315.1). Classification (GTDB taxonomy): domain Bacteria; phylum Moduliflexota; class Moduliflexia; order Moduliflexales; family Moduliflexaceae; genus Moduliflexus. The sequence goes on along the minus strand of CAZMEO010000039.1, from coordinate 5,249 downwards.
TTCAAATTATGCATCGCGCGCAGAAACTTTCGATCACGATTTCGCTTGGCGTCGCGAGCTTTCCTGAACATGGCAAAACGGCGCAAGAGGCGCTGCGGGCGGCGGATCAGGCGTTATATCAGGCGAAAAGAGGAGGGCGAGACCGCGCGGTGGCGGCCTCGTCGCCGATGATGTAACAAGGGCATGACGAAACGGCGTTTTGTTCGCGTGAACACATATTTGACAGACGAAAGGAGAGATCAGGATGGATTTCGAACAATTCAACACGCTCACCAAGGCGTTGGTCAGACAATCTAAACTGTTTCAAGGGTTTACCGAATCCGAATTGGACGTGCTTGTCATGCACAGCCAATTAAAAAAACTTCCCAGAGGCAAGATTTTATACCGCAAAGGCGAGGCGTCGGACGGGACATTTTGCCTGATGATTGCTGGAAGCGTGGATATTGTCGCGAAAGACGGCCATGTCGTCGGGCAATCGAACGCGGGCGATGTGATCGGCGAACTCGCGCTCTCCAATCCGTATCAAATGCGGACGGTCAGCGTCATTACCACCGAGCCGGTCGAATTGCTGGAATGGAACATCAATCATATTAAAACCAAAGTGCCCGGCCTCTGGAAAAAGCTGCTGAAATTAGGCTGGGAACACATGCAAGAATATTACGAAGAATGATAAACGCAATGGCGAATTCGCTGTCTAATTCAAGAGTTACGTTCGCGCTACGTCAATAATTCAAAAAATTAGCCATGCCTGACGTTCAATTGACACATCATCGCATCACTGTGCTGCTCGTGGACGATCAACCGATGATCGGCGAGGCGGTGCGCCGGATGCTTGCCGGGGAGCAGGATATTGACTTTCACTACTGTCAAGACCCGACGCAGGCGATCAAGATGGCGAACCGCATCGCGCCAACCGTGATCTTGCAGGATTTGGTCATGCCGGAGATCGAAGGCTTGCTGTTAGTGCGCTATTTCCGCGCCAATCCCGGCACGCGGGAAGTGCCGCTGATCGTGCTGTCCAGCAAGGAAGAGCCGATTATTAAGGCCGAAGCGTTTGCGCTCGGCGCAAATGACTACATGGTCAAGCTGCCTGATAAATTGGAGGTATTAGCGCGTATCCGGTATCACTCCAAAGGCTACATCAACCTGCTGGAACGCAACGAAGCCTACGGCCAGTTGGAGCGGGCGAACCGGTTTATCCGCAAGACGTTCGGGCGCTATCTGTCGGACGACATCGTGGATGCGATTCTTGAATCGCCGAACGGCCTGAAACTCGGTGGCGAAAAGCGCGTCGTCACGATCATGATGTCGGATTTGCGCGGATTTACGGCTATCGGCGAACGGTTGCCCGCGGAAAGCGTGGTCAGCATGTTGAACCTGTATTTGGAACGGATGACGGAAATCATTCTGAATTATCAGGGAACGATTGACGAATTTATCGGCGATGCCATTCTTGCGATTTTCGGCGCGCCGGTGCTGCGCGATGACGACGCCAAACGCGCTGTCGCCTGCGCGCTTGAAATGCAATTAGCGATGGAAGGCGTCAATGAATGGAATCGGCATGCCGGTTTTCCTGACGTCTCGATGGGAATCGGCATCAATACCGGCGAAATCGTCGTCGGCAATGTCGGCTCAAGCAAGCGAACGAAATATGGCGTCGTGGGGCGGCATGTGAATCTGACCTCGCGCATCGAATCCTACACCGTCGGCGGGCAGATTTTGATTTCTGAAAGCACGAAACAGGCGTGCGGTAACATCCTCCGCGTTGACGGGCAGATGGAAGTCATGCCGAAAGGCGTGAAAGACCCGATCACGATTTATGACATCGGCGGCATTGGCGGGGAATTTCACATTGCGTTGCCCACCAAACAGGCGACGGAGGTCTATGATCTCCCTTCGCCGATTGCGGTCGAATTTACCATTCTGGAAGGGAAACACGCGGGCGACAATGCGTATGCCGGCACGTTGATTCGCCTGAGCGACCTCTCAGGCGAAAAACTCGCCGATGTCTCGGCCTCCCGGACGTGCCGCGAACTCACGAACGTCAAGTTCGCGTTGTTTGACGAAGAACATCGCGAAATTACCAGAGAACTCTATGCCAAAGTGACGGACGTGATCTCGAAAACGCCGCCGGTGTTTCGCGTGAATTTTACGTCCGTGCCGCCGGAAGCCGGACGCTTTTTTGAGAAGATTGCCGGGGAACGCGCGGCGTGATCGCGGGCTGATAAGACCGCGCCCGCAGGTAGTACGCGCTCAGGCGTCGCTGTCCGTCATGTTCCCCGCCGCGTCGCTCAGTCCCCGAATGCTAATTGTTGAGACGCTCAACCTCTTCCCGGCTCAAGCCTGTCCACTTTATAATACGGTCAAGCGGAACGCCGTCGCGCAGCATTTCTCTCGCTGCCGCGCGAGCTTTCTGAAGTTCTCCTTCCTGTAGGCCTTCCTGATGGCCTTCTTTATAGCCGTCGCGTTTGGCGGTGTCGAGCGCGTCTTGATGTCCGGCCTCTTTCAACGCCCAGTAGTCGTAAATCTCCATTTCCTCTCGCGTCCAGGTATGCTGCTCTAAAATGTCAAAAGCGTCGGTCAATTCCGGCGGGTCGGCCAGCGTCGCCGGAATCATCGTCAGATCGCCGGCATGTTTGAAGAAATAGACCCATTTCTCGATGACGGTGCGAAGCTCCCGCTCGCTCAGGGTAAACTTAGGGAGTTCGATGAAATTGAGTTCAAGGTCGCGAACCTCCTGCGTATGCGTCTTTTCGTTCAAGAGCAGGTGTCTGGAGAGATAGTCCGGCGTCTCGAACAACGTGAAATCCATGATGCCGACAAAAATGACCTGATTCAGCTTTGGGTATTGCTCCGCTTTCGCAATCTGCGAGACGTAGGCTTTCGCGGTGTAATACAAGGCGCGTTTGGCGAAATAATCTTGTTTTTCTACCTGCATTTCCACGATAAACGTCACGCCACCGTTCGTCGTGGCGCGCACATCAAGATTCGTTTCTTTCAGCAGGCTGATTTTCGGCGCCTGATACGGATTCAGAATCGTGAGTTCCGCGATGGCTTTGTCCCCGGATAAATCAAGGACGGCATTCAAAAAACTGATGAGAATATCGGTCTTCTGTTCGTTGCCAAAGACCTTCTTAAAGGCAATATCGCTTGTGGGATCGGCAAAGTGCATAATCAGTTCCTCCTGTTGATACGAAATGTCTTGCCTGCGAATTTGTCAAGCGAAAGATCGGAGGATGTGAGAGAGAAGAGGGGGCGAAGCGGCTGCCCGCCGTTCGTGGTGAACGTCATGACATTGGGGAGATCGGAAGGAGTGCCGCGCCCGCCTCACGGCGGCGGCGCGGGCGGCGACCCCTCCGGCGTCAGCCAGCGGTGGCTGTATTGCTGATACCACTGATACAACTGGCGGCTTTGGAAATAGCCCAATCCATAGTTTTCTTTTATCTCAAATGAGCCAATTTCTCCTACAACAATCTTCTCTTTTCTTGAAGAAGGAATATAACAACGGATTTGAAAAGATTGTCCTGCCGCAAAAATTTCTAAAATCCACGTATGCTCACGAGTTGCGACTCGATCATGGTTTGGCTTATATGAATCCAGATCACGAAGAGATTGAAAAAAATTATCAATAAGTTGATCTTGATTTTTAAATGAAATCGGATTTCCCAATTTTGTACTAAGCTTTGGATAAATATCAAATTCTGTGATATTATGAGGTTGTATTTGGGAAATATCATAAATGATTCTTTTACATGTTTTATTCTGTTCCCATTCTATTCCAATAACTATTGCAAATATTAATACTGCACTAACAATTAACAATCTTTTCATCATCACCGAATTACCAATATAGAGAACACAAAGTTGTCGGCAGAATTATCAATCCATTAAACGTGATTGACATTCTGCCGGTTTTTGCATTTTACATTACTGCATCTATGGCATTTTATTCAATACATGCCATAGATAATTGGCTGTTTAATTGGAGTCGAATAAAAATCATCCGGACGTTCTACTTGTAACGTTTGCCTATGGGTAACACTATATTTATCATGATAATGGTTATTCCAGACACTTTTTAAGCGAGCAATAGTGAATGGCCATGAGACAGCGATTGCCGAGCTAAAAAGACCTGTTGGAGATTGAATCGCAGAATTGGCAGAGATGGCTAAAACAGCCATTTCTGCTACTGTCCAGAGTGCCGCAACACTATACATTGATTCATAATTTTGTTTGCCGATTAAATTACGACTGTAATATGTAGCAGCAAATCCACAGGTAAACTGAGGTTTAAATGTTGTTGCTGAAAGTGAAGCAAATGGAAATGCCACACCAAAAGGATTATTATAAAGTTTTCCAGGAGATTGAAAGAGTGTCATTCCAAAATTTTTTCCAATCCCAATTGAATCGCTTACAAATGCCCCTTCATAGTTTTTGGCATTCCAAAGATTCCAAACACCTCCATGATAGTAGGAGACTGGAATATCAATAAAATCTGCTCCAGAAGGATTATTCCTATCAAATGTTCCATAGCCCAATTCAAAATTTTTAAGAGTGGTCCAATAGCGGTATATCCCTATTTGAGCTGAAGATAAACTAAAAAGAATCTCTACACCTCCATTTAGAGGAGTTGTCCAATTCGTTATTGGTTGATTTAGCATTCTAAAAAAGCCAGTTGTTTTTTCTATATAATCGGAAATTTTAATACGATTAAGGTATAATTGGAATAGTTTGAGTTGAAGACCAATTGAAAAGCCAATAACCCCAGCATCAGGAAATAACTCTGCCAGTTGAGTTCCGATTTTTTCATTCGCTGAAAGAAGAGCCGTTGTTCCGCTCAAGCCAGCACTCAGTTCTCCTACAATTTTCGCAGTGACTAACATTTCATTAAAACTAATTTTGCCTGATGGATCTATATAATGAATTGGATCACAATAAGCATACATATATCTCTGTAATGAGGGAGGCTCTGAAACGTGTCCTTCCACCGAATCCGTCGTCAGGAAGCGCCCGGTGTCGGGCTGATAGTACCGCGCCCGCAGGTAGTACGCGCTCAGGTCGGCGTCGTACTGCTCGCCGCGATACAGATACGGGTTCGCCGCCGCGCCGGTCTGATGCAAGACCATGCCGTAGGCGTCATACGCATAACTGTCGGTGATGTTCCCCGCCGCGTCGCTCAGTCCCCGCATGCTCCCCAGGCCGTCGGCATGATTATCGCGCGTCGCGCACATGTGTCACGCGAAAGATGG
>CAZMEO010000038.1:0-18977 GCA_964565315.1 uncultured Candidatus Moduliflexus sp. | reverse complement strand
CTACTAAATTTTCTTGGCGTCTTTGCGTGACCCATTCTTCTTGATCGCGTCTCTTATTTTTCCAAAAACTCCAGGAGTTCTTTGGGCGGGAAACGAAAGGTAACTTCCGGCCAATTGCTCGGTTTTTCGGTTTTCAGGACGTAGGCGCGGCGGCAAGAGCAGCCGGGGAACAGCGGCGGACTGAAAATATCCGTCGCCGGATTCTCCGGGTCCATCACCATGCCGTCAAGATACGCGCACAGCGGGCAGGTTTCGATGTCTGTCGTGGCGTGATAAATCACGCGCACAACCCCACGTTTGCTTAAATCCGATTTCTGGCGCGGGCGCAACTGCTTCACGGCATTCATCGTTTCTTCGTCAGCAAGATGCTCTTCTGAAACTTCCCGATGTCCGTTCTGCTCATGTTCCGAAATCTGTTCGGCCACGCTGCGGGTATAAATGGGGATTTCTTCTACCGGAACGTCATGTGTTTCCGTCGAGAGGCTGAAATCTTCGGGTTCGGCAAACGCATGTTCAATCGCCTTGCGTTCGCGATATTTCCTGGACATCAAGCCTCGCAGTTTTTCATGCAGTTCCAATTTCGCAGGCGTCGTTGGCCGTTGGCGCGGCGTCTCCTCAGTATCTTTGCTGAGCGGGCGTTCCGGCGGCGCGACCACCTCCGCGCGTTCGCGGCGAACTGGCGCAATCGGCGTATTGTCTGGGATAACGACTGGCGCAGCAGGAGCGGCAGAGACTGCCGCCTGCGCTGTTGCCGCTGGCGCGTTCGCCTCCTGTTGCAGCGGGATTGCTGCTTCCGAGGTTGGCGCAAGCATTTCTTGCACTGCCGGATCCTGCCATAATGCGTCAAAGGATACCGGCTCCGATTTTCTCGGCGGCAGCGGTTTTTTAAGAGCGATGCCGACGGGCGGAGCCTGAACTTCGGGCGCATTCACGATAATGACTTCTGGCTCAGATTTCGGCAGGCTGGCTGCCGGAGAAGGTGACGGCTGACGGTTGGATGTTTCCGCCAGCGCCACTGTTCGCGTTGTGCGTAAGGCCGGAATAACGATTTCGATGTCGCGCATCGCCAATTTCCATAATTCGCTTTTGCATTTTGAACAGATCATTGTTTGCGGGCGATACGGTGAGCCGCACGAGATGCACGATAATAGATGCGTGTATGACGTATCCTCAAGATCATGGAGATCATGCGAGACTAAATATTGCAGCGCTCTATCGATATAGGGCGTCGAGCTCACGGCAATCAAGTCGGGGAGCGTATATTGATCCGCGCTTAACGGCGTGGTGGCAACGGCAATATCACGTCCGGCAGGAAGCACGCCGACCCGTTTGCCCTGCTGATAAAAATACTCCCAGCGCGAATCGCATTCGGGATTGATATATTTCGGGAGGAGCGCTAAACCAAGAGTAATTTTTTCTTGCGATAGCGCCGGACAGAAGCCGCACGTATAAAGCTGTCGGCGCAATTTCTCCGCAATCTGGTCGTTTGCGACAATAAACAGGCCGGTGTCATCATCCAATTCGCCGTAATGAAACCAGCAGCGTTCGATTTCTTTGGCGACATCGGGCATGTCGAGCTTATGGCAGCCGAAAACATTGAATGAGAACGCGCTGGCGCCATAACAATATTGCGGCGTCCCGGCTTTGAGCGACTTCTTGTAGCAAAGAAACCAGGCGCTGAAGATTTTCTCTTCCAATGGCAAATTATTCACGCTGATCTGATAAGTGGCTCGCGTGTGGAGTTCTTCATGAAACACCTCGAAATCTTTGATATGTTTCAGCGAAAATCGGAGTTGGCAAATCGTGTCCGTTTCGTCATTTTGAGGGGCGCGCGTTCCGGTTTGATACGGCTTATACAATGCACGCAACTGCTCATGCTCTGTCATCTCCGCGAGAGGGATTTCCAGGTCAATGGTCAATTCATCAGCTTGATATGGCGTAATATCAATCAGCGCATGCTGCGGTCGGCTCTGTTGCGCAAATTCCGGGTAACTTTGCGTGAGCAGCGCCAGTTTTTCTTGCGCGTCGCGATGTTCCGGTTCGATAGCCAGGATCACTCCAAGCCGGTTAGCAAGGCGATGATAGAGATCATGCGTCATGCTCTCCGGGTATTGCACGATCTTTTTCAATTCAGTGAGAATGCCCTGTAGCAAGCCATCTATCTGAAATTTCAGCTTATGCATTTGGCATAATTCAATATAAAGCTGGAGATATTCAGGCGAAATTCGGCCATTATTCGAGGGAACCTCCTCGTGAATTCTTCGTCCTGCATTCAGGGAATGCGGCAACAGCCCTTGCAGAAGGGGCAACACCTCATTTATTTTTTCAATCTGCGCGCGCGATGTTTTCAGGCGGTTCGCTTTGCGCAGCGTTTTCGCAATCTTTCGTTCCAGTTCTTTTTTCGTCATACCTGTATTCTTGGTGGCGGCTGCCGTGTACATGCCAGGATGCAATGTTGCATTCCCCACTTGCCACTGCCCTATTTTGAAGGGGCTGCGTCAGGATTCCAGCCTCACGCGCCCATTGGCGACAATGATTTTTATGCGGGTTTTTTTCTCGTTCTCTAACTCAATGGTCGTGCTTAGCGATGTTCCTGCCGGAGAAAATTTCAATCTTCCAGCACCAGGCTCTTTCTCAGGAGGGAGGGCAAATTTCACAAGCTTCACTCCGCCGAATTCTTTATCAAGCACGACGCACCTGATTACAGTGATGATTCGATCTTTATCGCTTTCGACCACCTGATAATAATTGCCATGTTCACCGTCTTCCATTTGCACTTCATGCGGAACGCCTTTTAACATGGCGAGCAAGCGAGCCGCGTTCAAATGATTGGCCATGGTGATCGCGGCGGATTGTAAACGCTGCTGCTGTAGGAACGCAAAAAGATTCGGCATCCCAATGCCGACTACAAGGCCGATAATGGCAACAATGACCAGCAGTTCGATCAGCGTGACACCGTTGGAACATGCGCGACTCTTCATGTGTTCTATTTTACCCCGAGGGAAGAAAAAAGGTCAAGTACCATTGTAAAAAATTTTCTCCGAAAAACAATGCGCCGAGTGCGCCGAGCGATAAAAACGGGCCGAAAGGGATATATTCTTTTCCAGTGCGTGCTTTCATGGCAATGCCGATGACCGCGCCGACAACAGAGGCAAAAAAAATCGTCAGCAGCACCATTTTCCAGCCTAAGAACGCGCCGATCATCGCCATCAGTTTCACATCGCCGCCCCCCATCGCTTCTTTCTTGAAGAGGCGTTCCCCCGCTTCTCCGACGGCCAGGATCATGCCGCCGCCGAGCAGCATGCCAATCAAGGAATCGTGCCAGGGGCGCGGAATCAGGAATGACGCGCCCAAGCCGAGCGCGATGCCGGGAAGCGAGAGGACATCAGGAATCAGCAGATGATCCAGATCGATAAACGAAATCGCGATTAGCAGCGCAGTAAAGACGAGATACGCCAGCGCAGCCCCGGTGAATGAATAGCGATGCACGACATAGCCGAACAACGCGCCTGTCAGCGCCTCAACCAGCGGATAGCGCCAGGAAATCGCTGCGCCGCATGACCGGCATTTTCCGCGCAGCAGCAAGAAACTGAAGACCGGAACATTGTCATAGGGCTTGATAGGGTGCTGGCAATGCGGGCAATGAGAGGCTGGAAAGGCGATGGATTCGCCTCGCGGAATGCGATAAATGCAGACATTCAAAAAACTGCCGAATAGCAAGCCAAAAAGAATCGTAATGACTTCTGGAAGAAACTCAATCATGAGCGTGCGTCTCTGTTGTTAGTTGTCTGTGAATGTATCAAGCGAAGATATAATTCTTCCTGCTGCCGCACCATGTGGCGGATATCGAATTCATCAACGCGCTGCTGTCCGGCGCTGCCCATCTGAGAGGCCTGTTCAGGATTGCGCAGCAAATAGAGCACGCGCTCGGCCAGGCCGTCAATATCTCCGGGCGCTTGCAAAAATCCGTTCACGCCATCAACAACGGCTTCAGGAATGCCGTCCACGTTCGTGGCGACAATCGGAATGCCCGCCGCCATCGCCTGCGGACAAACACGCGGCAGACCTTCCCAATGAGAGGTCAGGACAACCATGTCGAAGAGCGAAAACAATTCCGGCATGTCCGTGCGCCATCCGGCTAACGTGATCTGGCGCTGCAACTGTTTTTCCTGAATAAGCGCTTCGATCTGCGGACGCAGATCGCCGTCTCCCACCATGACCGCGTGAATGTCGGGCATCTGCGCGGCGACACGCTCGATCACTTGCACGAATTCCAACGGCGCTTTTTGCGGCTTGAAACAGGCGACCATGCCGATGCGCGGCGTCTTCAGCGGCCATCCAAGCGTAGTGAGCTTTTTTTCACGCCATTGCTCAAAGTCCGCATGCTGAAGGCGGGCATATTGTTGGAAGGCTTCAATCTCAATCCCGCTGCGAATAAGACTGACTTGTGACGGCGAAAACAGCCGCAGTTCAAGGCCGGTTCGGATATTGGCGGCAGAAACAGCGATAAAATGCGTCGTCATGCGAGCGGTCAGCCGTTCTAAGGCGATATAGCATTGACGCGCCAGCCGTCGTTGATCGCGATGAAATCCAAACCCGTGCACCGAATGGATGATAGGAGACACTCCGACAGATTTTGCCGCCCAGCGTCCAAGAATGCCCGCTTTCGAACTGTGCGTATGGACAATCATTGGGATTTGTGAGGTCTGCTGCTGTTCTTGCAGCAACAAACGCCGGACGTGCTGAAATGCGCTGAAGTCGCGCAGTGGCCGAATTTCTCGCACAAGATCGGGAACGTAATATTTCCGCACATGCCCAAGTTGTTCGGCGTCCTGCACTAATCGCCCTTCCGCGCCGGTCATCAGCACCGGCAGGAATCGCTGCCGGTCAAGATGACTCACGGTATATAACGTGTTTTGCTGCGCTCCGCCTAATTCGAGCTTGGTGATGAGGTGACAGACTTTGATCATGCCATATCCTGACCCTGTCGCGCAGACTGGTCATTTTCGATTTTAAGGATTTTGTCAATGTCTAACAGCATGATCAGATGGCTTTCCTGGCTTCGTTTCGTCACGCCCCAGATGTATTCCGTATCAATGCCGACGACTTTGCCCGGAGCTTCCTGAATAGCGCTGCGTTTGGCGCGGATGACTTCCGTAACAGAATCCACTAAGAAGCCGACAATAATATCGTCTTTTTTAATCACCAAAATTCGCGTTGATGGCGTGCGATCTGTAATGCCGAATCGTTTTTTGAGATCAATAATCGGGACGATGTCGCCGCGCAAATCGATCACGCCTTCGACAAAAAACGGCGATTGCGGCACGGGCGTTGGCTCCATCGTCGGTTTGATAATTTCTTTCACGAGCGAAATATCTACGGCATATTCTCCTCCCGCCAGGATAAAGCAGACTTGCTGGATTTCGGAGGCCATGCTGTCATGTTGTCCCGGCAGGGCGTCTTTCGCCTGACCTGCCGCTTGCGTTGAGCTATTCGAGACGGTCTGTTCCATAATTGATTCGAAGAGCATCGGAAATCAGCGAACGGCCATGCTTTTTTCCGATACGGTTGATGATACTGAACGTTCCGCAGCAAGAGCCGTTTTTTCCGTATGCCGTTTCAGAGTGGCTCGATGTTTGACATTCAAACTTTGAATCAGTCCGACGACATCGAGAATCAGGACAACTCGTCCGTTTCCTAATGTGGTGGCGCCCGCAAAACCAGGGGTTTTCGCTAAATATCGGCCTAACGGCTTAATCACGATTTCCTGCTGCTCTAACAATTCGTCAACAATCAGGCCGATGCGCCGGTCAGCCAGGCCGATAACCACGACAAAATGCCGCGCTTGCCCATCATCTCCGCTCTCTTGAGGCAGCGATACTTGCGAGTGTCCGTTATCTCTTCCTAAACCGAAGGCTTCCCTCAGACGCAGCAGCGGGAGTACGGTATCTCTCAGTTGCGTGACTTCCTGATTGTCAATCAATTCAATTTTTTCAGGGAACAGCTTGAAGCTTTCCGTCACGGTCGAAAGTGGAATCGCGTATGTATGATGGGCGATCCGAATCAGCAACACCTGAATAATTGCCAGCGTCAGCGGTAATTTAACGATAAATTTCGTGCCGACCTTCAATTCGGTGTGGATGTCAATAATCCCTTTTAAGCGGGTGATCGTTTCTTTGACGGAATCCATGCCCACGCCGCGCCCGGAGGTGTTTGTGACTTTTTTCGCGGTCGAAAATCCAGGGTGGAAGATAAAATTTAAAATTTCGTTATCGCTGAGTTTTGCGCCGCGATCCATTAAATTCATTTCGATGGCTTTTTCTCTAAGCACACTGACATCAATGCCAGCGCCGTCATCTTGAATTTCAATGACAATGTAGCTCCCTTCCTGATACGCTCGCAGCGTAATCGTTCCGGACTCCGATTTGCCTGATTTTTTGCGGGTTTCCGGGTCTTCGATGCCATGTCCGCCTGCGTTGCGCACTAAATGAATCAGCGGCTCGCCCATTTCATCAACCACCGCTTTATCCAACTCCGTCTCTTCCCCTTCCCGCACCAATTGAATCAGCTTACCTTCTTCTTTGGCAATATCCCGGACAATTCGCGGAAAACGGCTGAACAGCGTGCCAACTTGCACCATGCGGACTTGCAGAATGGCTTCACGCAGGTCTTCCAATTTTTTGGAGTTGGATTTATTATTTTTCTTTAAGTTATCGCGAAACACTTTATAGCCGGTGATGCTTTCCAATTCCGCTTCTAATTGGAGGTAACGCGCTTTTGCCAGCACCAACTCGCCAACAATATTCATCAAATTATCTAATTTTTTAATGTCCACGCGCACCATGTTGCCGCCGGATTGATCGCCGAGGTCTTTCTGCGGCGCAGGCGCTGCGGGCGCAGCAGTTGGCTTTGCCGCGGGTTCAGGCGGTTTTTTCACGCTTTCGGCGGCACGCGCAGGCTCAACGGGCGGCTTAGGCTTTTCCGGAGGCGCAACAGGTGCTTTCTTGGCGGGCGCTGGCGGCTCTGAGGCTGGTTCTTTCTCCCTGGTCGGCGGGGTGTCCTGTTTTTCCATTGCGCCTTGCGGCGCGATCAATAACGTCAGCGAAAAATTTTCAAGCCCTTTCACCCCCGCAAGCATGGCATGCAGCGATTTTTCCGGCACGGTGGAGGCAAAAATGATGCGGACTTGCAGATCATAACCGGGGAGCCGTTTCGAACTCGGAACTTTTGCAATGACCTCGCTCGTGGCATTGATCTGCGCAATCGCGGCATTGACAACCTGATCAAACCCTTCCATCAGCAGATTCAACATCACCTGATAAATGCTGCATTTGTGGGTAATGCTTTCAAGCAGCCGATTTTCTTCATATTCGGTCAGGACGCGCCGAATCTCTTCTGGAATGGCGACTAATGCACGATTTTCAGGCATTTCAGCCGTTTTTGGCGCAGGCGCTGGCGGGGCGGCGCTGACTGGTTGGGGCGTTGCGACAGTCGGAGCGGGAGCATGCGGCTTTTCTGCGGGCGCTGCCGGAATCACTGTTCCGCTGCTTTCCGGCTCTTTTCCAGCGAGTAGAATGTCCAGTTTTTCAATCAGGTCCGCAATCACGACACCATGATCAGTGCCGCTGATCACCTCTTGCAAGATCGCGCCAATCCGATCAATGCCCGCAAACAAGACATCCACCACGCCTTGCGTCATCGGCATTCTTTCTTTGCGCAGACGGTCTAACAGCGATTCCATCTTGTGCGCAAGGTCGCGGAGCTTATCTGCGCCTGCCAGCCCGGAATTGCCTTTCAGCGTATGGACATAGCGGAAAATATTATTAATCAGTTCCCGGTTGACTTCGGGGTTGCCGACAGATTTTTCCAATTCCAGGACATCTTTGTTCAGATTTTCGACGATTTCGAGCGACTCTTCGACAAAAACCTCTGTCAATTCATCAATATCTTGTTGATTGATCATGCGGAAAGCATCCGAACAATCCGAGTTGCGAACTCGTGACGTTCTCCTCTGCGGTGTCGTCGTTTAGCCGATTGTGTGTTTAATCACGTCAATCAGCCGATCTAACTGAATTGGCTTCATCAAAAAATCCGTTGCGCCGAGCGCTAATCCTTTTTGTTGATCCCGCAAGCTATCTTCAGTTGAAATAATCACAATCGGGATCGAACGATAATGTTCGCTTTGCTGGCAATAGTCGATCAATTCCAGTCCGTTGATATTGGGCATGTTAATATCAACGAACAAAAGATTAAACTCTTTTGTGGCGAGTTTTTGAATGGCTTCGAAACCGTCTTTGGCTTCTTCGTACTCAATATCGCCAACGCGCCGGATGGCCGTCGAGATCAGCCGCCTTGTCATTTCAGAGTCATCTACGATCAAAATTCGTTTTGGCATGCGTTCTAATACCGCCCAGTCGAAACAGGCAAAGAGGATGCGCCGTCTCTCCCCCTGCCTCCTGAGATCTTATTCCTCGTCATCCTCGTCGTCCGGATGCGATTGTTGATGCATAATGCGTTTATTTCTTCGATCTATTGCGGCTTTTCGGATCAACGTGGCCGCGCGGGCGGCAGAGAGGCGTCCTTGACGAATATTGTCCTGATCGCTGCCGATCAGCACGACATAGTCAATCCGCGTTCCTTTTCGAATCACGATATATCCGGTTTCTAAGAAAAAAAAGATTTCTTTGAATTTGCCGCTGTCAAGATCAGGAGCTTTCTGTTTGACAAAAGAAATCAAGTCTTTTTTATCTTGAAAGACTTTTAACGCTGCGGCAGCCTCATTATCGGTCTGTCCTTGAAGCAAAATCGCCGCCTTGCCTTTATTGAGTCGGACATAATAAATGCTATGCACCTGAGTTTCTTGAATCAAACTGACCAGTTCCTGCTCTAACTTGACCTTGAATGCCGCATACGATTCAAATTCTGGCGCTGGAGGCGCTACCGCTGCTTCTTGGGCAGCTCCTGTCACTCCGGCAATTTCTTTATTATCCACCGCGCACAGAAGTGTTACGAGGTTCATCGGCTTGCCTTTCGGCATGCGTTCCGGGTCAGCGCGTCCAAATGAAAACACGCCTTCCGTCCATTTCACCATCGCGCGAAACGCTTCTTCGCCTTCGATCCGGTTTTTCATCCCCTTCGACGTATCGACCAGCACAAGATGCTCGATATTGCCATAGCGGATATGCATGGAGGCGCTCTGTTTCTTTTTCGGATTCGTCAGCGTGGCATAGCCAGAGGCATCCTCCAAATGCAGCATTTGCAGCAGCGAGGGAAGATATTCATTCGATAAATCGGCAATCAGTCCGGCGCCGCGTTTTAAACTGCGGGTGCTCATCGTCAACAACCGATCAAGTTTTTTTCGCAAATTGCTCAAAAAAATCGGCAGCGATTCCGCACTCGACGGCTTGACCATATAATCAATCGCCCCGGCATCTAACGCTTTACTGACAATATCTTGTTCGCCGATGCCAGTCAGGAACACAACGGGAACTTCTGCCACTGCGGGAATCGGGCTGGCTTTGATTTTGCTGGTGATTTCAATCCCGCTCATGCCGGGGGACATCAACACATCCATAAAAATCAGGTCAGGAAGGAGGGTTGGCTCTGTTTTGGCTCGCGTTTCAAGCAATTCCAGCGCCTTCTCGCCTGATTCGACTTGAATGGCAGTATGATCCGCTAATTCCACCATTTGCGACAAATAGTGACGAACAACTTTACTGTCGTCCACTATCATTACTCTGGCCATCTGTAAAGGTCTCCTTCATTCAGCAAACGCCCTCAATCCTCCGGCGCATGTTCTCACATATAGACAACAGACATTTCACAACGTTTATGGCAGGCACGATGAATTCTGGCGATTGAATTCTTGCGTTCTTCGTCTTTTTCGGTTGACAATCTTCCTATCACTTATTATGGTTACGCCAAACGCAACAGCGTTTTATGATTTCCGCTGCATGTCTGACAGATGTGGCGGCGGCAGCGCCGAAGAAACTGCCGGGAAATGCCGCGCACACACAATAAGAAGGTATATCATGACCCATCAGAATAAGTCAAGTCTTTTCATGGCGTGTTTTTGAATATGTCACGTTCCGATAAAAACTGCCCGCGAGTGTAAATATTATGCATCCGATACTCTTTGAACTTGGCCCGCTCCAGATTCGGTATTATGGTTTAATGTATGCCATCGCCATTCTCTGCGCAATGCCGCTGCTGCAACGTGAAATCCGCCGGAAGCAGATGCCGCTGACAGAGGATCAGACGATGAACTTTTTAATGCTGTGCGTCCTGGGCGGCGTGGTCGGGGCGCGGTTATATTATGTCCTCTTCAATTGGAATGAATATCGTGCCGATCTCCTGGAAATCGTGAAAGTGTGGCATGGCGGCCTGGCAATCCATGGCGGAGTCATCGGCGGAACGCTGGTCGGATGGTGGCTGGTGACGCAGTATCGCATCCCGTTCTGGCGCATGGCTGACGTGGTGGCGCCGCCCATGATTTTAGGGCAGACCTTCGGACGATTCGGCAATTTTATGAATGGGGATGCGCACGGCCTTCCCACAACGATGCCCTGGGGCATCATCTTTCCCCCGCAAAGCATCGCCGGACGCGAGTTTCCGAACACGCCGCTTCACCCCGTAATGTTGTATGAAATGGGCATCAATTTCTGTATTTTTCTGCTCCTCTGGAATATTCGCAAAAAACCCTATGCTCGCGATGGCCTGCTGGCATGTTTATATCTCGAATTATATTCCATCGGGCGATTTATCGTCTCATTTTTTCGAGCAGATAATTTGATGTTTCGTCAATTCAGCGCCCCCCATATTATCAGTATTGCGCTGATTGTGCTGGCAGGATGGCTGATCATGCGAGGACGACTCTGGGAACAAGCTCCAGCGAATCAATGAAAAACAGTAATTATTTAGGGAGTGCTCACGTAAGCGCTCTGGCACTCCTAAAACCTAAATAGTTACGAAAAACATCATGAAAATTGTCTTTCGCTTTACCTTTTAAACCGTCGTGATGTCAGTATAAGTGCACGCGAAATCAGTTCAAAAAGGTTTTCTTGTAAGGAGAGGAACGTCTATGAGTATCTTAGAAAAATTAGAAAGTTATCTGAAAAGCGAACATGTCGAAATTCGTCGCAAAGCGGTGACAGCCTTAGGAGAAATCAAATCGGAAAATGGCGTAGATTATTTACTCTCAGCATTGCATGACGGGGACCCAATTGTGCGCGGCACCGCAATTTTCAGCTTAGGAGAGATTGCCTCAGATCGTGCCGTTGAACCGCTCTTTTCATTTTTGCAAGCGAAAGATGCGAATATTCGCAGCAGCACGGCGGTGGCATTAGGAAAGATTGGCTCGTTGAAAGCTGAAGACGCCTTGATCCGCACCCTGAACGATCCGGATGCGCATGTGCGAAGCTGCGTGGCTGCATCATTAGCCAAAATCGGATCGGAAAAATCTGAAAAATTACTTATTCGCATCTTGCGCGAAGCGGAAGACCCGGATTCCCGGCGAAAGGCAATTACCGCGCTCAAAGAAGTGCGTTCAGATCGCGTGCGTCAGGCAGTCATTGATGCCCTGAATGACGCGGATGAATCCGTGAGAAACTGTGCGGCTGCCGCCGTTGGTGAAATGAAGATCAAAGCGGCTGAAGAGAAATTATTAGCCTCATTGGAGGTAGAATCGCCGGATACGCAGATCAGCATCATCTTTGCGTTAGGGGAAATTCGTTCAGAAAAAGCCGTCAGTGCGATTATTCCGTTTTTGCAAACGCCGCACCGCGAATTATCCCAGCAGGCCGCCTCGTCATTAGGCCGAATTCATACGCCGGAAGCCATTGCGGAACTCATTAAGGTGCTGGAATCAGGCAATCAGGAGATTAAGTGGAGTCTGATCGAAGCGCTCGGAGAAACGCATAGCGAAGAAGCCATTTCTCACTTGAAGCATTTTGTAAAAGACCGCGATCAGGATATTCGCTGGGGAGTTGCAAAATCGTTAGGCATGATTCCATCGAAACACAGCCTTGTTCCATTAAAAGATTTATTAAAAGATCGCCAGCCGGATGTCCGCAGCATGGCGGCAGTGTCATTAGGACACCTCGGATTTCATGAAGCCATTGAATCGCTTGTTCAGGCGTTGAAAGACCCGGATGTAAAGGTCTCGGAAAGCGCGGCGTTAGCGTTAGCCGAAATGGGGGGACATACCACCTTGAACCGATTACGCGAGTTGCTGCCGACATTGGATGTCTCGCTGTCTGAAACTGTCGCGCATACGATTCATGAAATCGAGGCTCGGATGGAATAATAACGACATCGCACGCAGAGATGGAATATTTTTTGTTGACAAAAAATATGGCTATGAAAAATCCAAAATGACTTATACATTTTTTATGATGAGAGATACAGGAGGAATGTTACATGGCTGGCAAACTTCAAATTTTATCTGAGTTCTGGCAATTTATGAAGGAACGCAAAAAATGGTGGTTAGGCCCTATCGTGATTATGTTGATTTTGTTAGGGCTGTTGATCGTCTTGACCGAGGGGTCGGCGGTTGCGCCATTTGTGTATGCCTTGTTCTAATTAATATTGACGCAATCCGTTGTCGTCAGAAAAAAAGCTGTCAGACACCGTTGAGGTGTCTGACAGCACACACTCCATCCTTTTGCCCGGCCACGGGATGAGGTGGCAGCGGCAAAATCCCCAATCTATTCTCATCCCGAAAAATTTCCTCGCGTAATCGCATATTTTTTCATCAAATCATGCAAGGTCGGGCGCGTAATTCCCAATTCCTTCGCGGCTTGTGAAATATTCCCCTGACTTCGATCCAGCGCTTCGGAAATCAATTTATACTCTAATTCTTCCCGCGCTTCTTTCAGCGTCAGCGGTTGCGTATTGACGTGAATATCAAGGTCTTCGGGGCGAATCATCGTATCGTCGGACATGACGACCGCCCGCTTGATCCGGCTTCGCAATTCCCGAACATTCCCCGGCCAGGCATAATCTAAAATCAATTTTTGCGCGTCGGTGCTGAATCCTTTGATTTGTCGATTATTTTCCTGCGCAAATCGATGTAAAAACAGGTTCGCTAATAGCAGCGCATCACCTTCGCGTTTCCGCAATGGAGGGACATTGATATGAATCTCATTGAGCCGGAAAAACAAATCTTCGCGGAATTGCGAGGTTTTGATCTCTTCTTCTAAGTTGCGATTCGTCGCCGCAATCACGCGCACATCCAATTGAATCAGCTTTTTCCCGCCAATGCGCTCAATCATTTGATCTTGCAAAAACCGCAACAGCTTGGCTTGAAGCGGCTGCCCTAATTCGCCCATTTCATCGAGGAACAACGTCCCTTCATGCGCCAACTCCAATTTGCCGACTTTCTGCGCATTCGCTCCGGTAAACGCGCCGCGCTCATATCCGAACAACTCGCTTTCCAACAGCGTTTCAGGGATGGCGGCGCAATTAATGGGGATAAATGGCTTCTCCCGCCGCAGGCTGCGACTGTGAATCGCCTGCGCGATGAGTTCTTTTCCCACCCCGCTTTCTCCCGTCACCAGCACGCTGGCGTCTGTGGTTGCCACTTTTTCAATAATCGTAAAAATATGCTTAATGGCCGCCGATTCGCCGATAATGCCTTCGAAGACGTGTTCGCGCTCCTTTTGGCTGCGCAAACGCGCGAGTTCTTCTTCAAGGCCATACACCGAATAGGCGCGGCGCAGCACGACCCGCAATTCTTCAAGGTCAACCGGCTTATTTTGAAAATCATACGCGCCAAGCTCAATCGCTTTCAAGGCGTTGCTTTTTTCCTGATTTCCGGTAATCACGATGACCTTCGTTTTCGGATTCAGCCGCAACACCTCTTCTAAGGTTTTTAAGCCCTCCGACGATCCGTCGGCATCTGGCGGAAGCCCTAAATCAAGCGTCATGACGCCGGGCAGGTATTCCTGACAGATTTTAAGCGCCGATGGGCGGTCTTCGGCCTGAAGCACCTCATATTCTTTCGAGAGTGCCCATTTCATTTGCTTGCGGATATTCGCATCATCATCAACGGTTAAAATGACTCGCTTGTTATCTTGTTCCATACGCTTCTTGCCTTGAGAATGCGCGTTCAAGCATGGCGTCTTCAACACGCATGTTCTAACGTTGCGCGACCGGGAGTTCTATCCGAAAAGTCGTTCCCCGTCCGATGTCACTTTCGACAAAAATTTTCCCTTTATGGGCTTCGATAATCGTTTTACATTGATACAGGCCGATCCCCAGTCCTTTTTTCTTGGTGGTTTTGAACGGCGTAAACAGCGATTTGAGATGTTCGGCGGACATGCCGCTGCCGGAGTCTTTGACGACAATCTCCGCGTGTCCGTCATTGCGGGACGCGCGAATCAGAATCTCTCCCGCATCTTCTCCAATCGCTTCAGCCGCATTTGACAACAAATTGAACAACACGCTTTGAAAATGGCGCTGATCGACCGCCAGACTCAGCCCGGGATCAGCCACTTCAAGCCGCAGGCGGATGTGGTTGAGCTTACTCACTTTCGACCGTTTCAGCGTGTCTTCTAAAAACGGACGCAGGATCACTTCCGTGATGTGCAGTTCCAATTTTTCCGGCATGGATGACAGGCGGGTAATCATGTCATTCATCCGCGTCACGGTATCGGCAATAGTTGTGATCGCGTCGGCGCGAAACTCCGGCTCATCAAGATAGTCCGCCGCATTTTGCACGACAAACGAAAGATTCTGCACGGCATTTTTGAGATCGTGAATGATAAACGCAGAAAATTTGTGAAATGTTTCCAGCGCGCGCGCCTGCGAAAGATTTTCAATCAGTTGCGCGTTAAGAATCATGCTGGCTGCCTGGGTGCTGATGGTGTGCAGGAGATCGTAATCTTCGTAAGAATACTGCTCTCCGTTTCGCTCCGGCCCAATCGCCAGAATCCCTAAAAAATGATCTTTCACGTTGAGCGGTGCGCATAGTGCCATTGAAAATTCGTCGAACAGATCGCGCAATTCCTCATTGATCGCCTGAAATTCTGGTTTCGAGCGAAAAATATGCGTGTCAACTTCTGGCGTGGCCGTCTGCTGAAAATAGGCAATGAGCGCCGAATTCATCGAAATCGACAGTGGTGGCTCGATAGGAAGCGCGCTTTGCGCTAACGTCACGGCATGCTTCCCTTCATCCAATAAAAAAATATAGACCTGGTCGGTCTTCACGATGTCTTGCAGCGACAGGACAATCTGAGGCAGCAGCGTATCAAGGCTGATATTCGAGCCGATCCGTTTTGTAAAGGCGATCCAGACGTCATCATATTCATATTTATGTTTATAGAAATGTTTACTGATGTACCGTTCGACCTTTCGCCGAATTTGCTCGGACAAGAGAAAGGCCGCCAATCCGACCACCGCGACATACATGAAGATTTCCGCCACTAAAAACTGCGTAAATTGAGGCGGAATCAATTCATATTTGATCAGATAGCCGATAATCGCAATCGTCAGCAGGTACGCGCCAACCACGAACAACACCACTGAATTGAAGACCACCTGGCGCGAGATGAACACATCGGTATCCATTAAGCGATGCCGCACTAATGAGAACCCAATCAGGCCGCACGAAATCAGGACGATAACCGCCTCCGCCACGCTGTATTCGATATGCGCCGTTTTATACAGCAGCATGGCGCTGATCAGAAAAATATAAAAAAACGATGACGCAAAAATGCCAAGAATCAAAAATTTTATTTTCCAACGGGTGATGACTGTGGCATTTCGATACGTGTTCTCCAGATTATGCAAAATGAACAGCAGGCAGAAAAAAGTAAACAGCAGAAAATAGTATCCGGCAGGCCGCACGGCATACGCCTGAAAACGCTCGTCGGACATGCGCGGCAGTCTATCGAATAATTTCCCTTGCCATCCAAGCGCCGCAAAGCCGAGCGACCCGGCAAAAATCCCCGCCAGCACCCATCTCCAGCGGCGAAGCCCTTCATGATACTGCTGCCTGGAAAACATGAGGCTGAAACTCGCCAGACAGCCCGGAACAATCCAGTATCCGGCCAATGAGAGACGCATCCAGAACGGATCCTGGGAACGCAGAAGGAAGTAATGGCTGAGTTGCATGAACGCTTCGCCAAAGAGCGTCGCCGCAAGACTCAGATTGATGAAGCTGCGTGCGTTGCGCGTAAGAATGAACAGCCCAAGTCCCACAAGCACAACAACGCTCAACAATGATGGAATGACGTATAACGGCAGCATAGGCATGTTCTGCTTATTGTTTCTTTGAGGATTTTCGCCATGAGGCGTATTGATATTCTTTCCAAATCTTGCCGTATTTTTTCGACAAGGACTGATGTTCGGAGCGGTTCAATACCACGCCGAGAATCGCGGGATTC
Organism: uncultured Candidatus Moduliflexus sp.; assembly: GCA_964565315.1. Lineage (GTDB taxonomy): Bacteria > Moduliflexota > Moduliflexia > Moduliflexales > Moduliflexaceae > Moduliflexus. Next base: position 2,592 of record CAZMEO010000038.1, on the reverse strand, counting down.
GTCACGCGCTCCAGCGCTGAACGCACCACCTCTTTGTCTGTATGCAATTCCCGAATGACCCACGCGATCCCATCAACTTTGGAGGCAATGATCGAGGAATCCGGAATGAGCGACACCGGCGGCACATCAAAGATCGCATATTCGAAATACGATGATCCTTTGAGCGATTCTATAAATTGCGTCATCAGTTTGGAACTCAGCAAATCCGCCGGATGCCATCCCCCCATTCCCGCTGTCAGAATCGTTAAATTCTGGCTTTCTGACGGAGCATAGAGATGCGGAGGGATCTGGCGCTCCAACATGTCTGACAATCCCGGCCCCGGTTCGACGCCAAACGCCTGATGAATCGAGGGCTTGCGGAAATTTGCGTCGAGCAGCAGCACTTTATGATTCCGCGCTAACGTAAAGGCTAAATTAATGGCGGTCAGCGTTTTCCCTTCATTCGGCAGCGCGCTGGTGACTAAAATCGCGCGGCACGGCCCGGAGAGCGTTTCCTTGAGTCCCCATTCGACGTTAAAACATAAGCGGCGATATTCTTCTGCGGCCTGCGATTCCGGATTGGTCAACATCGTCACAGTGAGAGGCGAAGCGACGCTCGACATCGGCGGAGTCGGCATGCGTTTGATGATATGATTGAATAATTCGATCTCGATAGATTCATCCGTCGTCTTCTCGGCAGGCTGAACCGACAGGCCGTCGGCGGGCGGAATCATCAGCGCCTCAGGAGAAGACGCTTCCCGACGCAGGCCGCCAAACGACACAGCCACTTGCTGTTTCGAAAATGGAATGGTCAACTTGACGGAATCGGGAAAACGGCCAAAACGTTTCAGCAGCGTTTTCTGCCAGACGCGATGTTTTTTCAACTCCCGCTTGAAGTTGGTGTTCGGAATGGACGCAATGACAGGGAGGTTGTATTCCACCTGCACATCCTCCTGATTTTTCACGGAGGAATTCAGATAATAGACCAGGAAGACGACTCCCGCCCCGATTCCCGGCCCAATCGAACAGATTGCAATCATGATGATAATCGGCGAAATGCCAATCGGTTCATTCGGGTTCGAGCGATTCAGCACGCGGATGCGGGTTTCAACGCGGCTTTTCTCCAATTCCATCGTCGCCCGCGCCGTCTCGCGCCGTTTCGCAAGATCGATCTGAAGGTCTTCGTGTAATGCGATTTTTCGCTCAATCGCCGCAAAACTCTTTTCGATTTCCGGCATCGCTTTCAATTTTTCTTCATAAATGCCGATATTGGTCTGCAATTTCTGAATCTGGAGATTCGTGGAGGCTTGATCGCTTTCAAGCTGCTTAATCTGCCGGTAATATTCGTTATAAATCGGATCAGCTAAAAAGATTTTTTCTTCCGATTCCGGGTCTTTTTCCACCTGAGCCTTGAGAGAACCTTCCAGTTCAGTCACCCGCGCCTGATATTTTTTGACTTCCGGCCATTCCTGCGTAAAACCGCGTTCTAAAAGCTCATTCAGGCGTTTTTTCGCATCGTCCAGCGCAATCGCATCCTGATTGCGCGATTGTTCGGCAAGTTTCGCCACGACCTCCGGGTCCTGACGCAGCACGGTCTGGCGTTTGGCTTTGCCTAAGGCAAGCTCTTGTTGTTTTGACGTGGCTAATTCCAATTCCTGCGTCAACATCCGAATCGTGTCAAGCGCCCCCTGACGCTGTTGGAGTAAGGCGATTTTGGCCTCCGGGCCTTTGTCGAATTGCTCAACGCGCATGTTAGCTAATTCACGCTCCAATTCCTCTAACGTCTGGGTCGCTGTGGAGTATTGGCCTTCAATATATCGCAACGCGTCGCGGGTTTCCTGGTTTTTGCCGCGCAGCAGCAAATCCCGGCACTGGTTCGACACGATTTCGACAATTTTTTTACAGGCGGTCGCATTAGGACCGTTATATCCGATGGTGAGCAGCCGCCCCTGGCTTTGCGTCAGCGTGATCTTCTTTTTGAGAATGGCAATAAGCTGCTGCCGCTCCTGCATCTGCTTTTGCTCTGACGTCAGCGTATAAATCGGGAAGCCGAAAATGCGCTTCACGAGATTTTTCAAGCCGTCCGACGCATGAAGAAGCGCTGTCATGAATCTCAAGCGCAGCGGCGGAATATACACATCGCTTAAGCGAATATCCAATTCCTGAATCACATACGGCTCGATAAAATCATCGCTCAGAATCAACGGGCGCAAGGTGTTCAATTGATCATTCAGCGTCGTCGAGACTGCCACCCCTTCCGCAATCCCCCCTAACACATTCTCCGGATCAACGAAAATAATAATCGAAGAAGAATAGACGTCAACCATTGATTTGACAATCAGGGAAGAAATCCCGACTGAAATCAAGGTTAAAATCACTAACAGCCAGCGATAGCGATGCGCGATCACATTCAGGACGTTCAAATCTATCGGAAACTGTTTTGCCGCCATTGTGAGAGTGTTCTCCCCAAAAAGAAAAACTTTCTCTTGTCATCCGCTGTGCTTTTTATAAGATGACAACGGAAGAGATCGGTTCGAATATTCATAACTATGATATTTAGAGCAGAAAAGGTGTCAAGAGATACTTTGTTTGTAGAAAAGAAACTCATATATA
>CAZMEO010000037.1:17861-19237 GCA_964565315.1 uncultured Candidatus Moduliflexus sp. | reverse complement strand
GAGGCGTCGTTACTGGCAAAAATTCAGACCGCTACCGTCGATGGCAAACCGGCGTTGTTCGGCCTGCTGCATGCCCGGAAGAAATATGTCGAAACACTCATCGAAGCGACAAATGGGCAAACGCTGAAGGAATTGAAACAAACAATTAAGCAGCACGGCGGCAAAAAGCTCAAACTCTATCCCGAAATCAACACAATCTACGCCGAATTGCCGGTAGATCACATCGAAAAAATGTCTGCCGCGTCCTGCGTCCTGCATATTTATGACGCAAACGCCGAAGTCAAAGCCATGCTGTATGAAAGCGTGCCGTTCGTGATGGGCGTTGATCGGATTGAACTGCCGTATCGCGTGCGCGGCAGAGCGATTGAAGGGAAAGGCGTGAAAGTCGCAGTGATTGACAGTGGGATTGACCATAGCCATCCCGATTTCGGCTGGCGCATCAAGGCGAGCAAAAATTTCAGCGGAGGGCGGGCGTCGCATGGCACGGAACACGGAACGCATGTGGCCGGAATCATCGCCGGATCGGGCAAGGCGTCCGGGTATCGCTATGCCGGAGTCGCGCCGAAAGCCCTGTTGTATGACGCCAAAGTCTTCATCAATTCGCAAACAGGCACGACCAGAGACACGATTCTTGAGGCGATGCGCTGGGCGATTCAGAAAAAGGTCGATGTTATCAATATGAGTTTCGGCGATGGACATGGGTGTACCGATGGCACGTGTCCGTTGTGCAAGATGGCGAATTATGCTGTCAGCAAAGGGATTACGGTCGTTGCTGCCGCCGGAAACAACGGTCCCGCTCCGGGAACAATTTCTTGTCCCGGCACCGCCAAAGATGTCATCACGGTCGGCGCTTCCACCAAAACTGCGCCCGGCATGGTGATGGGATTCAGCAGCCGTGGCTCGTCGGCGCAGCCGAACAAGCCGGATGTGGTCGCGCCCGGCCAGCAGATCATGGCGCCGCAGCCAAACGCGAGTTACGGCGAGATGTCCGGCACAAGCATGGCGACGCCGCATGTCAGCGGAGTGGCCGCGTTGCTGCATGAAACCCGGCAATACATCAAGCAGATGGGAAAAAGCACGCCTGCAAGCATCAAAGAAATGATCAAGCAGGGAAGCATTGACATCGGCGAACATTCTTCAGCCCAGGGAAGCGGCTTGATCAATTTTCACAAGGAATTGACGACCACGTTTCAACAGCCGAAACGACTGTTCTGGCATCTGCAACGAAAAAAACACTCTGTGCCAATTGCAGCTGTCAAGGAGACGGAGCATATCAACACCTGTCCGGCAGCCTTAAACATGTTTTGCCCGCATTATGATGAAGGCGTCTGCAACAGCGTGTACGAGCAATGCATCCATTTTCGGCGGGCGCAATG
>CAZMEO010000037.1:7204-17761 GCA_964565315.1 uncultured Candidatus Moduliflexus sp. | reverse complement strand
AAGGCGTCTGCAACAGCGTGTACGAGCAATGCATCCATTTTCGGCGGGCGCAATGTCAGAAACTTCTCCAATCGCAATAATGTCTTCTTTCGCGCCTCTAATGGAAGAATTGCTCATTTATCAGGCATCACAGCACGATTGCGCCGATCTTGGCCGCATGAATAAGCGTCTGATCGAGGATGAAGGGCATTCCAACCCGATGACAGAAGAACAACTTGCCGACCGCATGGCGCAGTGGATTGCCGCGAACTACGCCGCTCATATTCTGACAGCGAACGGCGAAAAGGCGGGCTACTGCGTGTCGCGCTACGACGGCGACGCAATCTACATTCGCCAGCTTTACATTGACCGCAATTACCGGCGGCGCGGCTATGGAACGTATTTTATCAACTGGTTGCATCAACACGTTTGGCAATTTCGCAAACTGCGGCTTGAAGTGCTGGCCGGGAATGAGCGCGGGCGGCTGTTCTGGCGGCATATCGGTTTTCAAGAGTATTGCATTGTCATGGAACGGAATTAATTGTTCACTGCGATTTGAACAAGGAGAACACACGATGATTGATGTATTCAAACGCATTTTAGGGAAAGAGGCCACGCAGGCCGAATCGTTTACACAACCACAGCGCGAGGCGTTACTTGATCTGCTGCTGCTTGGGATGTATGCGGACAATATGCTGTCAATGGCCGAAAATCAGTTTCTTGACGATGAAATGGAGGAATTAGTGTGGGATTCGCCGACCTCTCCGGGCGCGTATCTGTCTGCCGCAATTCATCGCGTCAGAACCGCAGAAGAAGACATCGAGAAACGCAATGCTTTATTGCAAAGCATCAAAGAGCGTTTTGGCGATGTTCACGGAAAACAAGGAGCGCTTCTCGTGCTGAAAGATTTGCTGGCGTCGGATGGCACGGCAGAGCAGGAACAAACATTTCTTACAGAAATTCAGCGCATGTTCGTTGAATCGTGAATCAAATGGCGTTTATATGTAGGGGACACAATGCCCCCTACACTTTTTGATTCAATGCGCAACATCTTTAACAGCGAGTTGACCGAAAATCATGCGTCCGGCAGTCGTTTGCAGCACGCTGGTCACGGCGACGCCGACCGTTTTGCCGATCAGCTTTTTCGCGTTATCAATGACAATCATCGTCCCGTCGTCAAGATAGGCGATGCCTTGCCCGTATTCCTTCCCTTCTTTCAGAACCAGCACTTCCATCACTTCGCCGGGCAGCACGACCGGCTTCAGGGCATTGGCAAGCTGATTCACATTCAAGACCGGCACGCCTTGCAATTCTGCGACTTTGTTCAAATTGAAATCGTTCGTAATCAATTTGGCTTGCAGATGTTTGCCCAATTCGACGAGTTTTGCGTCAATCTCTTTGATTTTCGGGAAATCGCGTTCGTGAATTTCCACCTGAATATCCACACGCTTTTGAATTTTATGCAGAATTTCCAGTCCGCGCCGCCCGCGATTGCGCTTGATCGGGTCGGGAGAATCGGCGATATGCTGCAATTCCTGAAGAATGAACTGCGGAATCACCAAGACGCCCTCTAAAAAACCGGTTTCGGAAATGTCGGCAATACGCCCGTCAATAATGACGCTGGTATCCAGAATTTTATAATTTTTGCCTGAAGTCGGCTCGACAAACAGGCTGCGGAGCGATTGCAGCGTCAACGACTGGATGCGCTGAACCCCCACCATCAGGCCGACCAGAAAAAACAGCAGCGTCACTGAGGTGCGGATATAGGAGGTAAACGGAGCGATGGGAAGATGAAGAAACAACGAAGAACCGGTCAGAAGATTAGCGGAAATCAATCCGATCATTCCGCCGATCAATCCGCCTAAAATCGCTAAAGACGGCAATTTGAGCAGGACTAATTCTGAAAGAACAATCAATGCCCCGATAGTTAAGCCCCAAACCGCCCCAAATACCGCTGCCTCTGACGTATGAAACCCAAACATCCCAACGGAGTAGCCTATCAGGCAAAACAACGCAACAATGCTTATTCGAAAAATAATTTTTGAGGTCACGGTATGTTTATTAGCAGCAATTCATGAAATCGTATCAGATCACAAAAAAAGGAAGTGTTTGGAGGCTTCAGGTCTCCAAACACTTTTTGCGCGTCACTTCAGCACTTCACTTCGCCATGCAACTTATGCGGCCACGCAGCAAGCGTTAATCAAATTTTCAGCCTGCGACGTGCCGATCTTTTTCGAATGCGCAATTTCGATCACAATCAATTCTTTGGTGCTGTCCAGCATCTTGCGTTCGCCAAACGACAGTTCTTTCCGATGGCCGAGGCGCGTCAAGTTTTTGAAGACTTCCGCAATTTCGTAAATCGAGCCGGTTCTGATTTTATCAAGATTGAAGGTATAACGTTTATTCCATTTTGGCGGCATGTTATTGATTTCGTCGCGCAGGATATCGAAGACCTTTTCCACTTCGTCTTCCTGAATAATCTGGCGCAAACCGACTTTTTGCGCATTAAACATCGGGACAATAATCTTCAATTCTTTGCCGATAATGCTCAACACGTAGCATTTCATTTTTTGCCCGGCAACTTCTTTTTCTTCAATCGCTTCAATGCGTCCCACTCCATGAGACGGATACACAACTTTATCTCCGACATTAAACATCGAAACAGTCCCTCCTTCATATCACAACGTTCAATAGATTGAACGGCTGGTTGCTTTTATTTGTTATGATTTAGTAATAATTGATTTCACTGATACGACTGAGCCACTGATATGAATTCAAAGTATGCGGCTCCTGTTCGTAGAATACTCAGGGGTTCAGGAAGTTCCGAACGCTTCTGCATCAGGAGGTTCATCGTTGACGCTGTTCTGGTTTAGAATCGTCCCCCCATAACCTGAATCTCTCCTCGTCTGTTTGGTATGATATGCCTGAGTTTCTACCCTATTTTGCTTATTTTCAGAACTTGCGACCATGCCAAATGCTTTTCAATCGGTCACAATATCATTCTGCCTCTTCTCTCGCTCTCGCATTCCCTCCTTTTCAACATGTATTCTGACGCAGCGAACGGTTGATGCGCTCGATGCTCACGGCCTGGCGCGTCGCAATGTCAAACGTCATGACCACGCCATTTAGTTCCGGCGTAGAATCGGCGGCCTCGAACCGAACCGGCATGGCGGTCAAAAATTTTTGGATCGCCAATTCTTTTTTGACGCCGATCACGGAATCCATCGCGCCTGTCATGCCGACATCTGTGATGTAGGCTGTTCCTTTCGGAAGAATCTGCTCATCGGCTGTCTGCACATGCGTATGCGTCCCGACGACCGCGCTGGCTTTTCCTTCAAGATACCAGCCGAGCGCCCGTTTTTCCGCCGTTGCTTCCGCATGAAAATCCACCAGCACAAGCGCATCTTCGCACAACCGCTCAACCTCCGTCAGCGCCGAACGAAACGGACAACTATACCCATCTAAAAATACGCGGCCTAACAAATTAATTACCGCAACGCGAACGCCATTCGACGCCGTCACCAGACAACTTCCGCCCCCCGGCGCGTCTGGTGAGCAGTTCAATGGCCGCAACAAACGCGGTTGTTTGACAATATACTCAAGAATATCTTTTTGCTGCCAGATATGATTGCCAGATGTCAAGACATCAATCCCAACGGCAAACAATTCCTCCGCAATGCCTGCTGTCAAGCCGAATCCGCCCGCCGCATTTTCTCCATTCGCCACAACTAAGTGCGTACAGTATTCGCGCCGCAATTCAGGGACAAGCGTTTTTACGGTCTGCCTTCCAGCTTTCCCGACAATATCGCCAATAAAAAGAATTGTTGTTACACTCAAAGAACGCCTTCTTTCCTATCGCGCATACGTGAACGAGCGCGTTTCGCGAATAACGGTGACTTTGATCTGACCAGGATACTCGACTTCTTTTTCGATCCGTTTGGCAATGTCGCTTGCCAGCATCACCGCTTCATCATCCGAAATTTTTTCGTAGTTGACAATCACGCGAATTTCACGTCCCGCCTGAATCGCATACGACGTATCCACGCCATGAAACGAATTGCTGATTTCTTCCAATTTTTGCAATCGTTTGACATACGACTCGAGAATTTCCCGTCTTGCGCCAGGGCGAGCAGCCGAGAGCGCGTCGGCGGCAGAAATAATCACCGCTTCCAGTGAAGTGGGTTCGACATCGTGATGATGCGCTTCAATCGCATGAATGACGCGCTTGCTCTCGTTGTATTTTCGCGCTAATTCCGCGCCAATCAAGGCATGCGCCCCTTCGATTTCATGATTGACGGCCTTGCCGATGTCATGAAGCAACCCGGCGCGTTTGGCAATCTGCACGTTTGCGCCTAATTCTGCCGCCATGATTCCGGCAATATAGGCCACTTCTTTGGAGTGAAGCAACACGTTTTGCGTATAACTCGTGCGAAACTTCAGCTTGCCAAGCAAGCGGATCGCTTCGGGATGCAGCCCGTGAATGCCCGCATCAAACGTGGCTTTCTCGCCTTCTTCGTAAATGATGTCGTCCATTTCCTCGCGGACTTTGGCGACAATTTCTTCAATGCGCGTCGGGTGAATGCGGCCATCGGCAATCAGGCGTTCTAACGAAATCCGCGCCACTTCGCGCTTAATCGGGTCGAATCCTGATAAAATCACCGCGCCCGGCGTATCGTCAATAATCAGGTCAATTCCGGCAACCGTCTCGAACGTGCGGATATTGCGGCCTTCTCGCCCGATAATCCGACCTTTCATATCGTCATTCGGCAAATCAACGACTGATACCGTCGTTTCGGCAATATGATCGGCAGCGCAACGCTGGATCGAGGTCATGATGATCTCTTTGGCTTTTTTATCCGCCGTCTGTTTGGCTTCTTCATACAGCCGCCGCACTGTCTTCGACGCTTCATAGCGAGCGTCTTCCGTCATCTGCTCAATCAGCATCTGCCGCGCTTCTTCAGCAGTCAGCGACGAGATTTTTTCCAGGGTTGCTTGCTGCTGCTGCACCAATGACGCATGTAATTCTTGCGCTCGCGCCAGTTCCTCTTGCTGGCTGACAACATGTTGTTCCGCTTTTGTCAACTCCGCTTCGCGTTTGCTGAGTTGAACTTCTTTTCGGTCTAAATTATCCTCTTTTTGCGTCAGCCGGTTTTCAATTTTTGTCAGTTCGGAGCGCCGCTCTTTTGTTTCTGTTTCAAATTCACTTCGCGCGTCGAATAACTCATCACGCGCTTCAAGAATAATGCGTTTTTTTTCGGTTTCGGCTTCGGCTCTGGCATCTTCGACAATCTGGGCGGAGAGTATTCTGGCTTTTGCCATTTTCTGCTCGACTAATTGTTTACGCAGCACATAGCCAACCGCCGCCCCGATACATATACCAGCCAATAACGATAGAACAACCCCTGCCATGAATCTTTCTCCCTTATTGAAAACGCCATAACCGAGCCTCAGACATGGCAAGAGGACACGGCACACCGATACCCTGAAAAGCGCTGAATGGAAATAGAAGAGGAAAGATTGGGCAGTAAACGCGAAGGCGAACGATTGAAACGCTGCGGCTATTTCTTCAGAAGAACGCGTATTCGCTGGGTATTTACCAGCACGCACGGTTTTCCTATCGAGTCTTCACCAGAATTCAAGCAACAACGTCTAAAATATCCCCCACCACTGTGCCGTGTGAAGCAAACTCTTTGAACCTGGCTAGGCCAGGTGGGTGTCCTCGCGAAAATTCAGTACGTCCCTAAAAAACTTCAGGGCATGTACATCCTCCTTCAGTCTCAGACTCCCGTACTTAAGTTGGTAGGCTCAAGAGTTTTACAACATCACGAACACGGCAGGGGAAAGCTGACAATAAATGTATATATAGAGAACAAAATTCCGAGAAGGCATCCAGAAACACGATCCGTCACGTCTGCTGTTCTATTATTTCAGGGAAAGGGAAAAAGCATTACGTTCACGATAATGCCCTTCTCGTGTTTCTCTATCATCCGATGTCAAACTCTTGTCAATAAATTTTTATGTTTTTCTTCTGAAATCTCTCGCTCTCGCCGTATTGACAAGGCCAACTTTCGAGTACGTTCTCGTATTTTTATCTCATCATTTCGTTCGCATGATGATAAACTGTCATCACGTCATCCAATCTTTACCGTAAACGAGCCTGTAAACGCGCCTGCAATTCCTCGATCATCCGATGATGAACAGTCGTAACTTCGTCATCGGTTAATGTTTTTTCTGTCGAACGATAACGCAAGGAATATGTCAGGCTGACATACCCTTCGGCAATCTGCTGCCCGGCATACCGATCAAATAACACGACCTGCTCCAACAATGGCCGCCCGACTTCCACGATGACGGCTTCAAGTTCAGACGCTTGTACCGATGTTGGAACGAGCAGCGCAAGATCGCGATGCACTGCCGGAAATTTCGGCAATGGGCAAAACTGTTTTTTCTCAACCGCATGTATTGCCAGCGGGGCGATACGCACTTCAAACACATACACCCGTTCCTGGTCAATATCAAACGCTTCCAGGACATTCGGGTGAATCCGTCCGACAATCCCTATCGGCTCATTCTTGATAAGAATTGTGGCGGCTTCTCCTGGATGAAGAAATGGCACTTCATCCGTTCGACGAAATTCATACGACCGCAGATTGATGCGTGTAAACATGAGTTCAAGCAGTCCCTTCACATCGTAAAAATCCACGCCTTCTGGCGACTGCGCCCATCCCACATCCATCCGTTGTCCAGTCAAAACACCGCTGACCACATTTTGCTCTTCGGGCAGCGATTGGGATGCATCATGTTGAATAAAAATCGTTCCAATTTCAAAGAGACGAATGTTTGCGATTCTGTTGCTGAGATTAGAGCGCACATTTTCCAACAACGAAGAAATCACAGTTGTCCGTAAGACATCTTGTTCCGCTGTCAACGGATTCTTAATATAAACAAGTTTATCATAAGGATCAATATTGTCAATCCCTAATTTATGCAAATCTTTTTTATCAAAAAAACTATAATTAATCGCTTCATGCCATCCTTGAGCAATCAGGCTGTCTCGAATCTGTTGTTCGATTTTCAATTCGGGAGTCTGGATTTTCAGGGGGATTTCGCCCGATGGCAACGTTGTTGGAATAGCTTCGAAACCATGAATTCGCCCAACTTCCTCAATTAAATCGATTTCTCGTTCGACATCGGGTCTGAATGACGGAATATCAACCGTCATCCCTTCGGCAGTCTGTTCGATAATCTGAAAACCTAACGACGAAAGAATGCGGCAAGCAATTGCAGGCTCAATGGACACGCCCAGAATGGCAGCCATTCTGGAAAAACGGAGCGAAATGCGTCGAAGCGTCTCTGTGCGAGGGAATATGTCAATAATGCCTTGAGCGACCTTGCCTCCGGCGAGTTGCACAATCAGTTGCGTGGCTCGTTTGACAGCAACATCGCATCCATACAGGTCAACCGTTCGTTCGAAACGATGGCTGGCTTCTGTCGCCAATCCTAATTTTTTCGACGTCTTGCGAATATTTGAGGGGGAAAAACGGGCGCTTTCCAATAAAATATCGGTCGTTACGTCGGACACTTCGGAATTCAGACCGCCCATGACGCCTGCAATTCCGACATCGCACGCTGCGTCAGCAATCATGAGTATCGTCTCGTCAAGTTGGCGTTCCGTGCCATCTAATGACGTGAATGTCGAGCCGGGCTGCGCTGTTTTCACAATGATTTTTTGTTCGCGCAGTTTGGCAAGATCAAAGGCGTGAAGCGGCTGTCCTAATTCTAACATGACATAGTTCGTGACATCCACGACATTATTGATCGAACGCACGCCGACGCTTTCAAGCGCGCGCTTCAGCCATAAGGGAGAGGGGGCGATTTTCACGCCAGTAATGGCGCTGGCGGTATAACGATGGCACAGTTCCGGATTGCGAATTTCGACAGAGGCGATGTGATTGATCGGCAGCCCTTCTTCAGGATAGTCAACGGCTGGCGGCGTCAGTGGAAGATTCAGCAGGGTTGCGATTTCTCTGGCAACGCCAACATGACTGAGGCAATCGCCACGGTTCGGCGTCAAGCCGATTTCAATAACAGCGTCATCGTCATCAAGCCCCAAGAGCGCCGCAGAAATCGGCTGCCCGACGTGCAGATCGTCGGGAAGATACATAATGCCGCGATGGTCGTCGCTGATCCCTAATTCATCTTCCGCGCAAATCATTCCAGCAGAAGGCACGCCGCGAATCGCCGCATCGCGAATCGTCATGCCATTCGGCAGCGTCGCGCCAGGCAGCGCAACAGCAACTTTAACATGCGCTTTCGCGTTCGGAGCGCCACAAACAATGGTACGCGGTACGGTTTCGCCGACCTGCACTTGACAGACAAATAACGATGAAGCATCAGGATGAGGCTGAACGTCAATGATTTCCCCCACTACGACGCGTTCGGGGATCGCATAGCGAAACGGCTCAATGCCATCCACTTCCAAACCAGCCATCGTCAAACGATGCGCAAGCTCTGCGACAGGAATCTGACAATCTACATATCTACGTAACCACCGATAACTTACTTTCATACGTTTCGTCTATTCGCAGGTCAAAATTGCTCTAAAAAGCGAATGTCATTTTCAAAAAAGAGCCGAATATCATCAACGCCATATTTCAGCATGGCAATGCGTTCGATCCCCATACCAAAGGCGTACCCAGTATATTTTTCCGGATCGTATTTCACAAAACCGAAGACGTTGGGATCGATCATCCCAGAGCCTAATACTTCCAGCCAACCAGTCATTTTGCAGACGCGGCATCCTTTCCCTTTACACATCACGCAGGAAATATCCACTTCTGCGCTCGGTTCTGTAAACGGAAAGAAACTCGGACGGAAGCGAAGTTTCGTGCCTTTGCCGAACATTTCGGAGACAAACAGATACAGCACACCTTTCAAGTCAGCCATCGTGATGTGCGTATCCACGCAAAACCCTTCGATTTGATGAAACATCGGGCTATGCGTGATGTCGGCGTCATGGCGATAGACTTTGCCCGGGCAAATGAAGCGCACCGGAGGCGTCATCTTCTCCATCACCCGTGCTTGCATCGGCGAGGTGTGCGTCCGCAGCACCACGTCATCGCGAATGAAAAAGGTGTCTTGCATGTCGCGTGAGGGGTGATCTTTGGGGAAATTGAGCGCTTCGAAATTGTAGTAATCAAGTTCGACTTCCGGGCCATCAGCAATAGAAAAGCCTAACCCAGAAAAAATCTGCTGGATTTCTTCCATCACCTGAGTCAGCGGATGTTTTGTCCCAATAGGAAGGCGACGACCGGGTAGAGTGATGTCAACACGCTCACTTGCAAGCTTGCGTTGTTTTTCCAGATCGGAGAGTTCACGCTCTTTGCGATCATAAGCGTCTTGCAGCAGATTTTTGGTGTCGTTAATCAGCTTGCCAGCCAGAGGACGCTGATCGGGGGAGAGACCGGAGAGCAATTTCATCGCTTGCGACAAATCACTTTTTTTGCCAAGATACTTAACACGAAATCTGGCAAGCTGTTCCTGCGTCGAAGCCGATAAAATTTCCTGCTCTGCGGTCGTCTGAATAGAATGTAAGTGTCGAAGAATGTCGTCCATTGATTGCAGAAAGATCAGGCGGTTTGCGCTTCTGGGGCTGAAGCCGCCAAAGCATTTTTCGCCGTTTCGACTAATTGTGCGAATGCATTGATGTCTTCCATCGCTAAATAAGCCAGGACTTTCCGATCTAACATCACGTTCGCTTTCTGCAAGCCATTAATAAACTGACTGTATGACATTCCATATTCACGGACAGCGGCATTGATTCGAACAATCCATACCCTGCGAAAATCGCGTTTGCGGCGTCTGCGGTCGCGATACGAATAGGTCAACGCCTTGATCACAGCATTCTTCGCTGTGCGGAAGAGTTTGCTGCGGCCTCCGCGATAGCCTTTGGCAAGCTCTAATATCTTTTTTCTGCGCTTTCTTGCAACATTTCCACCTTTTACCCTCATAATTCCCTATCCTTCTCTTCTTTGAAATTGATCTATAATATTCTTTATAACAAACAAAGAAAAAACTGCAATCCTATAAATACGGAAGCTGACGTTTAATCCGTGTCATATCAGACGGCGACACAAGCGAGTCTGAGCGTAAATGACGTTTCCGTTTCGGCGACTTCGATGTGAGGATATGTCGCGCGTATGCTTTATTGCGGCTGATTTTACCGGTGCCCGTTTTGCGGAACCGCTTTGCTGCCGATCTGCTGCTTTTCATTTTATGCATAATTATTTCTCCCCCTTGAGCAATAGATATCTCTCAGCCTGCCTCAGGCTTCTGGTAGTGACTCTTTCTCTTGCGAAGGTTCAACTTTAATTTGTTTCGGGTTCTTTGGAGACTTTGCGGTCAAAATCGCCATCAAGTTTCGACCTTCCATTTTTGGAGCAGCCTCAACATCTCCAATATCTTTCACGTCATCAATAAATCGAGCCAACAATTTTTCGCCGATTTCCCGATGAACGATTTCCCGACCTCGAAACACGACGGTCAACTTCGCCTTATCGCCATCTTCAAGGAATCGCA
>CAZMEO010000037.1:0-7104 GCA_964565315.1 uncultured Candidatus Moduliflexus sp. | reverse complement strand
CGACCTCGAAACACGACGGTCAACTTCGCCTTATCGCCATCTTCAAGGAATCGCATCACATGCTTGAGCTTGAATTGATAGTCATGTTCATCAATTTTGGGACGAACTTTAACTTCTTTGATCTGCACAACCGCCTGTTTTTTCTTCGCTTCATGCGCTCGTTTTTGCTGCTGATAGCGAAACTTGCCATAATCCATCAATTTACAGACTGGCGGGTCGGCGTTCGGCGAAACCTCAACAAGATCCAATGTCAATGCTTCAGCTTTTTGTAACGCCTCTTGAATAGAAAGCACTCCAAGCTGTTCGCCCTCCACGCCGATCACTCGAACCTGTGGAACACGAATCTGCTCGTTAATTCTATTTTCGTTCTGCGAAGATTTATTCGGTGGTATAAATTTTTTTCGTCTCACTCAATGCGCTTCATCCGACAACTGACAGAGCAATTGTTCAATTGTCAACGAACCTACGTCTCCCTTGCGTCTATGGCGTAAAGATACACTCTGGTCGGTCACTTCTTTATCGCCGATAATTAACATATATGGCACTTGTTCGACTTGAGCTACCCTGATCTTCTGTCCGATTTTTTCGTCACGCATGTCAATCTCTGCGCGATATTTTTGCTGACGAAGGGCGGCAGCTACTTGATTTGCATATTCAACATGCCGATCCCCAATTGGCAATATTTTAACCTGCACCGGAGCAAGCCACAGCGGAAACGCGCCAGCATAATGCTCGATCAACGCGCCGGTAAAGCGTTCCATCGAACCAAGCACCGTGCGATGCACCATATACACATAGTGCTTTTTACCATCTTCACCGATATAGGTGACATCAAAACGAGACGGAAGATTGAAATCGAATTGCGTCGTCGGACCTTGCCAGCCGCGACCAAGCGCATCAATCAATTTCGTATCAATTTTCGGCCCATAGAAGACCGCTTCCCCTTCCATCCGTTTATATGGCAGCCCTTTTTGCTTGAGCGCTTCAATCAACGCTTCTTCAGCGCGCTCCCATTGTTCGTCCGTTCCGGCGTATTTTTGTTTATTTTGCGGGTCACGCACACTTAATTCGACCTTATAATTCTCAAACCCGAACGTTTTCAACATATATTCGGTCAAATCCAACACGCCGACAATTTCACTGACCAATTGTTCAGGCGTACAAAAAATATGCGCGTCATCCTGCGTAAAACCACGCACCCGCAACATGCCATGCAGCGTGCCAGAGCGCTCATAACGATAGACCGTGCCTAATTCCGCAAACCGCACAGGCAAATCACGATAGCTCCGAAGTTGGCTTTGATAAATCAAAATATGACCGGGACAGTTCATCGGCTTCAATACATACTCTTCCTCGTCAATACCGAGAGTGTACATATTTTCCCGATAAAAGTCATAATGCCCGGAAGTGCGCCATAAGTCGGAATGCGCAATATGCGGCGTCGTCACCAATTCATAGCCACGCTGCACATGCGTATCTTTCCAGAAATCTTCAATCACGCGGCGAACGACCGCGCCTTTCGGATGCCAGTAAATCAGCCCGGCGCCAACATCCTGATGAATGCTGAACAAATCAAGCTCTTTGCCTAATTTCCGATGATCGCGACGTTTCGCTTCTTCCAATTTTTCAAGATGCGCCGTTAATTCTTTTTGAGAAGGAAAGGATGTGCCATAAATCCGCTGCAACATCCGATTTTTTTCATCGCCGCGCCAATATGCGCCAGCAATCGTCAACAATTTAAATGCTTTAATTTTGCCAGATGACGGCAGATGCGGGCCTCGGCACAAATCCGTGAAATCGCCCAACTGATATTCGGAGATTATTTCGCCGTCGGGAATATCGTTTAAAATTTCGATTTTATACGTTTCATCCTGCTCCCGAAAGAAGCGAATGGCATCTTCTTTCGAAACTTCCTTGCGCACAAAAGGCACGTCGGCTTTCACCAACTCAGCCATCTTTTGCTCAATCTTTTCCAAGTCTTCGGGAGTAAAGGGGCGTTCGACATCAAAATCGTAATAAAACCCATCCTCAACAGACGGACCAATCGTCACCTTTGCAGAAGGGAACAACGATTTTACGGCATGCGCCATCACATGTGACGTGCTGTGACGATAAATTTCCGCGCCCTCTTCGGAAGCAAACGTGAGGATTTCCACCGCACAATCGCGCACAACCGGCGTGGACAAATCAACAACACTCCCGTCAATTTTGGCGGCCAACGCATCTTTTCCCAAGCGCTGACTGATATTTGAGGCAAACTGCGCTGCTGTTATTCCTGATTCGACCTGCTTGACCGAGCCATCAGGAAGCGTAACCTGTAGCATAAATTTTCTTCAATCAAAAGTCAAAAAAATAATAGGCACGGGCGGTCTCGAACCGCCGACCTCTACCGTGTCAAGGTAGCGTTCTAACCCCTGAACTACGTGCCTATATTTTTTATAACAGAATTAAAA
Organism: uncultured Candidatus Moduliflexus sp.; assembly: GCA_964565315.1. GTDB lineage: Bacteria > Moduliflexota > Moduliflexia > Moduliflexales > Moduliflexaceae > Moduliflexus. Next base: position 4,651 of record CAZMEO010000037.1, on the reverse strand, counting down.
ATGTGAATGTTTCTGTAATGTGTGAAGGACACTACGTAGCATCGGCAAAACTTGTCAAGAGAAAAGTCGTGAATTTTTCTCTTTCCGTGATCTTCATCGAATTGAAAATATCTCTTGACACTATTACTCTTCTGTTGATGATAGTCAGTATGCAGGTTGTCTCGTTGTGATGTACGATTGGTATCGTTTGTTTCCGAAGGGAGGCTATCACTATGGTAACACAGCATGATATTGAGATTTATTTGGATGATTGCGGATGCCCGTTCGAAGTCGTCAGCGATGGAGTTTGGCGAGTAGAATCGCCCGATAATAATGTGAATAACATTATTTTGAGTTTTCAAGCTCCAATTTTAGTGTTGCGAGTCAATTTGATGAGAGTGCCGACAAAAAACCGCGAAGCATTCTATCAACGCCTGCTGAATCTGAATGCGATGGAAATCGCGCATGGCGCATTCGGCGTTGAAAATGACGCGGTCATGCTGCTTGATACTTTACAAGTCGAGCATCTTGATCGGAATGAATTGCAAGCTTCGATTGATTCGCTTGGTTTTGCGGTGGCTCAATATTATCCTGAATTGAAAGCCTATTTAGAAGAATAAGTCTCTGTCATTAACACTGAGTGACCTTGTACATATAAGGAGGATGTCTTATGGGTATCTTTAGCAGAATGTCGGATATTTTCAAAGCGAATATCAATGATCTGATTGATAAAGCCGAAGACCCTGCCAAATTGATGGATCAGATGGTGCGTGAAATGCAGGAGCAATTGCAGGAAGCCAAAATCCAGGTCGCCAAGGCGATTGCGGATGAAAAGAAATTGCACCAACAACTAAAACAAAACGAACTGCAATCGCAAAACTGGGAAAGCAAGGCGATGTTAGCCCTCAAAAAAGGGGACGAAAATCTCGCCAAAGAAGCCTTAAAACAGAAAAAATCGTATGACGGGCTGGTCGGCTCGGTCAAAACGCAATGGGAAGAGCAGAATACGCTTTCGTCGAAACTGAAAGACAATCTTCGCGCGCTTGAAGCGAAAATCGATGAAGCCCGCCGCAAAAAGGAAATCCTGATTGCCCGCCAGAAACGGGCAGAAGCTCAGAAGAAGATTCATGAGGTCATGACCGGCCTGAATGATAACAGCGCGTTTGCCAATTTCGAACGCATGGAACGCAAAGTCATGGAAATCGAAGCGCAGGCCGATGCCGCTGTCGAACTGGAAGTCCAGTCATTAGATGATCAATTCAAAGCGTTAGAAGCCGGTTCCGGCGTGGACGACGAGCTTGCCGCCTTAAAAGCCAAAATGAGTTTAACGGCGTGACGCCATGTTTGTTCAGTCCTGTTGAGCCAAAAGAAGGATGTCGCCTGTCACGATGAGAGGCGGCATCCAAATGAGTGGGATGCGAGAGGTGTTTATTCTACGCCGTTTTGGCCGCCAAAAATCTTTCCCCATCGCATAAAGATTCTTGACAGAAACCTCATGAATAAATCATATTCGCACTACGCAAAAACTATTTGCCTGACCGAGATGGGGTGCGTTGTCATCGCATCCCGAAACGCAGAAGGAAGACGACATTTATGGGAAGAATACACCTGAAAACGCCCCAGGAAATCGAATGGATTCGCGAAAGCGGGCGGATCGCCGCGCAAACGTTATTGCTCTTGGAAAAGGCGATTGAACCGGGCATTACCACCATCGAAATAGACCGCATAGGGGAAGCCTTCATCAAAAAACATGGCGGGAAGCCTTCATTCAAAGGCTATCACGGTTTTCCGAGCAGCGTGTGCTGTTCCATCAACGAACAGGTCGTGCATGGCATTCCCAACGCTCGCAAACTCAACGAAGGGGATATTATCACGCTGGATGTCGGCGTCTTCAAAAACGGCTTTCATGGTGATTCCGCCATCACGGTCGCCGTCGGCAATATCAATACTGACGTGCAGCAACTCATGAAAGTCACGAAAGAGGCGCTCTATCTCGGCATTCGCTACGCGCAGGTCGGCGGACGCTTGGGAGACATCGGCTACGCCATCGAATCATTGGCGAATCAATACGGCTACGGCGTAGTGCGCGAATATACCGGACATGGCGTGGGGCGCGAGTTGCACGAAGACCCGCATGTCATGCACTATGGCAAAGCCAATACCGGCTTGCGCCTCAAAGCGGGCATGGTCTTCACGATTGAGCCGATGATCACGATGGGCTCGCATGAAGTCGAAGTCCGAAAAGACGGGTGGACAGCGGTCACGAAAGATAAAAGCTGGTGCGCGCAATTCGAGCATACCATTGTCCTGACGCCAGCCGGCCCTGATATTCTGACCATGCCGTAGCTTGCACCTCATGAAAGATTTGTATGCAGGTCGGATAATTTTATTACTTTTTGCTCACGCTCTGTGTCTGATAGGTAGATGTGAATTCTTCCCTCCTCTTTGCATCGGGAAACGCGCAAAGACGCCAGGGGTTTCGAAGAACGGGTAGATGTTTTCCCCTTTAACATGATGGTCTCATGCCGAACAGCCAAGCATTCGAGATTGAAGCCTATCTCAAAGATGTCGTGGCCGCCACTTCCATCAAGGAGTCGCCGAATTCCTTTCTCCTGGATGAAGAAGCTGACCATACTCTGCTGATTGTTCCCAGAGAATACCAGTCTGCCATTACCACCTTCGAATCGCCCTTGATGGAGTATATTCGCAATCTTCAAGTCAAACTTACGCGCATTCCGAAAGAAATTTCCTTCATCAATAGTATCTATTCGCTGACAGGCGGCAATATTATTGATTTATTAGACCCTGAAAAAGGGGAAGAGGTCAGAAGCCAATTATTTCGCCTCTTGCATCCCTTGGCCAGGAAATCGCGGCATGCTCATAAGACGTCTTCCAGCGGGGGCGACGACGAAGAACATGAAATTCAGCAAATATTGAATCGGTGTTATCTTGTCCTCTTTTCCAATTTTTCCCAGATGCAATCCGCAATCATTCAGGGAATTATTTACGACATCGAGCGTCAAGGGGTGCATCTGCCGATTCAATCCTCCACAGAATTAGAGATCATTGCGCAGCAATACCGCCCAATTGTCCAAAACCAGGCGGTGATCATCCGCAATATGTTCCGCCATCTGTTTCCTGAATTTGTCCCGCCGGACAATATTCATGTGCTGGAACTCTGCTTTCTCGGCTTATTAGAAGAGATTCAACGGCAATTCAAAGAATTTCTGGAAACTGATGAACAATTGCTGCAAATGCTCTCCCGCATCAAGGTCGCGCAGGACGAGCTTTTAAACGTCAAAGACCCGAATCTGCGCAATGTGCTGGCGAAGATGGAACGGATTCAGAATCAATTCCACGATATTTATAACCAGCGATGGCGCGACGGAATTCTTAATGATATTATTTCCATCTTTTTCTATCATGCCCGATTTACGGCGTATTTGGAAAATAAAGGGAAAATCTCGAAAAAACGGCGCTATTTTCTCGCCAGCTTCGAGCATCTGCTCAATAACTATGAAGATTTTTACAATGAGACGTTAGTGCCTCATGTCGAACGCTTAATGGAAGAATATCGGACAGTTGACCAGCATGGCTATGCCTTTGTGCGACAGCATATTGTTGCAGGCAAAATGAAAAAAATCTTCCAGACGATTCTTGATGCCGACCGTTTTTCCGTGCTCAGTGAGATGATCGTAACCGGAGAATTTTCGAAAGCGCCGGAATCTTCCGTGAAAATCGCTCATGCGGAAGAATTGGAAAAAATGCGGAGGGAACTACGCCATAAGCATGAAACACAGGCCGAAGTCCTGTCCTATATCGACCGCTTGTGGGACATTGTTGACGAACTTCAGGAATTATTAGTTTCCGAAATTTTTACGAAATGGAAAGACCCGTTGAATATGATCCTGAATACGTACTATCAGGAACTATTCTGGTTTCATGCCTGTTTTTCAACGTACACGATTGACGCTTTTCCGAATAAATCATTATTATTTCAGGAATTAGAACTGTTTTCCAAGCCATATCGAGAAGCATTGCAGATTTTTTCAGACCGTATTTTCAAATGTCTGGAATCGCTCAGCCAGCAGGTCTATTCGTTCCGCGACCGCGCCGGAGATTTTAACCTGCTCTATACCGGCATTTTAGGCATCGAATTAAAAAAAGAGGAAAACCAATTTCAATTTGAACTTTACACTCCGACCAAAGTCAAACATGTGGCGCAACGTTTAGCGACCTTGCAGGAACATTACGTCCAATCGCTGAATGAAACCTCGCTCAGCCTCTCTTCCTCGAAAATGTCGCAGAGAGCCGCGCAGGAGCAGCAAAAGAATCACCGGCTCTATACGGATGAAATCGTGAAAACTGCGAATTATCTTGCCGAAGAGCGAGACATTCTCATGTATTGCGGCTCACGCAAACTCTTCACCGGCCCGCAATTCGTCGAAGACGATTTTTCGCATTATTACCATGAAGTGCTTGATATTTACGAACACGGGATTAGTCAATTACAAGCCAACTATTTGGAGCCGCTTGACAGCATTCTCGAATTAAAAAGCTTGCGGGAACGGGCGCAGATCGAAGTGGTGTACGAACGCTATTCCGAAGTCGTCAAATATAAAGCCTTGAAAAAAGCCTGGCAGCTTTCCCGGAAAAAAGAAATGCTTGGCAG
>CAZMEO010000036.1:15274-19257 GCA_964565315.1 uncultured Candidatus Moduliflexus sp. | reverse complement strand
GAGCATACCATCAAAGGAGCGCAGTTACTCCTTAAACATGGCAATTCCGAGATCGAATCGTTAGCGTCGGAAATCGCCTTAACCCATCATGAACGTTGGGACGGCAAAGGGTATCCAGGGTATATTGACCCGCTGACCGGCGACCCATTAGCGGATCATCGCGATGAACACGGTAATCCACGTGGCAAACAGGGGGAAGACATTCCCGTCTTTGGCCGAATCGTCGCGATTGCCGATGTCTATGACGCCCTGTCGAATCATCGCGTCTTCCGGGAAGCCTGGAAAGAAGACGACGTGTTGAAGAAATTACGCGTCGAATCGGGAACGCATTTTGATCCAGAAATGATTGATGCTTTTTTTGCGTGCCTCGATACGATTCGAGCGATTTCCAAACGTTTTCCCGATTAACAATGACGGGAGGCACTCAATTCTCTGAATGATCCGTGAAACGCAGAGCATAAGCGTCTATGATCGTCTCCGTGAGGGCGCAATCTCCCTGTCGAAAGAATGGTTCGGCAGCGCGGGAGTGCGCGTCATGCTTATGATCTGGCTGCTGCCAGATTTGGTGCGCCTGATGATCAAGCTTCTGGAAGACGTGCGCGTTTCTCTCCTCGATAAAATCTTCATTTTAGGTGTGTTGCTTTACGTGATTTTCCCGATTGATTTTCTGCCGGAGATGCTCGCCGGGCCGTTCGGCATTGTGGAAGATCTTCTGTTAGCAGGCATCATGCTTGTCCGGCTGATTGGAAACCCCTCGAACGCCGAGGCTATTCAAGAACATTGGAATGGCGATCCGGCGGTGATTCCTCAAATTCAACAGATGAACCAGCGCCTCAAGCAATTTCTGAGCAAACGCCCCTTCTAAACCAGCGGCAAGAAATGTGCTGCGTTTGACGAAATGCACGCCGTTTTCTAATTTTACCTTGACAAGATGCTCTTCTCCCGTATGCCGTGTTTTAAAAATTTTTGTAACTATTTAGCCCGAAAAGCTTTCGGTATTGTAGAATACGCAGCGGCTGCGGATGTTTGTTCTACAACACCGCATCGCCGACGGCGAAAAGACATGGGAAAAGCGTTTGCGCGTCTCATCGCGCTCCTGGCGTGTGTGGTTTGCGGCGTCGCATCTACGGCGGCAGCCGGAACGGTGGAAGTGTTTTTTAATAACGAGAACCTGCGATATACCCTGTTTACCACCAATCAAGGGCAAACTGAATATGTGCAGCTTGAAAAAGTTGCGAATATGTTCCAATTGCAGTTAGACGTGGATGCGACAGATGGACGGATCGTGCTGCAATATGGCGAAAAAAGCCTCTCGTTTTTTCCCGATCAGCCCTCGGTCATTTCGGCGCGAAAGTCGTATCCGATGACGTTTCCAGCGCAGAACATCGAAGGCATTCTGATGGTGCCGCTGGAATTCCTGACCAGGACGCTGCCGTTGATTTATGAATATGATCTGCTGTGGGATGCGCAGCAGCGGCGCATCACTGTGGGCATTCAGAATCTCGAATTACTCAGCCTCTACGCCAGTCCGTATGCCGATTACACCCGCATCGCCGTGCAATTAAGCCAGAACGTCCCCTACAAAATCACGGAAAAAATTCCGTCACTACTGATTTTCGAATTGCCGCAGGCGACCTTTAATCTGCCGGAAAATCCATTGCAAATCAATAATGCGGCAGTGAAGCACGTCAAAGTCATTGACAGTTTCGGCACGACGCAGGTGTTGATTCGTTTAGGCGATGAGTTCGCGCGATATGCGCACAAAACGAAAGATAATCCGCCGCGCCTGATTATAGACGTATTCACGACCGATGACGCGGTGGCAGAAGAAGAGACGCCGACGCCCGAACCTGAAGCCACCCCGGCAGAGGAAGCCGATTCGGACGTGCCGGAAACAATTGTCGAACAGGATTTGGCAACCCCTGAGCAAGAAGGAACGGCTGCCGTTGGACAGCCATTTTCCTTAAAGACGATTGTGGTTGATCCCGGTCACGGCGGCAGCGATCAAGGCGTGGTCGTCGTTCCGGCGGTTGACGCAACACCTGCGCTGATGGAAAAACAGTTGACGCTGCATCTCGGCAAGCTCCTCAGCACGCATCTCGCCGAACGCTTAGGCGTTTCCGTCACGCTGACTCGCGAGGGGGATGATTTTCTTTCCGGCGAAATGCGAGCAACGGTCGCCAACAGCAGCCGCGCTGACGTGTTGATCAGCCTGCATATCAATAATTCGATGTCAGCCCAACCCGGCGGACTTGAGGTGTATATCATGGATTACGGCAGTCTGGACATGCCGCAAGGCGCGAAAGCGCAAGTCCTGGATTACGCGCAGGCCAAATATATCGAACAAAGCAAACGATTGGCGGAGCAGATTGTCGCGGCGTATCGCGCTCGCAATAGCGGAGCGCGGGCAGTTGTCAAACGTGCCCCGCTTTTCACGTTGAAAGGCGCAACCATGCCGTCAGTGCATATCGAACTCGGCTATGCCTCCAATGCGAGCGAACGCCAGAATATGACGCAGGAGGCGTTTCAGCAAACGTTGATTGGCGCCATCGCTGACGGCATCGCGGCGTTTAAAAAGGGAGAAGAATTGTAATGTCAAAATGGTGGGCGGTCGTCGTGCTGTTGATTGCCGGGCTTCTCGGCGGAACGTGGTATTTATACACGTCGTCACCGCAGGCGATGATCACAATGCTGCCTCAGTTGCCCGGTCTGCCGGTTGCCACGCCAGCAGCGTCAGACATGCTTGAAGGGCGCAGCCGGGAGGTGACGCTGTTTGTCAGCGATGCGTCAGGTTCGCTCACCCGCGCCATTCGCGAAATCGAAAAGCGCGAGGATATGCTGGAAGAAGTGACTCAGGCAATCACGCTGCTGATTCAGCCCGACGCCGAGGCGCGGAATGCCGCATTTCCCGAAGGGACAGAGTTATTGAATGTGTTTTTGAGCCAGGGCGGAATTTTGTATCTTAATATGAACCGCAATCTCCAGGATCGGCATGTCGGCGGGCTGAATGCCGAATTAGCCACTGTCACGGCGTTAGTCAATACGATCTTGCTGAATTTTCAGGAGATCAAACACGTTCAAATTCTGGTAGAAGGCACGGAAATCGAAACCTTAGCCGGTCATATAGATTGCCGTAAGCCTTTTTCGAATGTCTTATTACTGGATTCGTAAGTACGCCGAAACAGCGTTTCGGCATGCCACACACATCAAATCGTTCAACGCGCAAGCAAGAAAGGATAGCACGCATGAGAAGTGATGGAAGACAGCCAGACCAGTTGCGTCAGGTCAGGATTACCCGGAGATACATCAAACACGCTGAAGGCTCGGTATTGATCGAAGTCGGCGATACGAAAGTGATTTGCACGGCCAGCGTGGAAAACAAAGTCCCGCCGTTTTTGCGAAATACGAATAAAGGCTGGGTGACGGCGGAATATGGGATGCTGCCGCGTTCCACGCATACCCGGACGCAGCGCGAAATTTCGAAAGGGGCGCCGAATGGCCGCACGCAGGAGATTCAACGCCTGATTGGCCGCTGCCTGCGGTCTGTGGTGGATTTGACGAAACTTGGCGAACGCACGATCTGGATTGACTGCGACGTGATTCAAGCCGACGGCGGCACGCGCACCGCTTCAATCACCGGCGGCTGCATTGCCCTGTTCGACGCCTTGACCTACATGCGCAAGAATAACGATATTGACACCATGCCGCTGAAAGATTTTATCGCCGCGACCAGCGTCGGTATCGTCAATAATAAAATTTTGTTAGATTTGAATTACACGGAAGATTCCAAAGCCGAAGTGGACATGAATATCGTGATGACTGGCAGCGGCAAATTCGTGGAAATTCAGGGAACAGCGGAAGAAGACCCGTTTACGCCGGAACAGATGCAAAATATGCTGGCGCTCGCGAAACGCGGCATTGATGACCTGATTAAAATCCAGCGCACCTACCTCGGCGAAACGCTGTTAGATAAATACCTCTAA
>CAZMEO010000036.1:12382-15174 GCA_964565315.1 uncultured Candidatus Moduliflexus sp. | reverse complement strand
GCTACGGCGTAAGCTGAATCATGCGCCAATCGCGGAGTTTCGCCGTTTGCGCGGCGTCTAACTTCGTCGTAATCAGGTATTTTTGCGCAGCCTCAGCTATTTCTGGATATTCCGTCCCGCCTTCCAATTTCGAAAAATTACGCGGCGCATACGGCACGAGCGTTCCTAATTGCAAGCGCGGCGACCAGCCGTGAATTCTGTTTTTCTCCGTTGCAAGCGCGAATTGCGCGTATCGCTGCTGTTCTATGGTTGTCAATATCGCGGGGACGCGCTGCCAAACGGCATTCATCTGAAATGATGAATCAACGGCGACAAAAATTTTGCGCGGATTTTGCGTCAGATACAGATGATACGCGCCGCTGCACACACCGAATGCGCCGAGGGTAATACTGAGCCAAATGATAAATGGTTTCATGTAGGAAGATTCTATCAACGAGACCTCACAGGTTTTGAAAACCTGTGAGGTCTGATGAAAGAACTACATTTGCGCGTTCAGCAACGCGCCGATTTTATATTGCACTTCCCCTTCGTCGGCGTTGATGCTGGCGGCTTCCACGATAGAGGAAAGTTCCTGCAAGATCGGCAGATTCGCCTCGTAGCCAATCGTATAAATCGGAATGCCGAGCGCCTGAACCACAGGGCGCACATCGTCAAATTTCAGGCCGTTATTGGTTTCGCCATCCGTCAGCACGAAGAGCGTGGTTTTGGCGTTTGGGTTCTTCTGCTTTTCCTGAAGCAGCATGGACAACGACACCGCAATCCCGCTGTACATCGCCGTCTGGCCGCCTGCGGTCATATCTTCGACGGCGGCGTGAAACGCGGCTTTCTGCGAGAGATTGAATGGCTGAATCGGCAGCACCACGCTGACGGCATGGTTGAACAGGACAAGGCCAATCGAATTTTCCGGCGCGATAAACTCGCTGCCGCCGAGCAGCGATTTCCGCAGGGCATTCAACCGGCTGCCGTTCATCGAGCCGCTCACATCGCAGAGGAAAATCGCCGAAATCGGGCGGCCTGCGTCTTTTTTCTGCTTCCAGAGCTTTTGCGCCTGAATCAACACTGCTCCAGATGGAACAGGAAACGGCGAAGCGTAATCCAGCGGCGGGTTGAAACCGTAATCGGTCGCGGATTTCTGGAATTTCGGCTGCCCCGCGAATGTTGCGAATTGTTCCAGCGCCTCCATTTTTTCCGGGCTGAGGTCGCCGACCGCGTACAGGGGGTTATCGTGCCGGACGCCGAACGGCAGGAATTCGTAGCCGGATTGCAGCACCTGCGTTTTGATGAACGTCTGATATTCCATGACGAACGCATCGAGCGAGCCGCCTTTTTCGACCGATTCCCGCATCTGCATCGTCGTCTGGCTGACAAACGGGACGCCGCGCTGAAAACTCTCGAACGCGCTGACGACCGACGGGTCTAACATCATTTGTTCATTGCCGCCCGCAAACGTGGCTAAGACGGTAAACAGAAAATTCAAGCCCGTGCTGCTGGCAAACGGATCAGTATAACCCATCGCTAAATTGCCTTGCACCACCGCGTCAATCAGATTCTTGACATCCAGCGTCCCGTATTTCGCCCGCATCTGATCCGCCACCGTTTTTTTCATCACGACGCCCGCGATGTTGCCGACGAGTTTGGCGCGAATCGGCGTGATGCGTATCGAATGCGCTGCCGCCATCTGTCCCCAGAGTTCTGAGGAGGGAGAGAACGCATCCGGCATGTATTTGCGAAACGCGATGAATTCATACGCCGTGCCGGACGCGATTTTCCGAATCACGACTTTTGCGCGTTGGCCGCCTTTCAAGCGAATATCTTGCGCGTTGAAGGCATCCGCGACTTCTACCATCCAGCCATCCGTGCCTGAGCCTGATTTCTCCGTCGAGGCGAAAATTTCGACCACCACGTCGCTGCCGCCACTCTGCGGCTGATTCATCAGCGGAAAGCGGGAAATATCCGGCAGCATTTGCGCCATATCCTGCCCGGCAGCAAGCTGAATCTGGGCCCGGCGCTGGACAAGATTTTCAGACCAATCCACCTTTTTGACAAGTTTTGCGAGGCGTTCGGACGCCTTTTCATAGGTCAGCGGGCCGCTTTGAAACAGATTGGCGCCACCCGCAAAATAAAATACGACGATAGCGGCAGTGATGATGTCGAAGAGAATAAACCAGGTTAGTGCTTTTTTCATGCTTAAACCTCCTTTTGAATCACATGTTCCAGTTCTTGATTGACCGTGCGCAAGTCGCTGCCGATTTTTTCAATATCTTCCGGATTCGCTTCCAATAACGTGAGATTTCCGCTGAATGCTCGCAGCGTGGTCAATGAATTTTCGACCGAGCGCACTTGCTGATCCAGAATGTTTTGCATCAGTTGTTTTTGCTGCGGCGTGCCGAATCGTTCCAGCCGCGACGTTAGTTGCAGATGATTTTGGGTAAGTTCCATCAAATTTTCGATAATCCGTTCCAAATCTCCCCGAAAAGTGTCGGCTTGAAACTCCTGCTGAATCTTTTCAATCATGACGATGCATTCTTCGGCAGGCGCTCTGAACGAGGCATGACACGATTTCAAGCGTTTTTGCAAATCGGAAACATCGGATTTGTACGGCATGTCCTGATAGACCTCGTGAAAACTCTGAGAGCGGAGAAACAACACCGGCCAGATCAGCAGCAGCATGCCGCCAAGTCCGATCATCAGTGCGGCGAGCATGATGGGCGGATGAAACCAGCGATAAAAGGCGATTTCCAGCCCAACGACACTCAGCAGCGCGAACCACGTAAACGGAGAAGCCAGCACGA
>CAZMEO010000036.1:8534-12282 GCA_964565315.1 uncultured Candidatus Moduliflexus sp. | reverse complement strand
ACGAAAAAGACCGCTAACGCCGCGCTGACTAACCCTTGCATCGGAGCAAGCCAGAGATTCGACATTTTCATCAATTCCAACGGCGGCAGCGTTGAAAACGGGCTGATGAAAATCGTCAGGCTGACCACGATCAAATAACAGATCGACAGCACAAACGATAATTGAAACGCAAACCGGTCAACTGTTTTGGTCTCCAATTCTTTGCCGAGCGGCCCGGACACCACCACGCCGCTGACAATCAGCGAGAGCGTTGGCACAATCGAAGGGAGAAACCACGCCCACGCCTCTTTCGCCTTATCGCCGTAATGCCCTAACAAGGTTTGAATCAACAGCACGAAAAAAATCAGGCCGCCGCCGACAAACCACGCGATGGCCAACTGTCTTTTACAGATTGTCATATTGATGCGGACGCTCATCGTTCTAAGACCTCCCAGATTTTAGCTTTTTTGAGATGTTCAATGCCGGAGAACGCGCTTAACATTTTGAACGAAGCTTCATGATTACGGGTCGGCTGCTCGAATTCATACACCAGCGCCACGCAATAATGCCATTCGCTATACGGCAGGCTGCCGATTGAGGCGGGCAGCGTTTGCGAGCCGACCGCCAGCCATTCCATCGCGTCCTCGCGCGAGACAAGCATATTCGGGTTCTGGGCGAACGGCGCGGAGGTTACAATAAACGCGATAATGCGAAAGTGGCCTGGCTGCGCAGTAAAGAGCGCTTGCAGATACGAGGCCAGCGAAAAGACTTTCGGAGCGGTCATTTGAACCGCCCAGCGATCTGGTAGCGGACTGGGCGAGCCGTCAGGATTGACCTGTTCAAGGCGCGTGACGAGAGCGAAGCCATCTGGAACGGCGTAATAACTCCGCTCGATATATCCGGCATTCTCCAACGCATTTTCCAGCGTCCCGGCGACCTGAGAGAGCGTAGCCGAAAAATCGTCGTTCACAAAAAACGCGGATGGAATTTTCGTAGAGGCCGACGCTAACGCCGGAGGCCAGGGAAATGCGGGAATTGGCTGTTCTTCCCCCGATTCTGTGCCGCGCGAACGAAGGTCTGGCGCTGCGTTTTGATCGATAAATGAGAATTCTGTTTCGGCGCTCTTCGCAATCACCATCGGACAGCGTTCTTCGCGTGCTGAAATCAGCGCGGAGGTTTCAGCATCCATCACGCGCAACGAGAGCGCAACCGTCTCGTCTTCCGGCGTCACCGTGCCATAGACGACCGCTTTGATTCCCATGACGCGCCAGACTTCGGCGTCAGAATCCACATTCTCCAACACGGAGCTCATCTCATTGCCGCGCCTCACCCAGATTTTGCCGCTGAAGCCTGCCATCGAAAGAAACATTCGCTCGGTAATCATCTGCTCGAATGACGTGACCTCACCGTCCGGCGAGGTGAAATCTACGACAGCGACGGAATCGATCCCCTCGCCAATCAATTCTGCTGAGAGAGAGTCCGCAACGGCATGCAGTACGTTCTGATCGACGTTGCCTGCGTTCTTTTTGTCAACAATATCCGGCAGCTCAGGCAACGTGCATGCCGTCAGACATTGAAAAATCATTACGCATAACGCAACTTGAAAAAATATTCGTATTTGTTTCATCGCTCTATATCTGATCATTTGTCCTCTCATCGTAGAGACGCACAGCCGTGCGCCTCTACATTGGTAGAATATTCTATCCTTGCCGCGCCAATTTTTCCAATGCTTCGAGAATACGCGACTGTTGGAGATGGATTCGGCCTAAAATCAGGCTCGGCGATTTAAAAATCGGTTCATGATCCCGGCTCATCTGCTCGAACTCATAGACCAGCGCGACACAGGCATGATCTTTCGAAAACGAGAGCGAACCGATGGACGGAGGCAGCATGTTCGCGCCCCGATGCAGCCAGGCGTCTGCGTCGTCCCGGCTGATTTCCTGCGAACTCTGGCGCACCGGCACGGAGGTCACCAAAAAGACAAGAATTCGGTAATAGCCTTTTTCCGCCGTAAACAGCGCTTTTAGATATGCGGAAAGCGAGAACGACGCCTGCGGCGGCAAGGTCGCCGCCCACCGCGTTGCGCCTTCTTTCGAGCGCCCGTCAGGATAAAATTGCTCGATGCGCGTCACCAGCGCAAATCCACGCGGGATGTAAAAATAGCTATTTTCTTCATATCCGGCGTATGACAGGGCATTTTCAAGGCGTTTCGCCACGTCGTTCAGTTGCGTGGCTCGGCCTGATGTGATCAGTAAATTGACCGGGATGGTTGTCTGAGCGGAGGCTTTGGGCGGCGGCCAGGGAAATTCTGGCAGTTCGGCAGCGGGATACGGAAGCGAACGGACGCTTTTTTGCTGGGAATTGTCGATCTGCGCAAGGCAATCGCGCACGCGCTCACGCGGAGTAATGCCTTCGGCTTGCGCCTGTTTGCAAGACGATTCGGCTTCACTGATCTTTCCGACCGCTAAATACGCCAGGCCAAGATCGAGATAGGGATAATAGGACGTCCATCTCAGAAAGCCAATCCGTATTTTCCGGCTGGATTGCGGGCGTTCAGCAATGGCGCTCTTGAGTTGTTCAATCGCGCGCTCCCATTCCTGTTTTTCGGCGGACGTCTTTGACAGACGATAATATTCATACCATTTTGGCGCTGCCGCAGACACCGCAAACGAAACAAGAATCGCCGCCGCCAGACACATCAGAAAAGAGAATTGTCGCATCGCCATCGCTCCTGAAGTTCATGATATTGCTGTGACCTCACATATTCATGATAATGTAAGCTGACGTGGATGTCAAGGAGATTTCACGCAGAAGATGTTTCGACTTCGCTTAACATGACAGGCAAACTGGCCGTCATCCTGAGCGAAGTCGAAGGATGGTTGTTGACTCTTGCGGAAGCCCTGGATTCGTTGCTCTGGGGACATGCTTCAAGCGCAACGGGCAAGCAGGGGTTTTATTGATAGCGTTTCAAATATTTCGCAACAGCCGCATCCACGAAACCTTCCGCCTTGACTTGTTCGAAGGCTGTTCTCACCTTTTCGACGATGTCATCCGGCGTGCGTTTGTTGAAGACCATGTACGCCTGATTTTCAAACAATACGTAAGCGATTTCGGTGTCATCAACCGAAAATCCCTGCTGTGTGGCTTCATACATGAAATTGAATTCAGCGCTGACCTCCAAATCAACACGCTCCCCAAAAAAATTTTTGACACTCTGTTGATTCGAATTGACCGGATCAACGTGAACGCCATCTTGAAATCCTTCTTTCAGCAGATATTGATGTCCCACTGAGGCGCGAGTCGTGCCAATCGTATATTGTTTGGCATCTTCTAAGGAATTCACGACGATATCCGTCCGTTTTTTCAGCTTGTGCATCACGATTCTCACCGGCGGAACAATCGGCCCAACCCATGTAAACAGCGGCTCGCGTTCGGGGCTTTTCACGACGGTAAACAGGAGCGTATTCGGTTCTTCTTCCGCCATTTTAAGCGCCCGCGCAAAGGGAAAGACGTTGATCTCAGCCTTGATTCCGGCCTTTGCAAGCGTGGCTTGCACAATCTCCGTGCCAATCCCGACTAACGTGCCATTTTCTTCCATATCGTATGGCGCCCAGATTGCGGTAATCACCGACAGGTCTTGAGCCACAGCAACCCCACTAAACACCAACAGCGCTAAAAATAACACACCGATTCTTTTCATGAGATGGCCTCCATTGTGATATTGTGTATAACATTCATGTTCTCTTCGACACGCTCAGAGAACGCCGAT
>CAZMEO010000036.1:4147-8434 GCA_964565315.1 uncultured Candidatus Moduliflexus sp. | reverse complement strand
TATTTCCCGCCGACCTGCGCCCGCCAGTATTCCAGTACGCTTGCAAGCGTTTCGTTCAAGGGAATTTCCGGCGTCCATCTTGTATATTGGCGAAGCAGCGCGGCGTCGCCAAGCATCAGCGCCGTATCGGACGGCCTCATCCGTTTCGGGTCGCGGCGAATCTCAATCGGCACGCGGCTGAACGACAGCAGCGTATCCAACACCGCTTGAATCGAATAGGCAGAACCGGACGCGATATTGATCGGCGTGCCAATCGGACAATGTTCCAGCGCGAGCACGTAGGCGCGAACGATGTCGCGCACGTCCGAAAAATCGCGCCGAGCGTCTAAATTGCCGACGGACATGACCGGCTCGCGGCGGCCTGCCTCGATTTCCGCGATTTGCCGCGCAAAATCGGGGCAGACGAAATCGGGCGACTGACGGGGGCCGGTGTGATTGAACGGGCGGACGATCACGATCTGCGACTGGTAGCGATGAATATATTGATACGAAAACATCTCCTGCGCGGCTTTGCTGTCGGCATACGGATTGATGGGGCGTAACGGCTCAAGTTCCGTAATCGGCTGCTTGTCAGGCGAGACGATGCCATAGACTTCGCCCGAACTCACCATCAGAATGCGGGCATTCGGCGAACAGGCTCGCAATCCTTCCAGCAGGTTGAGCCAGCCGTACAGATTGACTTTCAACACAAGTTCCTGTCCTTTGCTCCAGGATTGATGCACGCTGCTGATCGCCGCTAAATTGAACACGCGATCATAGGTTGTATCGCAGAGCATCTGCGTGACCTGCTCCATTTCAGACAGATCGCATACATGCAGCGTGACATTGCGACGCAGATGATCGGGAAAGCGTTCGACTTCCTGCGGATAAATGTAGGTTCCGTGAATGTCATGCCCCTGCGCAAGCAGATATTCGCACAGATGGGATCCGACAAATCCGGTGGCGCCTGTGATAAGAATCTTCACGGGAGGAATAATCCGAATCAGGCTGTAAATTTCGGCAATGCTCGAATTTCCAGAGGTGTTCGGATTTGAATGGGTTATGAGAAAACGCCGAGGTTTTCGAGACCTCGGCGTTCTAAACGCGCGTTAAATCCGTTCGCGCCAGTAATTTAAAATGTCACGCATGGTCTGTTCCAGCGGGATTTCCGGTTTCCAGCCGGTTGCGGCGTGGAATTTGGAATAATCGCCCCACAAAATTTGCACATCCGACGGACGCAGCCGCGCTGGATCAACTTCCACCGTAATTTTCGCGTCGCTCATCGCCAAATAGCGGTCTAACAGCGATTGAATCGTAATCGTCGTTCCAGACGCGAGGTTATAGACATCGCCGGGCGTGCATTTGCCGTCAAGCGCCATCCAATAGCCGCGCACCATGTCACGCACGTCGGTAAAGTCGCGTTTCGCATCTAAATTGCCAACTTTCACGACTGGCGGGCGTTTTTTCTTTTCGATTTCCACGATCTGCTTGGCGAAATTGGAGCAGACGAACACGTCGCCGCGACGCGGGCCGGTATGATTGAAGCCGCGTGTGCGAATGATTTTCATGCCGTAGCTCATGTTATATTGATAGCCCATGTAATCCTGCGCCACTTTGCTGACGGCATACGGGCTGAGCGGGCGGAGCGGGTTCGTTTCTTTGATCGGCACTTCGTTTTCATACACCATGCCGTATTCTTCAGACGAGCAGGCGATTTGAATCCAGGGATCAATCCCGACGGATCGCACAGCCTCGAACAGATTTAACTGGCTGATGATGTTCGTATTCAGCGAATCAGCGGGCGATGTCCACGAAGTCGGCACAAAGCTCTGCGCGGCTAAGTGGAAAATGCGATCCGGGCGAACCTTTTGGATCACGCTAAACACAGAGGTCAAATCGCGCATTTCGCATTCGACGATTTTGACGCGGTCATCATATTGAAAATGGCTAATCGTGTCCGTCCGGCTGCGCCAGCGGCGAATGCCGAAAATCTCGACATCGGGATGTTCTCGCATCAAAAAATCAACTAAATGGCTGCCTGCAAATCCTGTAATGCCTGTAATTAAAACTCTCATGTTCTATGTATGTTTAGGCGTCATGCGGCCAGAAAACTCGGCGCAAACAGAGTGCTGTTTCCTGACGCATCACGAGTGAATTTTGCGGTGACTCTTTTTATGATTTCACCACGAAACACGCGAAAAACACGAAATTTTTACTTCGTAAAATGCAAAAAATAACGTCCGTGTATCCACCACGACCCCACCCCCTGCCCCTCCCCAAAGGGGAGGGGAGTTTCCCCCCTCTCCTTCGGAGAGGGGGCAGGGGGGTGAGGTTTTTGGATGTTATTTTTTCAACGTTACTTACCCCAAAATTATACTTTTCGTGTTTTTTTGCGTGTTTCGTGGTTTATACTGAACGCTCTTCAAAATACGCCTGCAATCCGTCTTTCCAATGGCGGAGCTGCTGGCCTGTCAGTTGCGTGAATTTCTCCAGGCGCAACACTGAAAATGCCGGACGCGGCGCGGGACGATTCAATTCTGCCGACGAAATCGGCAGAACGGTCACGCCTGTTTTTCCGGCGAACTGTACAATGGTTTCGGCAAATTCATGCCAGGTGCATTGCCCGCTGTTCGTCACATGCACGACACCGGAAGCGTTGCTTCGAATCAACGCCTGCAACGCGCGGGCGACATCCTGCGTATAAGTCGGCGAGCCGAATTGATCATTGACGACGCGCAGCGTGTCCTGCTGCTGCGCAAGGTTCAGAATCGTTTCCACGAAATTTTTGCCGTGTTTGCCGTAGAGCCAGGCGATCCGCACAATCAAAAACGACGAGGCGTTTCCGTCAAACACCGCTCGAATCTGCTCTTCACCGCGCCATTTCGACCAACCATAGACGCCGAGCGGCGACGGCGCGTCCTCTTCTGCATACGGCGTCCCTTTCGTGCCGTCGAAGACGTAATCCGTGCTGATATAGACGAGTTTCGCCTGACACGCTTTCGCAACGTCCGCCATGTTTTTCGTGCCGATTTCATTCAGCGCAAACGCGGTGTCGCGGTCGTTTTCGGCCTTGTCCACGTTCGTATAGGCCGCAGCGTGAATGATAACGTTCGGGGCGAAGGGCGCGACAACCGCATGAACCTGCGCAGCGTCAAGAATATTGCAGTTATGCAGGTCAAGCCCTAACACCTCATGTTCCTGCTGAAACAGGCGCATCAGGTCTGTTCCCAACATGCCGCGCGAGCCGGTGATGGCGATCTTCATGCCTTCCCCTCGCGTTCCCGATATTGCTGCTCGTAATATGTGCGATAGTTTGCGTCCTGCTCTTTGATGCGCCGCCACCAGGATTCGTGTTCAACGTACCATTTGACCGTCTTTTCCAGCATCGCCGCAAAATCGGTCGCCGGATTCCAGTTGAAAGTTTTCGCGAATTTTGACGAATCGACGGCGTGACGCGGCACATGTCCGGCGCGATCTTTCACGTATTGCAGCAACGACGCGGGTTTGCCCAACGCCTTCAAAATCAAATCGGTAATCTGCAACACCGAAAATTCCTGGCTTGTGCCGATATTGAAGACTTCGCCGTCATGTCCGCTGCTGTGCAGCAGAATATCAATCGCCCGACAATGATCCTCGACGAAAATCCAATCGCGCGTGTTTTTCCCGTCGCCATAGACAGGAACGGGAATATTGTCAAGCGCATTTGTCACGAACAGCGGAATCAGCTTTTCCGGGTATTGATACGGGCCATAGTTGTTGCTGCATCGCGAAATAACAACCGGAACCTTGTGCGTCGCCCAGTAGGAAAACGCGAGACGATCAGCGCCCGCTTTGCTGGCGGCATAGGGCGACAGCGGCATCAGCGCGTCGGTTTCCAATGATGGGCGGCTGACGCCTTCCGGCGACATCGCCGTGCCATAGACTTCGTCGGTGCTGATGTGGATAAAGCGCTGTACCGGGAATTTGCGGGCGGCCTCCAGCAGGACGAACGTGCCATGCACGTCGGTCGTGATGAAACTCCCGGCGTCCATAATCGAGCGATCCACATGCGTTTCCGCCGCGAAATGCACGACGGCGTCGGCGTCTTTCATCAAGCCTTCAACCAATTCGCGGTTGGCAATATCGCCATGCACGAATTTGTAGGTCGGCAGATGCTCGACATCGCGCAAGTTTTCCGGGTTTCCGGCGTAGGTGAGTTTATCAAGATTGACAATCGTATATTCAGGATGCTCGCGGAGCATGTAGCGGACGAAATTGCTGCCGATAAAGCCGCATCCGCCCGTGACAAGAATCTGTTTCATGATGTTC
>CAZMEO010000036.1:0-4047 GCA_964565315.1 uncultured Candidatus Moduliflexus sp. | reverse complement strand
AAAAGACGTTCTTCAAATAGCCGATGAGTCCGATGATGACAAGGATTAAGACAAACGCGCCTGCCGCCGCCATAAAATAATAGGCGATATTTTCCGACGTGCTATACGTCTTTTTCGGCGACGCGGGGTGATGTTTTTTTTGTTTCGAAGCTTTAGGACGTCCCATAATGCTCAAAAGCGCACCATTGCGGCGCGTTCCTCAAGACGAATGTTGCTGTAACAATTGGACAACGGCTTTTTCGATGCCTTCAGCGTCTAAGCCATACCGATGGCGTAACGCGCCCTGACTGCCGTGTTCGATATAGTGATCCGGCAAACCGACACAATGGACGTTGCATATCAAGCCGCGCTCATGCAGCGCTTCTAACACCGCGCTGCCGAATCCGCCTTGCAGCGCGTGTTCTTCGACCGTGACAATGCTGCCGATGGTTCGCGCCAACATCGCGAGCAGTTCGACATCAAGCGGCTTGACAAATCGGGCATTGATGACGGTTGCTTCGATATGCGCGTCTTCTGCCAGATGTTTCGCCGCGTTCATCGCAGGCGCAACCATATTGCCAATTGCGAAAATCGCCACGTCGTCGCCTTCTCGCAACATTTCCGCTTTTCCGATGTCCAATTGACGCAATTCCGTTTCAAGCGCGACGCCGAGGCCGCCGCCGCGAGGATAGCGCACAGACGTCGGGCCGGGGTAGTTCAACGCGGTCGCCAGCATGTGCTGAAGCTCGTTTTCGTCTTTGGGCGCCATCACCACCATATTCGGGAGATGCCGCAGAAACGCAAAATCGAAGACCCCATGATGCGTCGGGCCGTCTGCGCCGACTAATCCGGCGCGATCCAGCGCGAACGTCACCGGCAGGTTTTGCAGGCAGACATCGTGAAAGACCTGATCATACGCCCGCTGTAAAAATGACGAATAAATCGCTGCCACCGGCCTGAACCCTTCGGCGGCTAATCCGGCGGCGAACGTCACGGCGTGCTGCTCGGCAATGCCGACATCATAAAACCGTTTCGGGAACGCCTCGGCAAACTGTTCCAGCCCGGTTCCCGAACACATCGCCGCCGTAATGGCAATGACGTGTGTATTCTCCGTGCCGATGCGCGTCAGCGTCTCGCCGAACACATCGGTATAACTCGGCGCGCTGGCTTCTTGCTTGACGAATTCGCCGGTTTCGATGCAAAACGGGGAGGCGCCGTGATACGTTGCCGCATCGAGTTCGGCATGGGGAAAGCCCCTCCCTTTGCGCGTGACAACATGAATCAAGGTCGGGCGATCAATATTGTTTCGAACGTTGCGGAAGGTTTCGATGAGTTGATGCAGATTGTGGCCGTTAATCGGCCCGACGTACTTAAACCCTAATTCCTCGAATAAAATCCCCGGCGTGATAAACCCTTTCATAAATTCATCGAAACGTTTGCCGAGTTTGAAGACCAGTTCGCCGATAGCCGGAATCGTCTTGACAGCATGTTCGATTTCCGCTTTTAATCGGTTATACCGACTGCCTGTAATGATGTTGTTGAGCGCCCTGGAGAACGCGCCGACATTCGGGGAAATGGACATTTCGTTGTCGTTCAGGATGACGATGAATTTGCGTTTTTTGCCGCCCGCGTTGTTCAGCCCTTCCAGCGCAAGTCCGGCTGTCAGCGAGCCGTCGCCGATTACTGCGATCACGTTATAGAGTTCGCCGCGCAAATCACGGGCTTCAGCAAAGCCGAGCGCCGCCGAAATGGAGGTGCTGCTGTGACCCGCGCCAAAGGCGTCATAGGGGCTTTCATCGCGTCGGCAATAGCCGGAAATGCCGCCCGGCTGGCGAATCGTCTGAAATTGCTCGCGCCGTCCGGTCAAAATTTTGTGCGCGTAGGATTGATGCCCGACATCCCAGATAATTTTGTCACGCGGCGTATCGAAGGCATAATGCAATGCGATGCTCAGTTCCACCACGCCGAGATTCGACGCTAAATGTCCGCCGGTTTTGGAGAGCGTTGAAATAATCAACGCGCGGATTTCGTCGGCTATTTTTTTTAACTCATGTTCTGGCACTTTTTTCAAATCATCAGGAGAATGAATCTGTTCTAAATACGATTCCATGCGCATGAGGCTTTATTTCATAAAGTTCTCGCCGCGACCGCTCCATTTTTTGAGAATGCTATGAAATAAGGTCGTCTCCTTGTTGTGAGGTCTTGCGGCACAATTTATGATGGCGGGCAAAAAGGCAAGGGAAATTGTGTCGCGCGTGAGATTCAATTAGTTCGAGAACGCATATAGTCAGCGAGTTGAATGAAATACGATGCGCGGTCGCCAAACAGATGCACATCCTGAATGGCAGCCTGTATCAGATGCTCGACCAGCATTTTCGATTGCGCGAGGCCATGCAGCGCGGGGTAGGTCGCCTTCTGGCGTTGCAGGTCGCTGGCCGGATTTTTGCCCAACGTTTCCGCCGTGCCTTCGAGATCGAGCATATCATCCACGATTTGAAACGCGAGGCCGACATGCTCGCCATAGCGCGTGACCGCCTCTAACTCTTCGGTGCGTGCATTCGAGAGCAACGCGCCGATCCGCATAGCAGCGGTGAGCATTTTGCCGGTCTTCAAGCGATGAATCGTTTCCAACTCTGTCAGGCTGATCTGGCGCTGCTCAGCCTGCATGTCGAGCGCCTGCCCGCCCGCCATGCCGTTTGAGCCTGCGGCACGCGCCAATTCGTGCGTGGCGCGCAGCATCGCGGCGGGGTCGAAATTCGCGAAATGCGCCGGATCACTCATGATCTGGAACGCGAGCGTCAACAGCGCATCTCCTGCTAAAATCGCCATCGCTTCGCCATACACTTTGTGATTGGTCGGGCGTCCGCGCCGCAGATCGTCGTTATCCATCGCCGGCAGGTCGTCGTGAATCAGCGAATAGGAGTGAATCATCTCCAGCGCCGCCGCCGCAAACGCCATGTCGCGGCAATCGCGCCCGAAGAGTTCCGCCGTCATCAGCAGCATAACCGGGCGCAGCCGTTTGCCGCCCGCGAGGGTGCTATACCGCATCGCCTCATGCAGCGTCGGCGGCAAGGTGTCGGCGGACGGGAGGCAGGTTTCTAACGCCTGCTCCACGATGCGCCGTTTCTCATCAAGATAGCTTGTCAAATCACGTTGTTGCGCCATGTTTTTCCCCATCAAGCACTCATGTATTGTCGGCCATTCGCATCGAATCGGCTGCGTAACATGAATCAATCAATATGTTGTTCTTCGTTATCAGGAATGCGGCGAGGTCGCCGCGCTGCGGTCATTGATGCTCCCAATATGCCTGTCAGCAGCAAGGCGGCGCTTATGCCGATCCCGCAATATTTGAAAATAGTCAACACGTTCGCGAGGCTGGCAAGCCGGGAATGTTGCGCCGGGTAGTTCACCAGCATCGTCAGGATGCAAAGATTTTCGGCATAATCCGCGAGACCGCCGAGCAGCGTCAGCAGGCTGAACGGCTGGATGGGATGCGTCTCCGCAAAGGCTTTCCGAAACAGGAACGTCGTCGTCACGACATAAAAGAGCGAATACAACGCGGGAAAAATGAAATCTTGCGGGACGATGACATGCAGGTAGAACGCGCGGCCTGGCTCGCCGAGCGCAGTCAACAGTTCGTATGCGGCTTGCGGCGAATACCCGAATTCCATATCCAAAATACCGACGCCGCCGGTCATGGCTTTCAATTGCGCCACGCCGAACGGCTTGCCGTTAATCAGCGCGAAACTCACGATAAAACACGCGAGGCTGATCCCAATCATCTTCAACGACGACCATTGTTTCACGACGCGATACAAGGAATTGATCATCTCCATCTCCTGACAAGAAGAGGTGAGGAACACGAGACAGCGACAGGGATCATCGTGTTACGATGATATTTGTGTTCAACACTACACGCAGGGGGAAAATCCGTCAACGAAAACTTGCAAAAACACTCCGGGCGCTTGCGCTTCTCACCAATCGGAATGCTGAATCTTTCAGGAACGCCATCTATTTTTCACTTTACAAAAAAGAGAAGATTCTGCTATCATTGCCTCATTCACTCCT
>CAZMEO010000035.1:11254-19432 GCA_964565315.1 uncultured Candidatus Moduliflexus sp. | reverse complement strand
ATGAAATTTTGAGAAACTGACATCATGTATGATATGGTTATTTCAGAAACGAACGCTTCCGTTTCTGAAATAACCGTTATATCAGGCTGATTCCTATCAGTTTCCTGGGGTTGGCGTGGCCGTTGCTTCAGGCGCAGGAGTTTCAGACGGCTCTGGCGTGGCTGTCGCTTCGGGCGCGGCAGTGGCTTCAGGCGTTGCTGTCGGTTCGACTGTGGCGGCGGCTTCAGGAGTTGCGGCAGCCTCTACCGGCGTTGGCGCGGCGTCTGCTGGCGTCTGTTCTGCGACTGGCGTTGCGGCGGCCTGCTCTTCTGTCGTTTCTGCTGGGGTTGCAGCGGCTTGCGGCGCGGCGGTCGGCTCAACCGGGCCTAACGCGACTTTCTGCTGCGCATCGATGATTTCAATCCGTTTTTTCGCCTGATCTTTCAACTCGGCAGACGTATTGGAATCCACGATTTGTTGATAGGTGGCTTTGGCGTTATCCATCTGTTTCAAGGCTTCATAATTGCGGGCAATCGCTAACTGAATCTCGGTTTTGCGGCTTGCGGAGGCTTTGGCTTCCACTTTTTTGAGCGCGTCGATTGCTTCCTGAAATTTCTGCTGCTGTTCGAGGATATACGCCAAATCTGCTTCAGCGCTGATGGCGAGATACCCGGACGGATTTTTCGCTAAATATTCGGCAAAATATTTCTGCGCATCTTCATATTTCCCGATATTGTAGGCGATGCTGCCGAGCATGTAAATCGAGCGTTTGGCGCTGACCGAACTCGGATATTTTTTGATCACGTCTAAATACGCGGCAATTACGTCTTTATACGGGTCTTCTTGCGGCTGTTCAGCGGCGGCGCCGTTCGCTTGCGTCTCTTGCTGCGCCGCTTTCTCTTTCACGTCTTGATGCAATTTCACCGCTTTGCCTTCCAACGTCAGCGCCTTCTCTGTCGCGCTTTTTTGATAGCTTGTCACGCCATACGCAATGATCAGCACCGCGATGATCGCGCCAATAGCCATGCCGACGGTTTTGAGGTTGGTCAACAGCCAGGTTGACGCTTTCTCAAGCAGCGTGACCTGAATAATTTCTTCAATCTTTTGTCCTACTTTTTGTTTGTCATGTTTCGGAGAAAATTTGTCTGCCATGAGTCTTTACCCTTTCATTCAATCATGTTCGAATGCGATTCCTGCAATTGCTCTGCTTGCAGGCGTGTGTACCAAATTTCTGTGGCCTGGAGGCATCAAACCGCCCCAATTTTCCAGACGCAGCGGATTCGACTTTTCTTGCTCACATCGGAAAGTCAAGTCAAAAACTTCAGAATTGAAAAAATGGCCTGTCATGCGCGGACGACGCAGACAACCGCCTCGGCGGCAATCCCTTCGCCCGTTCCTGTGAACCCCAATCCCTCAGTGGTCGTGGCCTTCACATTGACGTGTTCCGGCTCAGTTTCCAGCGCTTGTGCGAGCGTCGCCCGCATCGTTTCAATATAGCCGCTCAGACGCGGTTTTTGCGCGATGATCACGCTGTCAACATTGCCAACTGCGTAATGTTGCGCCTGCATCAATTTGACGCAATGCTGGAGCAGTTTCACGCTCGAAATGCCTTGATACTGCGCGTCGGTATCCGGGAAATGACGACCGATGTCGCCCAGCCCAAGCGCTCCGAGCAGCGCGTCGCAGATGGCATGAATCAGCACATCGGCGTCGGAATGCCCTAACAGCCCTTTTTCGTAGGGAATCTTCACGCCGCCAAGCACGAGTTCACGGTCAGGAACAAGCCGATGCACGTCATAGCCGATGCCAACGCGAAAAGGAAGTGGTGTTGCCATAGCAAAAAACAACGGAAGAGTGATGCGCACTCTTGCGCATCACTCTTCCTGCCGTTGCAAAAACGCCTCGGCAATCAGCAGATCGTCGGGCGTCGTGATTTTAATATTACGATATGAACCAGAGACAAGCGCCACCGGATGCCCGGCATATTCGGCCATCATGGCGTCATCGGTGGCGTTGAATCCCTCGGCAATCGCCCGTTCGTAACAATCGAGAATCAACTGATATTGAAACGTCTGCGGCGTCTGAATCTGCCACAGCACGTGGCGATTATAGGTTTTCGACACGAGCGGCCAGCGCCCATGAGCGTCATTTGGGCGCTCAACGGCTTCTTTGATCGTGTCTTTCGCCGGAACCGCCACGACGCTGGCTCCGATCAGCCGCGCTGCGTCAATGGATTCGTGGAGCATCTCCGCCGTCACGAACATCCGCACCGCGTCGTGAATCAGCACGATTTCCGTCTCCGACGGCGCAGCGCGCAAGCCGCGCAGCACCGAATCCTGGCGCTCTCTTCCGCCATCCACAATCGTGATCGCTTTGGCGATGCCATGTTCCGCAATCAGCGTTTCGCAGCGTTCCCGATCTTCAGAGCGAATCACTAACACGATCTGATCAATAATCGCCGCGCTGTCGAAACGTTTGAGCGTATGCGCTAAAATCGGCATGCCGCCGACCGGCAGAAATTGTTTCGGCAACGCCTGAACGCCCATGCGCGAGCCTGTGCCAGCCGCCACGAGAATGGCCGTTGTTTGAAATGGTTTCATATTTGTTCCATCATCAGTTGTCGGACATGTTGAACGTGTCTGACAACGATTGCCTCCATTCAATAAAATGGCGTTCATTCCGAATCTCAGAGAGCGTCAAGAGAATTTTATCAGAAGAAGAAAATATTGCGAGGCTGAGCTTGACAAGCGATGCCCTGAAAACGTATGTTGGTTTTGTTGTTTCAACTCCCTGTGTTATGGGAAAAATGGCTGAACATGAACGTGGTCTGCGTGAAAAACGCAGAGCAGACGATTCGAACAAACAAAGGAGCAAAGAAGGTGAACAAGAAATTTTTCAGCATGATGCTTTCGCTGGCGAGCATCGCCGGATTCGCGATGTCGGCGTATGCGCTTGGCGAGACGGATGTCACTGTGACATACAAAGTAACAACGCATTCGTCGGCAGGGGATTTAGTCGTCTATACCAGCTATAATATTGCGGCGACTGAGGACGGCGGCTACTGGCTGCAACGCGTGACGCATCTCACGCCGGATGCCAAACCGCTCTCAATTACGCAAACCTTGCTTGATAGCGAAACGCATGCCGCAAAACGGTATATCATGCACCGTCCCGCCAATATGGATCGCCCGGAGAGCGTGGTTGATTTGCCGCTTGCGAAGATGGGCAAAGAGGAAATCCTGCCGAACCCGGCAGCCGAATCGGCCTCTGGAACAGTGCAGATCGAGACTGAAGCCGGAGCGTTCAACACGCAGGAAACTGCCGCTGATAATGCGACGCTATGGCTGAGCGCCGACGTGCCGGTCTTAGGCGTGGTCAAAGCGGAAACAACGGATTGGACGATGGAACTCGTCAGCATCGCCAATGCGTCTGAGGATTTATTTCTGAACAAGCCTGCGCCCGGCGGCGTGGTGTATATGAATGAGGAATAATTCACGAAAGGTGTCAGACACGTTCAACGTGTCTGACACCTGGAAAATGTATGTTAAAACCAGAAGATTTTTTTGATTTGACCGATTTCGAGCATGGCGACCTGTTCTCCGGCCTCGAATATGTCTGGGACGCGCTGAAGCGCTTGCCGGATTATATTGCGGCCAATTTGCAGCCGGGCATTCATGGCACGGTGATGGCGGGCGCATTTTTAGCAGATGATCACATTTACATCGGCAAAGGTTCGGTCGTCGAGCCAGGCGCATATATTGCCGGGCCGACGATTATCGGTGAAAATACGGTCGTGCGGCAGGGCGCATACATTCGCGGCAACGTGCTGGCCGGGAACAATTGCGTCATCGGCCATACCTCAGAATTGAAAGCAGCGGTGCTGCTGAACCACAGCGGTGCGCCGCATTTTAATTATGTCGGCGACAGCATTCTTGGCAAAAAGGTCAATCTCGGCGCAGGGACAAAACTCTCGAATCTGAAAATGATCAAAGGCAATGTCTCGGTCAAGATCGGGGACATCGTGTATGACAGCGGCCTGCGCAAATTCGGCGCGATTCTTGGCGATTACGCGCAGACCGGCTGTAATTCCGTGTTGAATCCCGGCACGCTGATCGGGCGCGGCAGTCTCGTGTATCCGAACGCCACCGCTTCTGGCTACGTGCCGCCGAAGTGCATCGTCAAACTGCGTCAGACCTTAGAAATTGTCGAACAACGTTAAAGTTGCCACGAATTGCACGAATGAACACGAATGATGATTGAAAAAGATTCGTGAAGATTCGTGCAATTCGTGGCAATTCTTCCTCCTATTCGAAAAATTCACGGACATCTTACCGGGCTGAAACCGAATCAGCTTGACCGTCTTGACCGGATTTACCGCAGAAGAATTCCCGCCGACCAGGTCATTACGCAGGAACTCGCGAATTATCTCGCCGAATTATCCTCAGAAATTGCGCGGCAGATCGGTGTGTTGATCAACCGAAAAGGCACAGTGGAAGAAGTGGTTGTCGGCGATCACCGGCAGATCGAAATTCCGCCGTTAGGCCGCTTCCGCGCTGGATATTTGCGGTTGCGCGGCTTGCGCTACCTGCATACGCATTTGGCCGATACGCCGCTCAGTCAGGAGGATTTGACCGATTTGGCGCTGCTGCGTCTCGATTTGGTCGGCGCAATTGCGATCAATCAGTACGGCCTCCCGGCCAAATACTATTTTGCGCATCTTGTCCCGGAGAATCCCGAACAAAAGCGCTGGGAAGTGCTTGCGCCGATCTATCCGGGGCAGGTCGAGATGCAATTTGACGAATTTATTCACGCGCTTGAAGAGGAATTTCAGCGCGGGCGGGAAGGTCGCGCCGTGGATGACGCTCGCGAACGCGCCGTCTTAGTCGGCGTGTCGAACGGCCAACGCGCGGCAGCGGAAGAATCGCTGCGGGAATTGCGCGAATTGGCGGACTCTGCCGGATTGATCGTCATGGATGCGGTCTTGCAGCATCGCCCGAACATCGACCCGAAATTCCTGATTGGCAAAGGGAAATTGAATGAATTGATGATCCGCTGTTTTCAACTCGGCGCGGATATGCTGATTTTCGACCATGACTTGACGCCCGCGCAGAACAAGATGATCAGCGAGGTCGCGGAACTGAAAATCATCGACCGGACGCAGTTGATTCTCGATATTTTCGCGCAACGGGCGCACAGCCGCGTCGGCAAGTTGCAGGTGGAACTTGCGCTGTTAAAATATCAATTGCCGCGCCTCGGCACGCGGGATGACGCGCTCTCCAGAATTACCGGCGGCATCGGGGCGCGTGGGCCGGGGGAAACAAAATTGGAGATTGATCGCCGCCGCGCCCGCGACCGGATTCGCAATTTAGAAAAAGAGCTTGAGCATCTGCGCCGAGGCCGCCATCAGCGCCGCGCCAAACGCCAGCGCAACGACGTGCCGATCATTTCGATTGTCGGCTATACCAACGCCGGAAAATCCACGCTGCTGAATTCACTGACGCATAGCGAGGTTGAGGTGAAAAATCAGATGTTCGCGACCCTTGACCCGACGAGCCGCCGCCTGCGCTTTCCCAAAGATATTGAAGTGATTATCACGGATACGGTCGGGTTTTTGCGGGATTTGCCCAAAGATTTGATCGAGGCGTTCCGGGCGACGCTCGAAGAATTAGAAGACGCGGATTTGCTGCTGCATGTCGTGGACATCAACAATCCTGAATTTGAGGAGCAGATCGCGGCAGTGCAAACGATTCTGGAAGAATTGGAATTACAGGAAATTCCGCAACTGATGGTCTTCAACAAAGAAGACCTTGTCGAGCCGCGCTTTGCAGAAACGGTTTGCGCTCGCTATAATGGCGTGTCAATCTCGGCCATTCAACGCCCGTCATTGCGGAAATTAGTGTTGCGCGTGCAGGACGAAATTTTGCGGCTCTATCCCTCGCAGGACAAATATCCGCAATTAAAAACCGACCTGAATCCAGAAAATTCGGTCATGCCTGTATGACCGGAAAAGCACACCTCACAGGTTTCAAAAACCTGTGAGGTGTTTCTCCTTAAAATCCGTAGCCGCGCCCGACCCAGTAATGCCAGTCATCTAACGCCTGCTGCGCGGCGTCGTCCATATCAACGCCGCGCAACTGGGCTAACGGCGCGGTAATCGTTTTGCCGTTCCAATCCGCGTCCACGAAAATTTCTCGCAAACATTTATTCTCAGGCGTCATGCCGATCACTTCGACCTGATCGTTTTCAGTTAGCGGCGATTTATGCCAGGAGTGAGCACATTTGGCAGTAAAGGGAAATACTAACGTGTTGGCTAAATAGTAATACCACCCCATAGCGCGTTCTTGCTCGTCAAACGCATCGGCAAGAATCTCTGTGTCTATTCGTTTTTCGCGACGTTCATCCAGTTCTAAACGTTTCATACTCCTGTTCCCTGATGTTTGATTCCTTTCGTGCCTTGTTATCAGCGCCTTTCAGCAGCATGGCTGACCAAGACGCTCAACAAGGGATTCGTGATGATTGTTAAAAACGCCCTGTCACGCCAACCTGAATCTCCTGCACATCTGACTCCACCTGAAAAATAGAACGGCTCTTCCCATCACTCCGCATTTTGACCTCGCCGTCGCGCCAGCGATACTGGTAGTTCGCCTGCACGCCGAGATGACGGGTGAAATAATACAACACTCCGCCGTGCGTCTGCCACCACTTCCATGTATATTCAACATCCGTCGCGTTGTCATACGTCCGAGTGAGTGTTGTCCATGTCATGCCTCCGCCGCACTGCACCATAAACCGTTCGCCGAGATATAGGCGCGCGATTGGCGTGATCGCCTGTTGCGTGCCATCGTCGCCAAAAGTCAAATTTTCTCCGCCAAAATTTTCAAGATGCACGATCTGCACATCAGAATCGCTGTCATACGAAAAATACTCATACGCCAATTGAACGCCGAGACGCTGCTGCCAGACGTATTCTCCGCTCAATGAGAAGGCATGGCCTGTTGTGTCGGTGATTCGTCTGGTTTCGCTGAAAATCAGGGGATTATCCTGCCACGTTTTTTCCAACGAGCGCAGTTCGCCGTCATGATAGGCATAATCGATGGTCAGCGCAAGGTTGTCGGAAAGATAGTGCCTGACGCCGACGCCGTAGTCCCGGCGAATTTCATTCGTGTCATTCCGGCTTTGCGTCTCAACGGCTGGCGAGGTTTCGAAGGAGACCTGTTCATCTTTCGCAGATAGCGCATGCAGCCGCAATCCGGTCTGATCTGTAATATAAAACAGGCCATCAACGCCAGCCTGCCTGAACTGTTCATCGTCTTCGGAGGAGGTGCGATAATTGATCGCCGGATTGACAAACGCATAATCGGTCGAATGTTCCGGCTCGATGATTCCTGAAACATGCAAGGCGCTGACGCGGGCATAAAATCGGCGCAGCGCAATCGGCATTGCGGGATCGTCAAGAATCGGCGTGAAGAAGAAAGAAAAATGGCCGCTGAGGTCGTGGTAATCGCGTTCTCGGCGTGCATGAACGCCTGGAGAAGCCTCGCCGCTTACCACATAATCATCCTGTACATGCTCTTCCGACACCATGCGCGTTTCGACGGCGATTTCGTAGCGGGTCGCGTCAACGTCTTCAGCAGCCTGCGAGGGAACGGCAAGCACAAGCAGGCAGATGCTTAAAAGAAACAGGCTCAACAGGCGATACACGATGGTTCGTTGAACGATTGCTGGCATCTTCATACGTCAGATAATCAGATAAACAGAATACGTGCCGCGTCAGGCATGGGCTGGCAGATGCGCCGGATGATAATGCACATGCACGCGCTGAAGCAAATCAATCTCGCGAGACAGCGCCGTTTCAACCTGCGTGGCGATCCGGTCTCCTTCAGCCACAGAGAGCGTTCCATCAATGCCAATGGTGATATTTATGACAAGATACGGGCCAAAACGATGCGCCTGCGTCTCTTCGATTTCTTGAATTCCGGCAATTTCCCGAAGGGCGTTATGCACCTGAGTATCCAGTTCTTTTCCCGGCACGGTATCCATCAGGTCATCGGAAGATTCCCGCAAGATTTTCAAACCGGTATTCAAGATGACAAGCGCCACAATTGCCCCGGCCATTGGGTCAACCCAGAGAAAACCCATTCGTCCGAAAAAAATGCCGATGCTGGCAGCGGCTGAGGCAAAAATATCGTTACGATGATC
>CAZMEO010000035.1:0-11154 GCA_964565315.1 uncultured Candidatus Moduliflexus sp. | reverse complement strand
CGAAAAAAATGCCGATGCTGGCAGCGGCTGAGGCAAAAATATCGTTACGATGATCGTAGGCAAGCGCCGAAATCGCGGCATTTTTGGTTTGTCGTCCGATCCGCTGCGTCACGGTCGTCAGGATAATTTTGATAATAATTGTCAGCAAGGCGACAATCAGCGTCCAGAACGAT
This sequence comes from uncultured Candidatus Moduliflexus sp., assembly GCA_964565315.1. Classification (GTDB taxonomy): domain Bacteria; phylum Moduliflexota; class Moduliflexia; order Moduliflexales; family Moduliflexaceae; genus Moduliflexus. Next base: position 10,981 of record CAZMEO010000035.1, on the reverse strand, counting down.
GCCCTGGTGGGATCGCCTGTTCCTGACCATAAGCCATAGACTTGATGCACCGCGTCCCAAAAAATGGTCACGGCAGTCGTCATGACGAACGCGCCGACCACTAATGCGGCAATGCTTTCTAATTGCCTATGCCCGTAAGGGTGTTCATCATCCGCAGGCCGCCGCGCTAATCCGACGAACACGCGGACGACGATATAGTAGGCGACATCCGAGGTGGAGTTGATGCCGTCAGCCAATAAGGCTGGACTATGGCCGATGATGCCAATTGTTGTTTTCAGCGCGGCCAGAATGATATTGCTCCCTAATCCGATATTGATAGCAAAAATGCTGCGCTGCTCCCGTTCAGTATTTTCCATGAACAAATACTATCCGAATGTTGACGCGATTCTGTCAAGAACTTTTGGCGGCAGAAAACCGATTCTTTTCTTGACGCCACGCCTTGTCTGGCATAACGTAAACGACAATAGTTCTACCAATTGCGGGGAAAACGATGCTCTTCATCTCTCGCAGGAGTGGGGCGAGGTCGCCGCAATGCGCCGACGGCAGCGCACTCCTCTCAAAGAGGCATCATGTTCTTTTCTCAGGCAGTTGGCATGACAGCGCGCCGCCAGCCCCAAAATATCGTTCATTCATATTTTAAACGGGAGGGGAAACCGCCACGCGAGGCCGCTTGCGTTATTCGGCAATTTTTCTGATGCGGTCTCGCAAGCGTCTTTGCCAGAAATCTATGACACCGCAAAGCAACAACACGTTCCGAACTCGGTGCCATCTGATGCGGATTGTCGTCATGCTTGTGATCGGAATCGCTGCCTGGCATGGATGCCGTTCTGAGCGTCCGATCAAAATCGGCTTTGTCGGCTGCTTGACAGGGCGTCTGTCTGACCTCGGCACGGCAGGCCGCAATGGCGTCACGCTTGCCGTCGAGCAACTGAATGCGGCTGGCGGCATCAACGGCAGGATGATCGAGTTGATTGTCAAAGATGATCAACAAGACGCCGTCGTCGCAAAACAGGTTGATCAAGAGTTAATCGATGAGGGCGTGATCGCGATTATCGGTCACATGACCAGCGCGATGTCGGTGGCGGCACTGCCAGTCATCAACGCGGCGAACATTGTGATGATCAGCCCGACAAGCACGACGAACGACCTCTCCGGCATCGATGATTATTTCTTCCGCACCGGGCTGGCGGATAAAGTTCAGGCGGAGCAGATCGCGCGATATGCGCGGGCGCAGGGGATAAAAACCGTCAGCGACCTCTATGATCTCTCCAATCGCACCTTTACCGAAGCGTGGCATCAACATTTTCAGGCGGCGTTCGAGCAAGCAGGCGGGAAAATTCTGACCACAGCCGCCTTTACTTCGGGGCAGGATCGCCAATATCGGGAACGCATTCAACAGATACTTGCTCCCGCGCCCGATGGCTTGTTGTTTGTCGCGGGTGCGCTTGATATGGCGATGCTCTGCCAGCAACTCAAGAAATTCGGCAGTGCGCTTCCCGTTCTGTCGAGCGGCTGGGCGATGACGCCTGTGTTGATTCAACAAGGCGGCATGTCGGTCGAAGGCATCATCTTGCCGCAAACCTATAACGAACAAAGCATGCATCCTGCATATCTCGCATTCAAGCAGCAATTCGAACAACGCTTCGGACCCGCGCCGAATTTTGCGGCAACGGGCGGATATGACGCGGCGCAATTGCTGATTCAGGCATTGCGAGAGACGACACAACCTGAAGGCGTGAAAGGCGCGATCCTGAAACAGAACGTGCTGCATGCGTTACAGGGAGACATCACGATTGATCAATATGGCGACGCGCAACGGAACACGTTTTTATTTACGGTGCGGGATGGGCGATTTGTCCTGATAGAGTAGGCGCGATCATGAAACTATTTGCCAGTCTCAAACATCTGTTGACGATCAACTTTTTAATCGTCGCCATCGTGCCGATTCTTGCTATTGGCGGAATCGCCTTGTATAGCGTGACGACAAACATGCGGAGGGAAATCGCCTCGCGGCATTTATTGTTAGCGCGTTCGCTGGCCGGAGAGGTGGAGCAATTCCTTCAAGAGCCATCTGGCCTGCTCCGCCAGATGGTGTTCATCGTCGAACAGCAGCGCGTCATCATGCCTGACAGCATTGATGCGTATTTAGATGCCGTCTTAAAAAGTTATCAATCCTTCGAAAGCATCTGGATGCTTGATGCCTCTGGCAAGATTATTCATCTGGCCCCGTATCACGATGATTTTGTCATGCTGGATGCCTCGGCGCAGGAATTTTTTCAAGCCCCCGCCGATGTCCACGCGCCGCACTGGTCGTTGACCGCCATTTCGATGCAAACCGGCAACCCCACGCTCTCAGTCAGCGTGCCGCTGAAAAGCGGGAGGCTGGTCGGGTTTTTAAATTTAGCGGCGTTACATGCGATTATTGCCAAAATGTCGATTGGGGCGCACGGATATGCGGCGATTACTGATCGCGACGGCACGATTATCGCCCATCCCAACCCGTCTGTCGTGGCACAACGCGAGAACGCCGGGCATCTTGAACTGGTTCGGCAAGGTCTGCGGGGATATGAAGGCTCCATGGCGTATCAAGCCAATAACACGGAGTATGTCGGATGCGTGGCGCGTGTTCGCCCGACCCGATGGATCGTCGTTGTGACGCAGCCGGTTGACGAAGCGTTCGCCGGAGTGCGGAAAATGCGCGAGATTCTCGGCGGCGGCATTCTGCTCGCCAGCGCGTTCGCCTTGCTGACTGCGCTCATCAGCCTGAGGCGGACGCTTCAGCCGCTCACCGAACTCACGCTCCAATCCAGGCGGATTGCAGAGGGAAATTATCACACCTTCCCGGTGCGGCGTCACTATCGGGAAGTGGATGAATTGGCGCAAAGCTTCGCCCTCATGATTGCGGCGATTAAAAGCCGTGAAGAAGCCTTGCGTGAAAGTGAAGAATTTCTTCACAATATTGTCGAATATATTCCAAACATGATTTTCGTGAAAGATGCGGAACATCTTCGATTTGTGCGCTTCAATCAAGCGGGAGAAGCGTTGTTAGGCTATTCCAGAGACGAACTGCTCGGCAAAAACGATTATGATTTTTTCCCGAAGGCAGAAGCCGATTTTTTCATCAAAAATGATCGCGACGTGCTTGAGCGCCGCGCGTTTATCGATATTCCAGAAGAGACGATCCAGACCAGAGCGCACGGCGAACGCATCCTGCATACAAAAAAAATTCCGATTTTAGACAAAGATGGGAATCCGGCCTATTTACTCGGCATTTCGGAAGATATTACCGAACGCAAGCACATTGAAGAGGCGCTGAACAAGCGCATTCTCGCCTTAACAGAACCGCTGGAAACTGGCGAGATTTCGTTTTATGATCTGTTTAATATCGAGGAACTTCAGAAGATCCAAGATGCGTTTGCCGCTGCCATGAATGTCGCGTCGGTTATTACCCATTTAGATGGCATCCCGATTACGAAACCGAGCAATTTTTGCCGATTATGCCGCGATATTATCCGCAAAACCGACATCGGGCTGGCGAATTGTTACTATTCCGATACGATCCTCGGCAGACAGAATCTCGACGGGCCGATTGTGCAGCCGTGTTTGAGCGGCGGCTTATGGGATGCGGGCGCAAGCATTATTGTCGGCGGCAAGCATCTCGCCAACTGGCTTGTCGGACAGGTGAAAAATACGGACACGGATGAACAGCGCATATTGGATTATGCGCGTCAGATCGGCGCGGATGAAGAGGAGTTTCGGAACGCGCTGCAAGAAGTACCGACGATGTCCACGCAGCAATTTCAGAAAATCGCGAACGTCCTGTTTTTGCTCTCAAAAGAACTGTCGCTGAAAGCGTATCAAAATGTGCAGCAAGCCCGATTTATCGCGCAGCGCAAACGCGCAGAAGACGAAGTCCGCACGCTGAACGCCGAATTGGAACAGCGCGTTCACGAGCGAACCGCCAAACTGGAGGCCGCCAACAAAGAGTTGGAACGATTTGCCTATATTATTTCTCATGATCTGAAATCCCCGCTGCGCGGCATTTCCAGGCTTGCCGACTGGTTAGTGCAGGATTATGCCTCCTGTTTTGATGAGGAAGGGAAAAATATGGCGGACTTGTTGATCGGTCGGGTCAAACGCATGGACGAACTGATTGACGGCATTCTGGCCTACGCACGCATTGGACGGGTGGTGAGGCCGATAGAGTCCATCAATCTTTCTCTGCTTCTCTCAGAACTTGTGAATTCGTTTTCTCTGCCGCCCTCCATCACCATTGACATCGCCCCGGATTTGCCGACGATTTCCGGGGAGAAAACCAACATCCGGGAAGTCTTCGCCAATCTGATTGGGAATGCCATCAAGTTTATGGATAAACCGCAGGGGAAGATCACTGTTACGAGCGCAGATGCCGGAGAATGCTGGCAATTCAGCGTCTCCGATAACGGCCCCGGCATTGACGCAAAATATCATGACAAAATTTTCCAGATATTCCAGACGCTGCATGCACGCGATGAATTCGAAAGCATCGGGGTGGGGCTGGCGATTGCCAAAAAAATCGTGGAATTATCTGGCGGCCACATCGGGGTAGAATCAATCATTGGAGAAGGAAGCCGCTTCTTTTTTACGCTTCCGAAGTCAGGAGAACAACGATGAACGATCACGAAAAAACAGCCGCGCAACTGCGCGAAGAGATCACGGCATTACAACAGCGGAACGCCGAATTAGAAACACTCGCAGCGGTTCATCAAGAGGCGGAAGCCAGATTCCGGTTATTGGCGGAGAACTCGACTGATTTCATTTCCCGCCATAACCCGGAAGGCGTCTATTTATACGCTTCTCCAGCCTGCCGCAGGCTGCTGGGCTATGAACCGGAGGAATTGATTGGGCATCAGGCGTATGAATTCATTCATTCTGACGATTTCCTCGCTGTGACGGCTTCCCACAGCACTATTTTAGCGCGGCAGACTGCCTATACGGTCAGCTATCGCATCCGCCGAAAAGATGGCGCATACACCTGGTTCGAAACCACCAGCCACGCGCTGTATCATGAGCAGACCGGCGAGATCGTCGAAATTCAGGCGGCTTCTCGCGACATCAGCGAGCGCAAGCATATCGAAAACAAACTCTTCTTGTATCGCACGCACTTAGAGGAAACCATTGCGGAACGTACCGCTGAATTGGCGAAAGAGCGGAATCTGCTGCGCATCCTGATTGACAACATGCCTGATCTGATTCTCATCAAAGATCGCGAAAGCCGCTTTTTAGCGGCGAATCAGGCGCTTGCGCATTTGATGGGCGCGGCCTCGCCGAACGAATTGCTTGGCAAAACCGATTTTGATTTTTATCCGCATGATTACGCGCAACACTACTATCAGAAAGAACAAGACTTCATGGCCTCCGGTCAGCCCAGCGTCAATGATGAAGAACCTCATATCGACCGGGATACCGGCGAACCGCGCTGGTTTTTAGCGACGAAAATTCCGTTTCGCGATCAGGATGGCGTCGTTCGCGGCCTCGTGGGCATCAGCCGCGATATTACAGAACGCAAACAGATTGACGAGGAACTCAACCGCTACCGCAATCACTTAGAAGAATTGGTCAAAGAGCGGACTGAGGAAATCCAAGACCTCAACGCGCGACTCGAAGAGCGAGTCAAACAACGGACCGCCGAACTGCAAGCCGCGAATGAGGAACTGCAAAGTTTTGCGTATATCGTGTCGCATGATCTGAAATCCCCGCTGCGCGCCATCAGCAGGCTCACGCACTGGTTAGTCAACGACTACGGCGATGCATTCGATGAGCGCGGTCGCGAGATGGCAGCTCTCCTATTAGGGCGGGCCAAACGCATGGATGACCTGATTGAAGGGATTTTGACCTATTCGCGCATCGGGCGCACCGTCGGCCAGAAAACCTCCATTCAGCTCGATACGCTGCTGACAGGGATTATTGCCTGGCTTGCGCCACCGCCGACAATCCGAATTGAGGTCGCCCCGAATCTGCCAACGCTTGTCGGCGATGGAATCCGCCTTCAGCAGGTCTTTGCAAATCTGCTCGGAAATGCCGTCAAATTTATGGACAAACCGCAAGGAGAAATCATGGTTGAATGTCACGATATAGGCGACTACTGGCGGTTCAGCGTGGCCGATAACGGGCCGGGGATTGCTCAGAAATATCATGAGAAGATTTTTCAGATCTTCCAGACGCTGCATCCACGCGATGAACTTGAAAGCACCGGAATCGGGTTAGCGATTGTCAAAAAAATTGTTGAATTGTCTGGCGGGAAAATCTGGTTCGATTCAGAAATCGGCAAAGGAAGCACATTTTATTTTACCTGGCCGAAATCCATCGCCAGTGAGACTTCACAGGGTTAATAACCCCACGTTAACGTGGCTGTCCCGCTGCAAAGCGGCGATTCGAACGAAAGGAATGTATGATGCGACGTAATTTCATGAACATGCGGCATAAATTGTACACGGTTGAAGTTATCATCACCTTACTTTTCTTGGCGTTCTGCGGAATGAGCGCTGCGGCGGATGCTCAGGAAGACACGCTGCGGTTGTTCTTTTGGCAGGCGCCCACCCAATTGAATCCGCATTTGAGCAGCGGTTTTAAGGATTGGGCTGCGGCGCGGATGACGTATGAACCATTGGCAAGTTTTGACTCCGAGGGGCATCTCATCCCCTTTCTTGCTGCCGACATTCCCAGTGTAGAGAATGGAGGCGTCGCCCCGGATGGCAAATCGGTAACCTGGAGATTGAAGTCGAATCTCACCTGGTCTGATGGGCAGCCTTTTACAGCCGATGATGTGCTGTTCACGTATGAATTTATCATGAATCCGCAGAACCGGGCAGTGACGACCGGCAATTACACCCTCATTGACACAATCGAGGTTCTCGACGATCTGACACTGCGAATCAATTTCAAAACGATCACTCCGGCATGGGACACGCCTTTTGTCGGACGGTATGGGATGATTCTGCCCCGCCATGTGTGGGCTGATTATGATCCGCAAACCTCGTCCGAGGCGTCAATGCAGCTTGCAGCGGTCGGGACGGGGCCGTATCGGATGGTCGCCTATCATCAAGAAGATATGCTGATTATCGGCGATGACATGGTGAATATTGTCAATCTCATCTATGAAGCCAACCCCCTGTTTCGGGAGTCGGGAAAGCCGTATTTTCGCCGCGCCGAATTGCACGGCGGGGGCGATGCCATGATGGCCGCGCGGGCGGTGTTGATAGAGGGAGCCGCTGATTTTGCCTGGAACTTACAGCTTGATCCTGAACAATTGGCTGTCATGGAAGCCGCTGGCACAGGCCGCCTCATTCCCGTGCCGGGGTCGTTAGTGGAACGGATTGTGGTCAATCAGAGCGATCCGAATCGGGCGACGGACACCGGCGAACGGTCAAGTCTGCGCTTCCCGCACCCGTTCTTCAGCGACAAAACCGTGCGGCAAGCCTTCGCCCATGCCATTGACCGGCAGGCGATTGCGGCATTGTATGGCAAGACCGCCCAACCTGTGACCAATATCCTGATCGCGCCGCCGCAGTACGATTCCCCGAACACCGCGAACCTGTATCCGTTCGACTTAACCCGCGCCGCCGCCTTACTCGATGAAGCCGGGTGGCGCGACGCCAACGGGGATGGGATTCGTGAGAAAAATGGGATGAAACTGCGCGTGGTGTTTCAAACCTCAGTCACGCGAATCCGCCAACAGACCCAGGCGATTGTCAAAGCGGCGTTGGAATCCATCGGCGTGGAAGTGGAACTCAAGGGGATTGACGCCAGTGTCTTCTTTGGGACGAACCCGGAGAATACGAACACGGTCAGACATTTCTACGCGGATTTGCAAGAATATAACAGCAGCAGTACGTCCCCTAACCCTGAGACATATATGCGTTGGCTGACTTGCGAGCATGTTCCGCAGCAAGCGAATAATTGGTCAGGCAGGGGCAGTATCGGTCGCTGGTGTCACCCTGAATTCGACGCCTTATTCACCCAATCGGTCACCGAACTCGATCCCCAAACCCGCCAAGCCCTGTTTATTCGTATGAACGACCTCTGCGTGGAAGATGTGGCCCTGATTCCATTAGTGAACCTGATGGAAATCAACGGCGCGAGTGACACGCTGGACGGCATTGAATTAAATCCCTGGAACCCCGTCACCTGGAACATCAAAGAGTGGCGGCGGAAAAAATAAGCGTCAGTATGAGACCAGGTTTTTTCCGAAAAATCTGGTTTCTCAAGTTCACAGATATGCGAATTGCTCATAAACTTGCGCTTGGTTTTGGCAGTGTGCTGCTGTTGACGGTGTTGGTAGTCGGACTCGGCTATTTGAGCAGCGAACAAGCCACCAACGCCATCCATGAGACCGACCGCGTCCAGTTGCCGATGATGCTGACGGCTACCCGCGCGCAGTCCGATTTACTGCGGATGGTTTCCAGCGTGCGGGGATATTTGGCGCTGGGGAATCGAAGCTACCAGGAGGAATATTCCTTGGCATATCAGTCGTTTCGAACGGCGCTTCAGGAATTGGAACGCGTCCATGTTGACAACGATGACATCCATCATGACAAGCATCTTCAACAACTCAAACAGGCGTTGGCGCGTTGGATGGATTTGCCTGACCGATTATTTGCCATTCGGGATGATCAATTGCGGCGCGAACCGGCGCTGCGCGTGTTGATGCAGGATATTCAGCCTGCGCTGCTTCGCATCGTGCAAGATGTGCGACGGCTCTTAAACGCCCAACGCCAGCGCGAGCCGTCGCGGGATAATCTGACCGTGCTCGGCACAATGGCGGATTTCCAATCGTCATTTTATGCGATGATTGCAGGAGTACGCACCTATATCACGACTCGCCGCGCGAGCTTCAAATTTGAGTACACGTCCAACCTCACGCTCAACGAGAATGCCTGGGAATTGCTCCAACGCCAGCGGTATCTGCTGACATCGGATGAGCAAGCGGCGCTTGAGCGGATCGCGGCGTTTCGCGCCGAGTTGCTGCGATGTATAGACCAGGCGTTGGCGTTTGCGGAAGGGGAACATGCCCGCGAAGATTTGTTTCTCTTTAGAACCGAGGCGGTTCCCTCCGCGGATACGATGCTCCTGCTGCTAACTGAAATGACGAACGCGCATCAATCCCGCTTAGAACAGGATTTGCAGGCAGGCGCGGAATTATTGACCGCCTCGCGCCGGAAGACGCTGTGTGTCGGTCTGCTCGCCGTCTGTTTAGGCGCAGGCGGCGCACTCCTGCTGTATTACAGCATGGTCGGCCCGTTGAAACGGCTGACTGTCGTGGCCGAACAAATTCGCCAGGGCGATCTGATCGTCCAGGCGGGGGTGGAGGCGCAGGATGAAATCGGGCAGTTTGCCGCCACCTTCAACCACATGACCGCCCAATTGCGCGAGACGATGAACGCCTTGCACCATGCCAAAGACAATGCCGAAGCCGCCAATCGCGCCAAAAGCGCGTTTCTCGCCAATATGAGCCACGAACTCCGCACGCCGCTGAACGCGATTCTCGGTTTTACGCAGATACTCGCCCATGCGCCGCATACCGAACAGGAACGCGACCATCTTGGGATTATCCTGCGCAGCGGCGAACATCTTCTCACACTGATCAATCAGGTGCTTGATCTCTCGAAAATCGAAGCCGGGCGCATGACGCTGAACGAAGCGCCCTGCGACTTGCATGATCTGCTCTCGGAATTAGAGGACATGTTTCGGCTGAAAGCGCAGCAGAAAAAACTGACGCTCGCGGTCGAAGGGCTGGCGGACGCGCCGCGCCTCGTGCAAACGGATGCGGTGAAATTGCGGCAGGTGCTGATCAACCTGCTGAATAACGCCATCAAATTTACGGAAACCGGAGGCGTGACCGTGCGCGTCATCTCGACTTCGCTCGATGACCGGTCATCGAGCGAAGCCGAGATGACGGTCGTGCGCCTGCGTTTCGACATTGAAGATACTGGCGCGGGGATTGCCCCGGAAGAACGGGATCGCCTGTTTACGCCCTTTGTGCAAACCACAACCAGTCGCTCCACGCAGGAAGGCACAGGGTTGGGCTTGTCAATCAGCCGCTCGTTCGCGCGTGTGATGGGGGGCGATATTACCGTTGCCAGCCGCCTCGGACAGGGATCAACCTTTACCGTGACGATTCATGCGAGCGTGCTTGACGCCGGAGAGGAAACTGCCGCGCCGCAGCATCGAACTGTGATCGGGCTTGCGCCGGGGCAGCCGGAGTACCGCCTGCTTGTCGTGGATGATCATCCTGAAAACCGCCGTTTGCTGCTGACGCTGCTCGCGCCGTTCGGGTTTGCGCTGCGCGACGCGGCGAACGGGCAGGAGGCGCTCGACATCTGGCAGGCGTGGCAGCCGCATCTGGTTTGGATGGATATGCGGATGCCGGTCATGGGCGGGTATGAGGCGATTCGGCAAATTCGGGAACGCGAAACGCATCACGACAACACGCCAACGAAAATTATTGTCATCAGCGCCAGCAGCGTGGAAGATGAGCATGACACCGCCATTACGAACGGCGCAGATGATTTTCTGCGAAAGCCGTTCAAAGAGCAGGAGATTTTTGTTGCCCTTCAGGAGCAGTTAGGCGTGAAGTTTCTGTATAACGAGACGCTGGAACAGCAGGACGCGCCACAAATAAGCGAAGAAGAGATGCGCACCGCGCTGAACGCGCTGCCAGAAGAGATGCGCGCCACGTTAATTCACGCATGCTCGATTGCCGACATGACCGCCATCGCGGCTAAGATTCGAACAATTCGAACAATCGATCCCGCGTTAGCAGACGGACTTGAGGCTCTCAGCGGCAATTTTGCGTATGAAAAAATCATCGCACTGTTACAGTAGCATTCATAAGGAATCGTCGAGCGCTATGGCGGGAAAATCTGGTTCGACTCAGAAATCGGCAACGGAAGCACATTTTATTTTACCTGGCCGAAATCCATGGCCAGTGAGACTTCATAAG
>CAZMEO010000034.1:16924-19560 GCA_964565315.1 uncultured Candidatus Moduliflexus sp. | reverse complement strand
AGGAACGTTGTGCGAAAAGTGCGTTGCTGAGCGAAGCGACGGTCAGCGCAATTTTTCAGCAGAACGATAACAGCGATGCTCAAAAAAACGATAGCGGTTCTGATGATGTTGTCTTGCTCTCCCCATGTTGCGCAGGCAGTAGCGCCACCGGAAAAAACCGAAATCATCCAATATGTTCCCGCCGTTCCAGGAAAAACCGTCGAAGGGAACTGTTGGACATCTTCAATTGCCGCCTATTATTCGCCATCCGCCTATCGTTGCATGGTGGAAAATTCGATTTACGATCCGTGTCTGATTGCGAATGACGGCAAAACCATTGTCTGCGGCGTATCAGATGAAGAATTTGCGTTGACGCTCACCGAACCGCTGCCGGAGCCTGACAACACCGATGTCAAGCCGCATCCCTGGCGCATCGAGTTGGCTGATGGCGTGATCTGCGAGCCATTTACCGGCACGCTGCCGCCAATTGAAGAAACCGCATTATACGGATGCAACGACGCCGAGAATTCAGCGCTGCTTGAAGAGTTACAGGAAAACGGCGGGCTGTGGCAGGCGAAAAAAGTGATTATCGAGCCGAAAGAGAATCCTAAAGAAGACGAAGTGCCGTTTCGCATTGCGCAGGAAACGCTCGTGCCGATTCTGAAACTCTGGTTTGCGGGCGATCCAACAAAAGACGCAGAATAACGCTGAATCATTCTTGCACTAATCTGTTGACAGATTTCCCCGATATTAAAAAAAACAGCCCAAACATAAACACGCCGCAGACATGCCGTCTGCGGCTTTACGGACTCTGTGGCAGCGAAACGACGGAGGGACGTTTTGTCAGCCCGGAAGGGAGATGTTCATGAGCGATCTCAACAAAACAACCAACACAACAGCCGCGAATCCTGCTGAAGAAGCGGGTTCGCTTGATTTCATCCGCACCATTGTTGAAGAAGATTTACGCGCCGGAAAGCATAAAGAAATCGTGACGCGCTTTCCTCCTGAACCGAACGGCTACCTGCATATCGGCCATGCGAAAGCGATTTGCACCGATTTCGGCGTGGCGAAAGAATACGGCGGGCGTTGTCATCTGCGCTTTGACGATACGAACCCGACGAAAGAAGATGTCGAATACGTGGACTCGATTCAGGAAGATGTCCACTGGCTCGGCTTTGATTGGGGCAAACACCTGTATTACGCCTCAGATTATTTCCCCAAATTGTACGAATACGCCGTCATGCTGATTAAAGAGGGCAAGGCGTATGTGGACGACTCGACCGCCGAGGAAATCCGCCAGATGCGCGGCACGCTGACCGAACCGGGCAAAGAAAGCCCGTACCGCAATCGTTCCATCGAGGAAAATCTCGATCTGTTCGAGCGGATGAAACACGGCGAATTCGAAGACGGTTCGCGGGTGTTGCGAGCGAAAATTGACATGACTTCGCCCAATATGGTCATGCGCGATCCCACGATTTACCGGATTCGCAAGTTCTCGCATCATCGCACGGGCGACGCCTGGTGCATCTATCCGATGTACGATTTCACGCACTGCCTGTCGGACATGATTGAAGGCGTCACGCATTCGATCTGCACGCTGGAATTCGAGAACAACCGCGAACTCTACGACTGGGTGCTGGATAATCTTCCCGTGCCGTGTCATCCGCATCAATACGAGTTTGCGCGGCTCAATCTGACCTACACCATGATGAGCAAGCGCAAGCTGCTGCAATTGGTGCAGGAAAAGCTCGTGTCCGGCTGGGATGACCCGCGCATGCCGACATTGAGCGGCCTGCGGCGGCGCGGCTACACGGCGGAATCCATTCGGAATTTCTGCGACCGGATCGGGCTGGCGAAACGCAACAGCATGGTGGATGTCGCGATGCTGGAATTCAGCATCCGCGAGGAATTGAACCGCACGGCGCAGCGCGTTATGGCCGTGCTGAATCCGCTAAAAGTCGTGATTGAGAATTATCCCGACGATCTCGTGGAGGAAATGGACGCCGTCAATAACCCGGAAGACGAAAGCATGGGGACGCGCAAAGTCGCCTTTTCGAAAGTGCTGTATATCGAGCGCGACGATTTCCGCGAAGACCCGCCGAAGAAGTTCTTCCGACTCGCGCCAGGACGCGAAGTGCGACTGCGCTACGCCTATTACGTCACCTGTACCGGCGTCGTGAAAAACGAGCAAGGCGAAATTACCGAACTCCGTTGCACCTACGATCCGACCACGAAAGGCGGCTGGTCATCCGACGGGCGCAAAGTGCAGTCCACGATTCATTGGGTATCCGAGAAACATGCGCTGAGCGCTGAAGTGCGGCTCTATGACCGCCTGTTCAATGAACCAGACCCGACAGCAGCCGAAGATTTTCACGCCTGCCTGAATCCCGAATCGCTGACCGTGCTGAACGACGCAAAAATCGAGCCGTTCGTCGCGAATGCTCCGGCGGGCAGCCGCTATCAATTCGAGCGGCAGGGCTATTTCTGCGTGGACTCCGATTCGACGGCGGAGAAGCTCGTCTTCAACCGCACTGTCTCGCTGAAAGATTCCTGGGCCAAAATCGAACAGGCCGAGCAGAAAAAGAAGTAAGGCAAACATTCCGCCCCTGTCAGGTGTTTTTAGGTGCATTGACAGAGGACGTTATGGTTAAGAAAAA